>NZ_JBQFOW010000001.1:0-492284 GCF_056533855.1 Ruegeria sp. F11 | reverse complement strand
TTCGGATAGCGGGCGGTTGGATTGGGTGTCGGAACTCATCTGGCGTCTCCCCGTCGCTCTGCGATCTTGTCGGACCGTTTCGGCCTCATTCTCACCCTCTCCTGCGGGTGCAAAAGGGGCGCGCCCGTCACAGGCGCGCCCCGCATCAGGTCCGGCTTACTGCAGCCAGCCTTTTTCCTTGTAGTACTTCTCGGCACCCGGATGCAGCGGCGCCGACAAACCGTCCGAGATCATCTCTTCCGGCTTCAGGTTGGCAAATGCCGGGTGCAGCTTTTTGAAGTCGTCGAAGTTTTCAAAGACCGAGCTGACAACCGCATAGACCGCATCATCCGACACATCCGCCGAGGTCACAAAGGTCGCGCCCACACCAAAGGTCGTGGTATCCCCGTCCGAGCCGCGATACATGCCACCGGGAATGGTCGCGGTGCGGTAATAGGAATTGCCGTCGATCAGACCCTGGATCGCGTCACCGGTCACGTTCACCAGAACCGAGTCGCACGCGGTAGTGGCTTCCTGGATAGACCCCGACGGGTGACCCACGGTGTAGATCATCGCGTCCAGCTGGTTGTCGCACAGCGCCGCCGACTGCTCGGCCGCTTTCAGTTCCGAAGCCAGTTCGAAATCATCAATGGTCCAGCCCATCGCTTCCAGCACAACATCCATCGTGCCGCGCTGACCCGAGCCCGGGTTACCGATGTTCACGCGCTTGCCCTTGAGGTCCTCAAAGCTGGAAATCCCCGCATCGGCACGCGCCACAACGGTAAAGGGTTCCGGATGCACCGAGAACACCGCCCGCAGATTCTCGAACGCGCCCGCGTCTTCAAACTTCGAGGTGCCGTTATACGCATGGTACTGCCAGTCCGACTGCGCCACACCAAACTCCAGCTCGCCCTCGCGGATGGTGTTGATGTTGTAAACCGACCCACCCGTCGATTCCACCGAACACCGAACCCCATGTTCCTTGCGACCCTTGTTCACCAAACGGCAAATCGCACCACCGGTCGGATAGTAAACACCCGTAACACCACCCGTCCCAATCGTGATAAACTCCTCTGCATACGCAGCAGGCGCTAGAAAAGCAGCCGTGGCGAAGGCGGTGAGGCTGACTTTAACGTTGTTCTTCATTTCTGTTCTCCCTGTCGTCTTTTTTCGGCAGACTTGACGAAAACCGAAGGCAGGCACTTGTGCCGCCCTGGAAACATAAAGCATGTCAGTATCTGATTTTTTCCAAAGTCTCCCAACGAATACGAGGTTTCATTCAGAGACAGCACTTGTCAAGTGTAGCCCCGGCACGCGACAGCAAAAGCCTCAGTTTTGAAGGTATCCGGTGGATTTTCCCCGTCAGCGAAAGGGAAAGGCAACCTGAAGGCGCGCAGTGATCCATGCGAATGTTGAGCCGAAAGATCGAAATAACGCTGGATGTGGTGCCCAAGGAGAGACTCGAACTCTCACGCCCGTGAAGGCGGGGGATTTTGAATCCCCTGCGTCTACCATTCCGCCACTTGGGCCACGATCACTGGATTAGCGCCCAAAAAAGAGAAGGTCCAGAGGCAAAAATAAAGCAGTGAACTGTTTGTTTCCGTGACGGTGGTTGACGGGTCTGCAGGCGCATGGTTTGGCTTGCACGGTTAGAGAACGGGATTTGAGTATCATATGTTACGAGCGCTTTACGATTGGACTATTCGACTAGCCGAACATCCGCATGCCCTTTGGGCGCTGGCGATTGTGGCCTTTATCGAAAGCTCGTTCTTTCCAATTCCCCCTGATGTTCTGATGATCCCGATGATTATTGCGCGGCCTTCCCGCGCCTGGCTGATTGCTGGGGTCGCTCTGGTGGCGTCGGTTCTGGGGGGCTTGCTGGGATACGCCATCGGCGCGTTCGCTTATGAAAGCATCGGTCAACCCATCCTCGAATCCATGGGCAAGGCGCATGCGATGGAGGAGTTCAACACTCGCTTCAACGATTTCGGCTTCTGGGCCGTTCTGGCCGCCGGAGTCACGCCCTTCCCCTACAAGGTCATCACCATCATGTCCGGCTGGACCGGGATGCCGCTTGGTACATTCATCGCGACCTCGATTCTGGCGCGGGCGATGCGGTTCTTTCTGGTGGCTGGTTTGCTGTGGAAATTTGGCGAACCCATCCGGGAATTCATCGAAAAGCGCCTTGGCCTGATGTTCACACTATTCATCATCTTGCTCTTCGGCGGGTTTTTGGTAGTGCGTTACCTATGACAAAACGAACAAGCTATGTGCTGTTGGCCGCCGGGGGATCGGCGGCAATGCTGCTGGGTGCCTTGGCCTTTCAGTATCTGGGCGGGCTGGCGCCCTGCAAGATGTGCATCTGGCAACGTTATCCGCATGGGGCCGCGGTGGTGATTGGGGCTCTGGCCCTGTCTGCGCCACACGTTCGGTTGCTGCCCGCGCTGGGGGCGATGGCCGCGTTGATCACCGCTGGCATCGGCGTGTTTCATGCGGGGGTGGAGCGTAAATGGTGGGAAGGCCCCTCTAGCTGTACGTCGGGCGATATCGGCGGGTTGTCCACGCAAGAGCTGATGGACCAGATCATGTCCGCCCCGCTCGTCCGCTGCGATGACATCCCGTGGGAGATGCTGGGCCTGTCGATGGCGGGATGGAACGCAGTGATTTCCGCCGGTCTGGCCCTGATTTGGATCGCGGCCTGGCGCGCGCGCTAAGCGTCCAGTTCGGCGTCCCAGTACAGGAAGTCGATCCAGCTGTCGTGCAGGTGGTTCGGCGGGAACTTCCGCCCGATATTGCGCAAGGCCTCGGCATCCGGCTGCCGCGGTGGCTTGCGCAGGGTCATCCCGGCCTGTCGCAGCGATTTCGACCCTTTGCGCAGATTGCACGGGCTGCACGCCGCGACCACGTTCTGCCAGCTTGTGACACCGCCGGCGGCACGCGGCACGACATGGTCAAATGTCAGATCACCCCGGCTGCCGCAGTACTGGCAGCAGAACTCATCCCGCAGAAATAAATTAAAGCGCGTGAAGGCCACGCGCTTTCTGGGTTTTACATAGTCTTTCAAAACAACGACCGAGGGTATTCGGATCTCGGTACTCGGGCTTCGAACGACCTCGTCGTACTCGGCCACGATGTCGACCCTGTCCAGCCAGGCGGCCTTGATCGCTTCTTGCCAGGGCCACAGTGACAGCGGGTAATAGGACAAGGGGCGGTAATCGGCATTCAAAACCAACGCCGGGTGATGCTTGAGCGCACCTGGCTCCCTGACAAATTCGGTCCTGAAGTCTCCGTCCATCACAGAATCGCTCCTCGCTCTCAGCTGCCCGTTTGTGACACCAGAGCGGGGAGCACCCGCCCCGGCCTTATGATGACTATATATCGTGGTAAAACTCTGACAAGCCCTGATTTTCCACTATATGTCGCAGACTGGGTACGCCTGTTCCGTAACAAACACGTGACAGTTATCCACAGGTTGCACCTGCTGTACCCTTCGGGCTATGGGCGGGTCATGTCCTGGTTCATTCGCTTCAACAAACCCTTCGACGTGCTGCCGCAATTCACCGACCGCGCGAATGCGGAGTCGCCGCGCAGGACACTGTCGGATTTCATCGACCTGCCCGGCGTCTACCCCGCCGGGCGGCTGGATCGCGACAGCGAGGGGTTGATGCTGCTGACCGATGTGGGTCGGCTGCAGGCGCAGATTTCGGACCCCAGGCACAAGATGGCCAAGACCTATTGGGTGCAGGTCGAGGGCGAGCCCGATGCCGCCGCGCTGAAGGCCTTGCGGGACGGGGTAGAGTTAAAGGACGGCCTGACCCGACCCGCCAAAGTGCGCCAGATCGACGAGCCCGACAGGCTGTGGCCGCGCTCCCCACCGATCCGCGAGCGCAAGACCGTGCCCGACAGTTGGATCGAGTTGACGATACGCGAAGGCAAGAACCGTCAGGTGCGCCGGATGACGGCGGCTGTCGGCCTGCCGACGCTGCGCCTGATCCGCTATCGGATCGGGGATTGGACGCTGGACGATCTGGAGCCGGGTCATTGGGACAGTCTGCCGATGCCTGCGCCAAGCACGGCTCCGCAGCGCAAACGCGACCGACGGGCGAGGCGGTGACACATTAGGCCCTGATCTGATAGACTGGGGCTATGAAAGTCGCGCCCCAAACTCCTGTTCCGTCGGCCATTCTGGAAGCAGCGTTATATGTTGATGATCTGGACGCCGCCGAACGGTTCTATGGCGAAACGCTGGGGTTGGACCGCATTCAACGCGTCGCGGAACGCCATGTATTCTACCGGATCGGCGGTTCCGTTCTGTTGCTGTTCAACGCGGATGAAACGGAGCAACCACCCCAGAACCCGGACCTGCCTGTGCCGCCACACGGCGCACGGGGCGCGGGGCATGTCTGCCTTGTGCTGACACGGGATGAGATCGACCTAATGCGCAAGCACCTGCTGAACTGGAACATTCCCATCGACGCTGAATTCGACTGGCCCAGCGGAGCGCGATCCTTGTACGTGCGCGATCCGGCAGGCAACTCGGTTGAGTTTGCCGAAGCGCACCTGTGGGACTAACACAGCTCGTACCGCTTTGAGATGCGGTTAACCGGGGTGCCATCACGCAGCGGAACGCCGTAAGCGACGGAATAATCCCGAAACCCCATCTTGTCGTAGTAACTCAGGCCCAGAACGTTGTCCGCCCGGATGGTCGCGTTGATCGCCGTTAGCCCCAGTGCACCGGCTGTTTTCACCGTCTCATCGAACAACGCTCGCCCCGCCCCGCGTAGGACGGGGTGGCGGCGGGTGAAGGTTGCGATATCGGCGCAGGTGTCGGGCAAATCTTCGTGGGTTCCCAGCCATTGGAAACCGGCCACGTCGCCCTGATCATCCAGCGCAACGTGGCAGCAAATCTTGTCGGCCCCGTCCAGATAACTCTGCGCAAACAGGATGTCCGAGAACGGGATTTCATGCGCTGTGGTGCCTCCAGCGGCGATGATGTCATTCAGGATGCGGCAGGCCTCGGCCACATCTTCTCGCATCATCGGGCGGACAGCGATCATGGTCACAGGCTCAGCTTGTCGCGCATGAAGGCCAGCGCCACGCTCAGGCCATCGGGGGCGATGCCGTGGCCGGTGCCTTTCATGACATGGGCGTAGACCTCTTTGAACCCTGCGCCCTGCAGAGCCTCGGCGGCTTCGGGCAGCGATTGCGGCGGCACCACGTCGTCCACATCGCCATGCACCAGCAATACGGGCATCCGGCTGACCACTTCGTCGGGCAGTAGATCGGGTTCCAGCAAACGGCCCGAGAAGGCAACGATCCCCGCCACCGGGTCTTCACGGCGCGGGGCCACGTGCAGGCTCATCATCGTACCCTGAGAGAAACCGAACAGCACGACCTGCTCGGGCAGTACGTCTTCGTCGACCATCAGCGCGTCCAGAAAGGCGTTGAAATCCTCGACCGCCATCTCCATGCCCCGGCGCGCCTCTTCCTCGGACGAGCCGTCGATCCATGGGATCGGGAACCACTGAAATCCGTTGGGCATACCGGGGATCTGCTCGGGCGCATCGGGGGCGACGAACAGCGTGTCGGGCAAATGTTCGCCCAGCGGATCGGCCAAACCCAGAAGGTCGGCGCCGTTCGCGCCATAGCCATGCACGAACACCACGACCGAGCGTGTATCGCCCGAAACCGGCTCTTTTCGGAGCGCATTCAAAACTCGAGTCATCTGATCCCTTCTCGTTCCTTGGCCACCCGGTAATAGGCCCACAGCACCCGCGCCGCAACCGATCGCCAGGGCGACCACGCTTCGGCCATCTGGCGCAGCTCTTTGTCCGTGGGGCGCTTGGGCAGATCGTAGAGGATCCGCGCGGCCTCTTGCAGGGCCAGATCGCCAGGCGCGATCACATCCGCACGGCCCAGCGAGAATATGGCGTAGATTTCAGCGGTCCACACGCCGATGCCCGGAACCTCGGTCAGAACTGAAACAACCTCTGCGTCAGAAACGTCGCGCAAGGCTTTGTAATCAATACGTGCTTCGGCCAGCGCCCGGGCATAGCGGATTTTCTGACGGCTCAGCCCCACGGCCCGCAGGTCATCATCCGTGGCCCATATGATCTTGCGCGGCCCAGTCAGTTTCGCGTCTTTCAATCGCTTCCAAATCGCATTGGCCGAGGCCACGCTGACCTGCTGACTGACAATCGCGCTCAGCAACTGGGCAAACCCATCCGGACGGCGGCGCAGGGGCAGCGGGCCGGTCTGATCCATCGCATAAGCCATGCGCGGGCATGCCCCGGCCAGCCATTCGGCCCCTTCGGCAACGCAATCCGGCGTTTCGATGATACGTCCAACGGTCATGCGCTCTCCGCTTTGTGAATTTATCCGCACGTTAGGCGGCTGTGCCGCATATGCAAGCCGCTTGTATGCGGGACTTTTCGCGGCTACCCATGGCGCATGACATTGACCACCGCGACCCCGGACAATTCTCAGGCCAAACGCAACGTTGCGGTTCTGGTTGCGGCGCAGTCCATTCTGGGCGCGCAGATGCCAATGATTTTCATCGTCGGAGGGCTGGCCGGTCAATCCCTTGCCAGCAACCCCTGCCTTGCCACGCTACCGATTTCGCTGATCGTTCTGGGCTCGATGCTGGCGGCCACACCGATCTCGGCCATCATGCAGCGCTGGGGCCGCCGGGCGGGCTTTCTGGTGGGCGCAACCGCAGGGGCCTGTGGTGGACTGGTCGGGGCCTATGGCCTGTATCTGGGGTCCTTCCCGATCTTCCTGCTGGGCAGCCTGCTGACCGGTATCTATATGAGCGCGCACGGCTTCTACCGCTTCGCCGCAGCCGACACGGCGTCCGATGACTTTCGCCCCAAGGCGATCTCTTACGTCATGGCCGGAGGGCTGGCCGCCGCGATCATTGGGCCTCAGATCGTCAAGCTGACCTCGCAGGCCTATGTGATCCCGTTTCTAGGCACCTACCTTGCGGTGATCGCGCTGAACGTCTTCGGCTCGGCCCTGTTCTTTTTCCTCGACATTCCAACGCCGCCCAAACCGACCGAAGACACCCCAAAAGGCCGGACGCGCTTGGAGTTGCTGAAAACGCCGCGCATAGCCGTGGCCATCATCTGCGCCATGGTGTCTTACGCGTTGATGAACCTTGTGATGACCTCGACCCCTCTGGCGGTCGTGGGTTGCGGGTTTTCGGCCAATGATGCGGCGGATGTTGTCACAAGCCACGTTCTGGCGATGTATATCCCCAGCTTCTTTACCGGGCACCTGATCGCGCGGTTCGGGGTAGAGAAGATCGTGGCCCTCGGTCTAGCCATCCTCGCCGGGGCCGGAGTTGTCGCCCTACAAGGGGTCGAGTTAGGCAATTTCTTCGCCGCTCTGATCTTGCTGGGCATTGGCTGGAACTTTGGCTTTATCGGAGCCACCGCCATGCTGGCGGCCTCGCACGAACTTCACGAACGCGGGCGGATGCAGGGCCTGAACGACCTATTGGTGTTTGGCGGAGTAACGGTCGCGTCACTGGCGTCGGGCGGGTTGATGAACTGTTCCGGCGGCTCGCCGGTCGAAGGGTGGACGGCGGTGAATCTAGCCATGATCCCGTTGCTGACATTGGCGGGCGGCGCGTTGCTGTGGCTGGTCCTCAAACCAGCAGACACCAGAACCGCCTGATCACCACCGCCCCGAGGCCGCCATCCACATCAGCGACAATCGTCGGCGCGCCTCGCTTTGGATCAGTGCGCCCGAGGCGACCCGATCGGGTCGCGCGATGGCCTGTCGCAAAATCCACTCGGCCTGCCATCCCACGTACATCGCCGGTCGCGCTTTTCCGGATACGGCATTTCGCTGCGCCCGCGCCCTGATCAAACGCTCAAGTGCCGATTGCGCCAAACTCCGTACGCCCTCAGGCGTGCCATCCAGCAAAGGAATACGCCCCCGGGCCTCAAGTTCGGGAATGGCCCTTAGCCAATTCGCGACGCCAACGCCGTAGCCGAAATCGCGTATAACCTCTTCATCCGCCGTCCCAAAAGCCTGTGTTGCCGCGACCAACAAAGACCCAGAACTGTGGTTGATATACGCGTCGAAATGTGCCTGATCCTCAAACGGATCACGATAGATATCCCAACGTCTTACGGCCACATATTCATCCAGCATAGCCGCCAAATGCGGCGACAACACACGGGACAGAGGCGTCACGACCTCATGCCGCCGCGCCCGCGGACCTTCGGCAATCTCCTGCAGCGCATCGCGCCACCATTGCAGGCGCATCTCGGCGATCATCGCCTCTTGCGTCACCCACGGGGCCCGCGCGACCTCGACATTCAAGGCGTAGATCGGAAACAGGATCGGGCGAGCGGAGACCGGTGCTGCCATGACGGCGAGAAAACGGTCAGGGTCGGCCTTGTGCACCAACGCGGCGCAGGCTTTGACGTCTTCGTCAAAGGAAACACTCACTCGGCTGCAGCCTTTTGCGGGCCGCAATCCCGGACAAGCTTCCACTGGATCGCATCCAGCAGCGCCTCGAACGAGGCGTCCACTATGTTCGCACTGACCCCCACCGTGGACCACCGACGCCCCTGTCCGTCTTCGCTGTCAATGATCACGCGGGTGACGGCCTCGGTGCCGCCCTGCGTTATGCGCACCTTGAAGTCGACCAGATGCATGTCGTCCAGTATCCGCGAATACTGTCCCAGATCCTTTGCCAAAGCCTTGGCCAGGGCGTTCACAGGTCCCCTGTCACTGCCCTGTTCGTCATGCGATTCACTGACCGACAGCTTCTTCTCGCCATCCACCTTCACGACCACGACGGCCTCGGACAGGCTGACCATCTTGTTGTACTTGTTCTTGCGCCGCTCGACCGTCACCTTGTAGCGCTTGACCTCGAAGAACTCGGGCAATTGCCCCAACTCATCCCGCGCCAGCAACTCGAAACTGGCCTGGGCGGTGTCGTAGGAATAGCCCTCGGCCTCGCGCTGTTTGATTCGCTCCAGAATGCGCCCCAGCGCCGGGTCGCCCGCCTCGACCGTCAGCCCCGCTTCGGTCAGGCGCTTGCGCAGGTTCGACTGCCCCGCCTGGTTCGACATCGGAATGATCCGCGCATTGCCGACCGTCGCAGGATCGACATGTTCATAGGTCGACGGGTCCTTGAGGATCGCGCTGGCGTGCAACCCGGCCTTATGCGCAAAGGCCGAAGCCCCCACATAGGCCGACTGCTTGCTGGGCACCCGGTTCAGGATGTCGTCCAACATCCGGCTGATCCGGGTCAGCCCGGCCAATGCATCGGCGCTTACTCCGATCTCAAAGCCCGAAGCATAGGGTTCCTTCAACAACAGCGTCGGGATCAATGCGGTCAGATTGGCATTGCCGCAGCGCTCCCCCAAGCCGTTCAGCGTGCCCTGAATCTGGCGCGCACCGGCATCCACGGCAGCCAGCGAACAGGCCACCGCGTTTTCCGTGTCGTTGTGGGTGTGAATCCCCAGCCGATCACCCGGCAATCCCGCCGCGATCAGGTCCGAGACGATGCGCCCGACCTCAGCCGGCAAGGCCCCACCATTGGTGTCACACAGAACGACCCACCGCGCGCCTGCGTCTAGGGCAGCGCGACAAACCTGCGTGGCGTAGTCGGGATTGTCCCTGTAGCCGTCAAAGAAGTGCTCGGCATCGAACAACGCCTCGCGCCCCTGCGCCACGATATGCGCGACCGAGGCGCGCACGTTTTCGACGTTCTCTTCCAGCGAAATACCCAGCGCATGGGTCACGTGATAATCATGCGACTTACCCACCAGACATACCGCCTGCGTCCCTGCATTCATCACCGCAGCCAGCACATCGTCATTCTCAGCCGATCTGCCAGAACGTTTGGTCATCCCAAACGCGGTCAACCGGGCCGAGGTCTTGGGGGCAGCGTCGAAAAACGCGCTGTCGGTGGGGTTCGCCCCCGGCCATCCGCCTTCGATGTAATCGACCCCCAGCGAGTCCAAAGCCTGCGCGATCTGCACCTTCTCAGCGGTCGAGAACTGCACGCCTTGCGTCTGCTGCCCGTCCCGCAGCGTGGTGTCGTAGAGGTAAAGGCGCTCTTTGCTCATCAGACTTCTTCCAGCTTGGCGGCGTCGAACCCGGTTCCGGGCACCAGCTCGACCCCCTCTTTGCTCATCCGCACCTCAAGCCCGGCGGCAATATACGCGGATTTCAGACGATCCACTTCCGAGAAATCCTTGTTCTGCATCGCCTCTGCCCGCGCACTGGCCAACCGCTCGGCGTGCGAGGTCAAATCCACCGTACCGGTTTCCGCCCAGGCGCCCATCTCTTCCGTCAGCAACCCAAGCACCTGCGCACTGGCCAGCAACACAGACGCATCCCCCTCCGCCGCGATCCGGTGGAGCTCGGCGAGGGCACCCGCCGCATTCAGGTCATCGCCAAGCGCCGCAATCACCGAGGGTGCCGCGCTGGCGGCGGGCTCGATGCCCGCTGTCAGCGCCCGCCACTTGCGCAACGTCGCCTCGGCCTCACGCGCCTTTTTCTCGGTCCAGTCCATCGGCTTGCGATAATGTGTCTGCAGGAAGACAAACCGGATCACCTCGCCCGGCACGCCTTTCTCCAACAGATCGTGCACGGTGAAGAAATTGCCCAGCGATTTGGACATTTTCTTCCCCTCGACCTGCAGCATTTCGTTATGCATCCAGACCTTTGCGAATTCTCCATTCGGATGAGCGCACTGGCTTTGGGCGATCTCATTTTCATGATGCGGGAACATCAGATCGTTGCCGCCACCGTGGATATCGAAACTCTCGCCCAGCAACTCATAGCTCATGGCCGAGCATTCGATATGCCAGCCCGGACGCCCGCGACCCCAAGGACTGTCCCAACCCGGAAGCTCATCCGTCGAGGGCTTCCACAGCACAAAATCCATCGGATTCTTCTTGTAGGGCGCAACCTCAACCCGAGCGCCCGCGATCATGTCGTCGACAGACCGACCCGACAGCTTGCCGTAGTCCTCTTTCCAACTATCGACCGCAAACAGCACATGACCTTCCGCCGCATAGGCATGGCCCTTGGCGATCAGATCCTCAATCATCGCGACCATCTGGTCGATATACTGCGTTGCGCGCGGCATCTCGTTGGGCTCCAGCGCGCCCAAAGCGCCCATATCGTGCAGATACCAGCCAATGGTCTCGTCCGAGCGTTCCTGAACAAGCTGCTCCAACGACCCCTCGGCCCCGGACTGTTTGCGCGCCAGCGCCGTGGCGTTGATCTTGTCATCCACATCGGTGAAATTGCGCACATAGGTCACGTGATCGGTGCCATAGACGTGCCGCAGCAAGCGGTAGAGAACATCGAACACCACCACAGGCCGCGCGTTGCCCAGATGGGCGCGGTCATAAACGGTGGGTCCGCAGACATACATCCGCACGTTTTCGGGATCAATCGGAACGAAATCTTCCTTCGCCCGCGTCCTCGTATTGTGCAGCTTGATGTGTGTCATCGGTCTGGCTCCTAAAGCTTGCGCGTTGGCGCGGGCTTAGCAACTTGTCTCAGAGATGAAAACGAAAGAAACCGGCCCGCTTGATAAATCAGCAGGTAATGCAGCAGATAATGATGCAGCTCATGCGGTTCATGCCCCTCGCTTAGCACGAGACGCGCCCAACGCCAAGGCTTGAGTTCGCGCGCGCCGACCGGCACTCTGCCGCTATGAGCCGTGATGCCGTTAACGCAATCTGCCGCGAGTTGCCCGGGGCCGAGTGGTCGGACCCTTGGGGTGGCGGGCATGATGCATGGAAAATCGGGGGCAAGATGTTTGCCTGTATCGGCACGGCAAATGACGGGGTTTCCGTCAAAACGCCCGATGTCGAAACGGCGCAGATGCTGATTGATGCCGGAATCGCGGTCAAAGCGCCTTACTTCCATCGAAGCTGGGTCCGCCTGCCCTTTGACGCCGACTTGGATGAGTTGCGCCACCGTTTAACCGCCTCCTACGATCTGGTGCGCGGGTCTCTGACCAAGAAACTGCAGGCAACACTGCCGCCGCGAAGCTGATTGACAAATCCGATCTGCGGTGCCCCATTCGGCGGTGACTTTACAAGGGGCTACGGCATGAAATTGTCTCAGCGTATCACTCAGCTTAACGGTGGCGGCAGCGACGGATGGGATGTGTTTTACCGGGCGCGACGTATGGTCAGCGAAGGTCGTGCGGTGACCGAGCTTACCATCGGCGAGCATGATGTGCTGACCGATCCGTCGATCCTCGAAGCGATGGATATGTCGGCCCGCGCCGGGCATACCGGTTACGCGATGGTGCCGGGAACCGATCTTTTGCGCGATACCGTGGCCGCACGGGTTCAGATGCGAACCGGCGTGCCGACGACCCGCAACAACGTCATGATCACCCCCGGCGGCCAGTCCGCGCTGTTCGCGTCACACGTGGCGCTGTGTGACCCGGGCAATGTGGGCCTGTTCCTCGACCCGTTTTACGCCACCTATCCCGGCACGATCCGCGGTGCCGGAGCGGTTGCGCGCGCAGTTCAGACCTCTGCCGCGGACGCGTTTCAGCCGCGCGCTGCGCAGATTGACGCGACCGCAGACGGGGCCGTCTCGCTGTTGATCAACACGCCTAACAATCCGACCGGAGCCGTCTATTCACGCCAAACGCTTGAAGACATTTCCGAAATCTGCCGCAAACGCGATTTGTGGCTCATCTCGGATGAGGTCTATGACACTCAGGTCTGGGAGGGCGAGCACATCTCGCCCCGCACCCTGCCCGGCATGGCTGAACGGACACTGGTGGTTGGCTCCATGTCCAAATCCCATGCCATGACCGGCTCGCGTTGCGGTTGGATCGTCGGCCCAGAGGAGGTCATCGACCATTTGATCAACCTCGCCACGCACACCACCTATGGCGTTCCGGGGTTCATTCAGGATGCGGCCAGTTTCGCGCTGAGTTCGGGTGCGGCACTCGAGGATGACATCGCCGCCCCCTTCCGCCGCCGCCGGTCCCTGGCCGTAAAACTGCTTGAGGCGCAAAACACCGTCGGGCTGGTTCCCGCGCAGGGCGCGATGTATCTGATGCTGGATGTCCGCGCCACGGGCCTGAACGGCGAAGGCTTCGCCAACGCACTGCTCGACGCGCACTCGATCGCCGTGATGCCGGGTGAAAGCTTCGGCAAGGCCGCCGCCGGACATGTTCGCGTTGCGATGACAGTGGATGATGATCGGTTTGCATCTGCCCTGCAAACCCTGTGCGATTTCGCCGCCAAACTGGCCAGCCGTCACGCGGCAGAGTGAGGCGGATCAGAACCGGAACGTGGTGCGCAGGTTAAAGACGTTCGAATCCAGGCTGCCGTTCGAGCGCGTCACATCGTCGAAGTTCTGCCGCAGGGCTTCACCGCTGATGACGAAGTTATCGGTGATCGGATAAGCAACGCCGATCCCATAGACAGCCGCGGTATCGTTATCGACCGACGTATCGGCCCGCGCCGCGCCCACAACCACATATCCCAGCGCCCCGCCGAAATCATACCCACCGCGCAGCTTGACGCTTGTCATGCTGTCCAGACTTCCCTGATTCTGGCTAAGGTTGAGAGACAGGCGGTTGTACTCCAGTTCTCCGCCCAGAACGAAATTGCCGAAATCCCGATCATACCCAAGATGCGCGCCAAAGGCCGTGTCATCGCCGCTGGATCCGGCAGGACCACTGGCGTCAGCATATCCAAAGCTGAACCCGGCGTAGGCCCCTGTCCAATCCTCGGCCAGAGCCGGTGCGGCGCTTGTCACAGCCAGTGCGACAATCAGGGCCGAACAGAGTTTCATACACGTCTCCAAGACACATTGCCCGGGTTTTGGCTGCTTTCGGACATCAGCGAACCAATGTGTCGAACATGGCCTCTAATTCCCAAAATTCAATTAACATCACAGGTTATTCCAAACTAAGTGATCCAACTATAACAGATTTCTTCCTTAACGGAAAAAAAACTCAGACTTTTTCTCAGGTTGCCCGCCGCAACACCGCGTCCCAACAGGTTTTTCGCCTGCAAGTCGCAAACAGAACAGATTGCGACGGTCTGTGCCCGGATACTGAAGGCCAGAAGTTGAGGGCATGTATGCACAACGAAGTCTGGAAAATCCGACTGATCAGCCGCACAATCGGGGCAGATCGGGGCCGTGCTGCGCGTGGGCGTCCGTGCGGGGCATAGCATCTGCCACCCCTAGGACTGCTCAACTATCGGATTTCAGACTATGAACGATCAACCCCGGAACACTTCGCGCAGCGGTGGACGCGCCGCGCGCCGTGCTGCCCGCTCCTCTGCCCTGCCCGAACATCTGCGTCCGGTGCGGCCTGGGCTGAAGGGCGGGACATATAAACCGCTGACCCAACCTCAGGTAGAGCGAATTCATCAGGCTGCGCTGCAGGCGCTTGAAACGATCGGGTTGGCCGACGCCCCCCAAAGCGGCATCGACTATCTGGTCGGTGCGGGCTGTACATTGGGCGATGATGGCCGCATCCGATTCCCCCGGGCTCTGGTTGAGGACACGATTGCCAAAGCAAACCGCTCGGTCACACTGTTCAGCCGCGATGGCCAAACCGATCTGGACCTATCGGGGTCCAAAGTACATTACGGAACGGCCGGGGCCGCCGTCAGCATCGTCGATGTTCATGGTCGCGAATACCGGGATTCGACCGTGCAGGACCTGCACGATGCGTCGCGGATCAGCGATCAGTTGGACAATATCCACTTCGTTCAGCGGCCCATGGTCTGCCGGGATATCCTCGACAATATGGAGATGGACCTGAACACGGTTTACGCTTGCTGTTCAGGGACTTACAAGCATATCGGAACGTCGTTCACCGATCCGAGCTACGTTGCCCCGGCGGTGGAAATGCTGCACATGATCGCGGGTGGCGAGGATAAATGGCGCGCGCGTCCGTTCGTGTCGAACTCGAACTGTTTCGTTGTCCCGCCGATGAAATTCGCGACCGAAAGCTGTCAGGTCATGGAGGAATGCATCAAAGCCGGTATGCCGGTCCTGCTGCTGTCCGCCGGAATGGCCGGGGCCACGGCGCCGTCGACTATTGCGGGCGCGATAACGCAGGCGACGGCGGAATGTCTGGCCGGATTGGTTTATGTAAACGCCGTAAGTCCCGGAGCACCTGCGGTTTTTGGCACATGGCCCTTCGGTCTGGACCTGCGTACGGGGGCCATGTCGGTCGGATCGGGCGAACAGGCGCTATTGAGCGCGGGCTGCGCCCAGATGCACAAGTTTTACAACCTGCCGGGCGGTGCCGCCGCCGGAGCATCGGATTCGAAACTGCCTGACATGCAGGCCGGGTGGGAGCAGATGTGTTCAAACGTCATGACCGGGCTGGCCGGGTTGAACATGGTCTACGAGGCGGCTGGAATGCATGCCTCGCTGCTGGGTTTCTGCCTTGAAAGCCTCATCTTGGGCGACGATCTGATAGGACAGGCGCAGCGCTGCGTCCGGGGGATCGAGGTCAGCGATGAAACGCTGGCGCTGGATCAAATGGCCGAGGTGTGCCTTGGCGGCCCCGGTCACTATCTGGGAACCGACGCGACGCTCAGCCGGATGCAGGCGGATTATGTTTACCCGGCGCTCGGCGACCGTACCTCGCCGAAAGAGTGGGCCGAGTTAGACAAGCCGGATTTGATTGCAAAAGCCACCGCGCGGAAAGAAGAGATTCTGGCGCGTCCGTCAGCGGCCAAATTCGACCCACTTTTGGACGCGGAAATTCGCGGCAGGTTCAACATTCACCTGCCTGCGTAACCCGTTGAAAAAAGGCGGCCCGAACGAGTCCGGGCCGCCGTTTGCGTTAGCCGTTGCTGGGCGGCAGCAAGCCTGCCTCTTGCGCAACGGCAATTTCGTCCGCGTCCAAGGCACCGTCGCCATTCGCGTCCATCGCCGAGAAGCCGTCAGCATCCACATCGGGCAGAACGGCCTGCACTTCCTCAATCGTCAGAACCCCGTCTCCATTTGCGTCGGCTGTGGACTGCGCCGTGGCCAGAGTCGGAAGGGCCGCAATAGCGATGAAAATAGCGGCCAGATTTTGCGGTTTCATTTGTTTGCCTCCTGAATGAGTTTTTGATGTTTGCGTCCGGACAGGCATCACAAACACCCAAGCACCTAGGGCCGTCACCCGTTTTGCGGGATTTCAGAGAAATCGCGCCAATCTTTGCGTGTTTGGCCGAGTCGCATTCGCAACCATCCGCCGCGTGAAATCGGCCTTCGCCCTGTCGGCGGGTCTTACCCGATCCGGCGCAGGTGATCCGGCAAGGCTCTGCCCACGCGTCGCAAAAAGAAAGGGGGCCGAAGCCCCCTGTCAGTTTCGCCATCCAGGCTCATATCGTTGACCGCCCGGTGTTTTTTTGCCTGCGGCCTGGACGTCGTCTGGGACGAGCGCACCCGTCCCCTGAAAGAGTGGGAGGGAGCAAGTATTCCGCCCCACCCTGTTCCCGGCCAACACGGGCATGTCGGCCGAGTGGATCAAGGCGAACTTGGTAAGTCTCGGCGCCTTGATCCGTATTCGTCGGGGTCGGTGCCTGTGGCAGCGATCCGACCCCTGCACCCCGGGTTGCCGGGGCGCTAAACTCAGCTACACCCGCTTGTCGCGCCGCAGGTGTTGCATTTCATGCAGGTGCCGTTGCGCACCAGCGTGTAGTTTCCGCATTCGCCGCAGGGATCACCCTCATACCCTTGCATCTTGGCTTTGGTCCGCGCGTCCATGCCGGTTGCGACGGCGGTTTCCGACTGCGCCTCGAACGGTGCAGCGGGTTCTGCCATGCCGGTCAGATCGGTCTGACCGCCATTGAACACCATCAGGTCTTGCGGCAGGCGTTTGCGTAGATAGCCGGTCGAACTGATTTGTTTCAGCACTTCCAAGGACTTGGTCGCCGCACTTTCACTGATTTCCGAGACGTTCGACAAACCGTCCTCTTCGCCCCGACCCAGATCGTCAAAGGTTGCGCCTTCGGGTTTCACATGCGCCAGATCGGTGCGGTCCAGATAGGACACGGCCAGTTCGCGGAAGATGTAATCCAGGATCGACGTCGCGTTCTTGATCGAGTCGTTGCCCTGCACCATTCCAGCCGGTTCGAACTTGGTGAATGTGAAGGCATCCACGAACTCCTCCAGCGGCACACCGTATTGCAGGCCAACCGACACAGCGATAGCAAAGTTGTTCATCATCGCCCGGAAGCCAGCGCCTTCCTTGTGCATGTCGATGAATATCTCACCCAGCTTGCCGTCTTCGAATTCGCCCGTGCGCAGATAGACCTTGTGGCCGCCCACGATCGCCTTTTGGGTATAGCCCTTGCGACGATGGGGCAGTTTCTCGCGGTGGCTGCGGATCATTTCCTTGACCACAACCTTCTCGATCACCTTCTCGGCCAGAACGACGGCTTTTTCCTGCGTCGAGCCGCTTTCCAGCACCTCCGCCGCCTCGTCGTCATCCTCGACCAGCGCTGCGGCCAGAGGCTGTGACAGTTTCGAGCCATCACGATAGAGCGCATTGGCTTTCACGCCCAGCGACCAGCTGAGTTCATAAGCCTTCTGGCAATCCTCGATGGTCGCATCATTCGGCATGTTGATCGTTTTCGAGATCGCACCCGAGATGAAGCTCTGCGCGGCGGCCATCATGGTGATGTGGCTATCAACCCCAAGGAAACGCTTGCCTTTCTTGCCGCACGGGTTGGCGCAGTCGAAGATCGAATAGTGCTCTTCCTTCAGATGCGGTGCACCTTCCAGCGTCATGGTTCCGCAGACGTGGTCGTTGGCCGCGTCGATATCCGCCTTGGTAAAGCCCAGATGGCGCAGCAGATCGAAGGTCGGGTCATTCAGCTTGGTTGCCGGGATACCCAGAACGCCGGTGCAGAAATCCTCACCCAGCGTCCACTGGTTGAAGACAAACCGGATGTCGAAGGCGCTTTCCAGTGCAACATCCACCTTAGCCAGTTCATTCGGGCCAAAGCCGTGGCCGGTCAGCGAGGTATGGTTGATGCCCGGCGCGTTGCCGATGGTGCCGTGACCGACGGCATATCCCACGATCTCTTCGATCTGCGCCGACGAATAGCCCAGCTTTTCCAGCGCCGACGGCACCGAGCGGTTGATGATCTTGAAGTAACCGCCACCCGCAAGCTTCTTGAACTTGACCAGAGCAAAGTCCGGCTCAATCCCCGTGGTGTCGCAATCCATCACCAGACCAATGGTGCCGGTGGGCGCAATCACAGTGGCCTGCGCGTTACGATAACCGTTTTTCTCACCAAGGCTCAGCGCCTCATCCCAAGCCGACATGGCCAGATCGACCAAGCGCTTGTCCGGGCAGTTGCCGTGGTCCAGAGGCACCGGCTTGACGGCCAGTTTCTCATAACCCGTCGTGACGCCCTGCGACGCGCGGCGGTGGTTGCGGATGACGCGCAGCATGTGATCGGCGTTGCGCTCGTAGCCTTTGAACGCGCCCAGCTCACCGGCGATCTCAGCCGAGGTCGCATAGGCCACACCCGTCATGATCGCGGTCAGCGCGCCACAGATCGCTCGACCCTCATCCGAGTCATAGCTGTAGCCCATATTCATCAGCAGCCCGCCGATGTTGGCATAACCCAGACCCAACGTGCGGAAGTCGTAAGACAACTGCGCGATTTCCTTCGACGGGAACTGCGCCATCGTCACCGAAATTTCCAGCGTCAGGGTCCACAGACGCGAGGCGTGCATATAGTCCGCCGCCTGGAACTCACCATCCTTGAGGAAGGTCAGCAGGTTCATCGACGCCAGGTTACAGGCCGTGTCGTCCAGGAACATATATTCCGAGCACGGGTTCGAGCCGCGAATCTCGCCATCTTCGGGGCATGTGTGCCATTCATTAACGGTATCGTGGAACTGGATGCCCGGATCCGCGCAGGCCCACGCGGCGTGGCCGACCTTTTCCCACAGATCGCGCGCCTTGACGGTCTTGGCGACCTTCCCATCGGTGCGGTTGATAAGTTCCCAATCGGCATCTTTCTCAACGGCAGTCAGGAACGCATTGGTTACACGGATCGAGTTGTTCGAGTTCTGGCCCGAAACCGAGCTATAGGCTTCCGAATCCCAGTCCGTGTCGTAGGTCGGGAACTCGATACTGTCGTGGCCCTGCTTGGCATAGTCCAGCACGCGCTTGATGTAAGTCTCGGGGATCGCGACCTTTTTAGCCTCACGCACCGCGGTCTTCAGCGCGTCGTTCTTGTTCGGGTCATAGGCGTCATCGGCGGACCCATCCCACGAGCGAATGGCCTCGAAAATGCCGTTCAGCATCTTCTCGTGCATCTTCGATCCGGCAACGATTGAGGCCACCTTCTGTTCTTCGAGCACTTTCCATTCGATGAATTGCTCGATATCGGGGTGATCTGCGTCAACGATCACCATCTTCGCTGCTCGACGGGTTGTCCCGCCTGATTTGATCGCGCCAGCAGCGCGGTCGCCGATCTTGAGAAAGCCCATGAGGCCCGAGGACTTGCCGCCACCCGACAACGCTTCTCCTTCCGCGCGCAGATGGCTGAAGTTGGTGCCAGTGCCCGAGCCGTATTTGAACAGGCGCGCCTCGCGCACCCACAGGTCCATGATGCCGCCTTCGTTCACTAGGTCATCATCGACGGACTGGATGAAACACGCGTGCGGCTGCGGATGCTCGTATGCGGATTTCGATTTGGTCAGCTTGCCGGTTTTGTAGTCGACATAGTGGTGCCCTTGCGCCGGGCCATCGATGCCGTAAGCCCAATGCAGACCGGTGTTGAACCACTGCGGCGAGTTCGGTGCGGCGCGCTGGGTCGCCAACATATAGCGCATCTCGTCGAAGTAAGCGCGCGCGTCTTCCTCGGTCGAGAAATAGCCGCCCTTCCAGCCCCAGTAAGCCCATGCACCCGCCAGGCGATCAAACACCTGCTTGGACGAGGTTTCGCCGTCGAATTCAGCGCCTTCTGCGGGAACCGAGCGCCACAGGAATTCGGGAACGTCCTTCTCTTTGACCTTTTTCAGCTTGGACGGAACACCTGCCTTGCGGAAGTACTTTTGCGCGATGACGTCGCTGGCGACCTGGCTCCAGCTTGAGGGGACCTCGATCTCGTCGAGCCGGAACACAATCGTGCCGTCCGGGTTGCGGATTTCGGACGTGGCCGACACGAAATCAAGCTCTGCGTATGCATCCTGCCCTGTCTTAGTAAATTTCCTGTCAATCTTCATGTCCGCCGCCCTATATTCAAAAGCCTTTTGTCCAAGCTTCGAGCCCGAAAATACCGAGCTATCCACCATGCCAAAAATGACGGACGCAGAGGACAGGGCGCTGCCGATAACAGCGCAGAACCGGCTAAGCGGCTGCACGATAGTCTGGTGTGCTTTCCGTCCCTTGCCCTGTGCCCATCCCCGGCTTTTCTACCAGATGTAGTGGAGTCACTTTCGGCTCATACAATCTGGCGTATGAACCCATACAAGGTCAACGGCCTTTTTCAGTCATTTTTGAAATCTTTTCGGTTGACCGGACTATCAGAGTGGAACCGGATTCTTACGGACACGATTCCTCCACAACTTCATCCACGGCAAATTTCCGCCTATTTTCGAGGGTTCCAGATGAAATTGCCGTTTTTACCAGCATAGTTATCAGCGTTTGATCAACCAGTGGCCGACTGGGTAGGCTTGGACAGAATCACTCCAAACCTGGTGCATTGGCGACCCAAAAACCCCGTGCGGTGTGCAAAGAATTGAGGGCAAACAAACAGATGCTGGTATTTCGCTTCATTCCCCTACTGGCTGTTTTAGTGTCCTGTGCACAACAAGATGTGCCGCCTGCGTCACGTAGCGCTGAGTTCGACCAACACCCCAAGCGGTTGTTCGACACCTTCGAAACCGGCTGTTCCGGGCCCGGTGAGTCCTTTCGAAAACTCGGCAACCGAACCTATGAGTGCCGTGAGTTGTTGCCGCCGGACGCGACTGCCTATCTGATTCTGAACTATGACGGCGACCCGCAAGACCTGCCCCAAAGCGTGATGCGCCTGACATCAACAAAGACTGATGGCGGTTATCGGGTGGATGCGCGGCTTTTCTTCGATGTGCCGCAGAGAAACGGTGCGACGGTAGAGGTGCCCGTAGAAAGCGAGGCCGTGGATCAGGCCTTGGGCGCCCTTTACCAGCACATGGGTGGATCACCAGCGTTATAGGAAAAGTGGTCGGGGCGGCAGGATTCGAACCTACGACCCCCTGTACCCAAAACAGGTGCGCTACCAGACTGCGCCACGCCCCGGACCGTGCGCCTTCCTAAACGGGACAATCTGATTTGAAAAGCCCTAACAGGGCCAAATTGCAGGGCCTTGTGAAAAAATCTTATGCCGCATCTGGGTTCCCGGTGTGATCAGATACCGGGCCGCCAGACCTGCGTTGATTTCCAGTACCGCAAAGACCGACTCGCCCCCTTCGATCATGCTCAGATCGCCGGGAATCGCATCGGCATGCACGCGCGTCACCGTCCCGGTGCGGTCCAGAAAAATCATGTCCAGAGGAATCAGAGTGTTCTTCATCCAGAACGCAACCGGTTGCGGTGGGTCGAACACAAACAACATTCCCGAGCGGCTGGGCAGCGATTCCCGAAACATCAGACCACGCGACCGTTCCTGCGGCGTAATCGCAAGCTCAACATCAAACCGGACCTGAGACTTGTCGTTGCGCAGATCAACGCGCCCAGCACTGCAGGCCGCCATTGCACTTCCGGCCCAAAGCACTGAAAGCAGAGCCAGAAGTGTCAGACGCAGCCTCATGTTGATCAGTCGTCCAGAGCCGCTTCCCACGCCAGCACCTGTGCCGCCATGCGCCCACGTTTGCCGTTGATCACGCGCATCGCCAGCGCCTCACCCGGCTGCAGATCGGCAAGGCCGGACCGGCGCAGAACCTCGATATGCAGGAAAACATCCTCGCCCCGGCCAAAGACATTCGCAAAACCGAATCCCTTGCCCTTGTCGAACCACTTGACCCGCGCGGCTTCCAGCGGAGCTGCCGCGATCTCGGCCGGATCAAGCTCGGCAAAGTCCGCCAGCAGCATCGTATCGGCCCGTGCGGGGGGGTCGACGGCAATCACCTCAACCGCCTGAACGCCGCGATCGGTACGATGGGTCATGATCTCGATCCCGGCCCCGTCGGCGACCGAGCTCTGGCCGAAGTTCCGTAACACATTCACATGCAACAGAATATCCGGACCGCCTGCGTCGGACACAACGAATCCGTACCCCTTGGCGGGATCGAACCATTTAACGTGTCCACGGACGCGGTACATGCTGTTCATATCGTCAGGCACGGTTGTCCCATCGCGAGTTTTATCGTTTCGTTAAGGGTTTGTTGTTTATGGGAATGGCAGGCAAATTCAAGCTGAAAAAATCTTTTGTTTTCCGACCACTGCATTTCGCGACACGTGAACGTCATGGATTCAACCTCTGTACCTGCCACTTGGAACCTGGCGCATCCCTTTGCCACCTGAACCGGTCGTGCAAACGAAACGCACCATCGGCCCAGAATTCGATTTCAATCGGCGTCAACCTGTACCCGCCCCAGAATGGGGGACGCGGTGGATTGGCACCCAGTTTCGCCGTCACTTTGGCAACCTCGGCCATAAGGGCTGTCCGGCTGCTTAGGGGTTGTGACTGGCGTGAAGCCCACGCCCCCAAACGACTTTTGAGCGACCGCGATGCATAATACTCATCAGCCTTTGGTCCACTTTCGCGGGTGATTGTACCACGAACACGTAGCTGGCGTCTCAAAGATTTCCAATGCATTACAAATGCAGCTTTACCAGCGCTGTCCAACTCGGCCGCCTTGGCACTCTCGTAATTGGTGTAGAACACAAACGCGCCCGGCTCGATTTCCTTCAGCAAAACCATCCGCGCATTTGGCATACCATCAGAATCAACGGTCGCCAGTGCAATCGCATTCGGGTCATTCGGTTCCGTCTTTTCGGCCTCTTCCAGCCACCGTGCCGCTATTTCAAACGGATCGGTGCCGGCAAAGATGCCATCGCGTTCGCCCATTTCCATCCCCTGGAACGTCCTGAACCGGAGCCTAAGGCGATAACCCGCTGCGGGCAAGAGCGCACGGCCTTGATGCAGCGCATCCAATGGCATAAACCAACGCAACACATCGCGAAGGACAGGCGGAGAACCAAACATGTCAAATCAGTTGATGGCCGGGAAACGCGGCCTCATCATGGGACTGGCCAATGACAAATCAATCGCATGGGGCATTGCCCGCGCCCTGTCCGACGCGGGGGCCGAGTTGGCCTTCTCGTATCAGGGCGATGCGCTGAAAAAGCGGGTTGATCCGCTGGCGGCGCAACTGGGCAGCGAAATCGTACTGCCCTGCGATGTAAGCGACGAAGCATCGATTGATGCGCTGTTCACATCGCTCGAGGAAAAATGGGGCAAGCTGGATTTTGTCGTCCACGCCATCGGGTTCTCGGACAAGAACGAGCTGCGCGGTCGCTACGTCGACACCAGCCGGGCGAATTTCAAGCTGACGATGGATATCTCGGTTTATTCCTTTACCGCCGTCATGCAGCGCGCCGAGAAAATGATGTCCGAGGGCGGCAGCGCCGTCACGCTGACCTATTACGGCGCAGAACAGGTCATGCCCCATTACAATGTCATGGGCGTCGCCAAGGCCGCGCTTGAAGCTTCGGTCAAATACCTGGCCGAGGATCTGGGCAAGGACGGCATCCGCGTCAACTCGATCTCGGCCGGTCCGATCAAGACGCTGGCCGCCAGCGGCATCGGCGATTTCCGTTACATCATGAAGTGGAACGAATATAACTCGCCCCTGCGCCGCAACGTGACCATCGATGACGTGGGCAAATCGGCTTTGTACCTGCTGTCCGACCTCAGTAGCGGCGTCACCGGGGAAAACCTGCACGTAGATTCGGGCTATCATATCGTCGGCATGAAAGCTGTTGACGCGCCTGACGTCGAAAAGGGCTAAGATCATGAGCGCTAAGGACCGACTGCCCCACGAAAAAGGCTTCCACATCAGTTGGGACCAGATTCACCGCGACTCGCGCGCCCTCGCTTGGCGCTTGGATGGCCAAGGCCCGGATGATGGCGCATGGAAAGCCGTCGTCGCGATCACCCGCGGCGGCATGGCCCCGGCAATGATCGTTAGCCGCGAGTTGGACATTCGCACCGTCGATACGGTCAGCGTGAAATCCTACCACCATCAGGCACAGGGTGAGGCCGAGGTGCTCAAAGCGCCCAACGCCGATCTGATGGGCGACGGTGAGGGTGTCCTGATCATCGACGATCTGGTCGATAGCGGCAAAACGCTGGAACTGGTGCGCGACATGTACCCCAAAGCCCATTTCGCCACCGTCTACGCCAAGCCCAAAGGCCGCCCGATGGTCGACACCTATATTACCGAGGTCAGCCAAGATACATGGATCTTCTTCCCGTGGGACATGGCATTGCAATATGTCGAGCCCTACCGGGGCACGGACTGACCTCAGTACTTCTTCTGTTCAAAAATACCTCGGAGCGCGAGGCAGAGCCTCGCAAAAGCCCCCTCATGACCCAGACCCGCACCAGCGCCACCTTTCCCCCTCCGGTGATGGAGGCACGGCGCTGGCTCGAAGGCGTCACCTTCCCTGCCGACCGCCCGCTGATCAATGTCAGCCAGGCAGCCCCGGTCGATCCGCCGCCGCTGGCGCTGCGGCAGGCCATGGCCGACTTCGCGGTGAACGAAGACAGCGCGCATCTCTATGGCCCTGTTTTGGGCAACTCCGACCTGCGCGTAGCGCTGGCACAGCAGATCGGCGTGCATTACGCCGCGCAGATTGCGCCAGAACAGATCGGCATCACCTCGGGGTGCAATCAGGCATTTGCCTCGGTCATCTCTGCCCTCACCGACGAAGGGGATGAGGTCATTTTGCCGACACCATGGTATTTCAACCACAAAATGTGGCTGGATATGGCCGGTGTTCACACCGTGGACCTGCCGACCGGCGATGACCTTCTGCCCGACCCCGAAGCCGCGCGGCAGTTGATCACTAACAAAACCCGCGCCATTGCGTTGGTCACGCCGAACAATCCGGGCGGGGTCGAGTACCCCTCGGACCTCGTCAAAGCCTTCTACGATCTGGCACGCGAAACCGGCATCCGGTTGCTGGTGGACGAAACCTATCGCGATTTCGACAGCCGCAGCGGCCCGCCGCACGAACTGTTCCAGCAACCGGGCTGGGACGAGACGCTGGTTCACCTCTATTCCTTCTCCAAGGCCTATCGCCTGACCGGGCACCGCGTCGGGGCCATCGCCACAAGCGCCGCGCTTTTGGCTGAGGTCGAGAAATTCCTTGATACCGTCGCCATCTGCCCCGGCCAGATCGGGCAGTACGCAGCGCTCTGGGGGATGGAAAACCTGTCGCAATGGGTGGCTGGTGAGCGCGACGAAATCCTCGATCGGCGCGCGGCGATTGCTGACGGCATGCCAAAGCTGACCGCCAAGGGCTGGCGGTTGCTGGGGCTTGGCGCCTACTTCGCCTATCTGGAACACCCTTACGACATACCCTCGGACGAACTGGCGCGGCGCTTGGTGGCCGAGGCCGGTATTCTGCTGCTGCCCGGCACCATGTTCATGCCGGACCACGACCCGGCGGGACAGCGTCAGGTCCGGGTTGCGTTTGCCAACCTTGATCGTGCGGGCATCGACCAATTGTTTGACCGTTTGCAGGCGCTGTCCTTCTAAGCTTGCCCCTCGGCGGCGCGCATCGTATTCAGGGCCGCAACCGACAGGGCAGCAACCTGCCAATAAACAAGAGGGCACCATGGCCGCAGGCGTTAAAAGTCTTTCGAAAACCTTTGTCTGGATTCTGATGGGCCTTCTGTTTCTGGGCCTTGCCGGATTTGGTGCGACCAGCCTGACCGGCACCATCCGCACGGTTGCGCAGGTTGGGGACGAAAGTGTGTCCGTCGACGCTTATGTACGCGAGTTGCAGCGCGAAATCCGCGCGGTTGAGGCACAGACCGGCCAGACCATGCAGATGTCACAGGCGCGCGAACTGGGCCTTGAACAACTCGCCCTGTCGCGGCTGACAGCGGTGGCAGCTCTGGATAATGAGGTCGCGCAGCTTGGTATCTCGATTGGCGACGAAAACCTGCAAGACGAAATCGTCTCGATCCCTGCGTTTCAGGGCGTCAACGGAACGTTCGACCGCGAAACCTATCGCTTCCAACTTGAACAGGCTGGGATGACCGATTCCCAGTTCGAGGATGATCTGCGCAAGGAATCGGCCCGTACCATCGTTCAGAGTGCACTGATGGGCGGGGTGACGATGCCTGCCACGCTGACAGACACTCTGACCGATTACATCGGCGCACGGCGCAGCTTTACCGTTGCGACAGTCGGTGCCGATGCACTGGCCACGCCCGTCGCCGACCCCACCGACGCCGAAGTTCAGGCCTTTTACGACGAAAACACGGATCGCTTCACCCTGCCCCGCACCAAACGCCTGACCTATACCCTTCTCTCGCCCGAGATGCTGGTTGACACGGTCGAGGTCGACGAGGACTCGCTGCGCCGTCTATATGACCAGCGCATCGCCGAATTCCAGCAGCCGGAACGCCGCCTGGTCGAGCGCCTGAACTTCCCCGATGAAGCGGCTGCAAACGACGCCAAGGCCCAGCTAGAGGTCGGCGGTACAACCTTTGAACAACTGGTGCGCGACCGGGACCTGGAACTCAGCGATATTGATCTGGGCGATGTGACGCGGGAAGACCTTGGCGATGCTGCGGACGCGGTGTTTGCCGCCGATATTGATGCCGTCGTCGGCCCGCTTCCTTCAGTCTTCGGCCCCGCCCTGTTCCGCATCAACGGCTCGCTGGCCGCAAACAACGTGCCGTTTGAGGAAGCCGAACCCGCCCTGCGCGAAGAACTCGCCTCTGATCGCGCCCGCCGTCTGATCGAGGCGCAGTCCGAGGACATAAACGACATGCTGGCCGGTGGCGCAACGTTGGAAGAACTGGCCGCCGAGACCGAAATGGAACTGGGCCAAATCGACTGGACCCGCGACAGTTCGGACGGTGTTGCCGCCTATGACGGGTTCCGCACCGCTGCCGAAGCCGTGCGGGACGGAGATTTCCCCGAGATTGGCTTCCTCGAAGACGGCTCGATCTTCGCGCTGCGTCTGAACGAAACCCTGCCCCGCCGTCCCGAACCGCTGGACAGCGCTCGCGACCGCGTTGCCGCCGCCTGGGTGCAGGAGGAAACCGGCAAGGCGTTGCAGGAGCAAGCGAATTCCGTTCTGACACAACTGGCTACAGATGGGGACTTCGCAGAGACCGGTCTGCCCTTCCGTGTTGAAAACGCCCTGACACGGACCGCGTTCCTTGACGATGTTCCGCCGAACTTCATGACCGAGGTCTTTCAGATGGAGCCCGGCGAGTTGCGCGTAATTGGCGGCAACGGCGCGGCCATGATCGTGCGTCTGGACGAAATTCTGCCCCCCGCCGAAACCGACGAACTGCGCCAGATGCAACAGGCGCTTTCCGCCCAGTTGGATCAGGCCTTGGCGCAAAACATCTTCGACGCCTATGTCCGCGATGCCCAGACCCGCGCGCGCCCGGTCATCGACCAGCAGGCCCTGAACGCCGTGCAGGCGAGCTATTAACACGAGGCCCACATGGCGCTGACCCCCGATTTCGACACGTTTGCGCGCGCCTATGAGGCGGGCGAAAATCAGGTCGTTTACACTCGTCTGGCGGCCGATCTGGACACGCCGGTCTCGCTGATGCTCAAGCTGACCGGCGCGCAGAAAGACGCGTTCATGCTGGAATCCGTCACAGGCGGCGAGGTCCGCGGGCGGTATTCGATCATCGGGATGAAGCCCGACCTGATCTGGCAGTGCCGGGGTGAGACGTCGGAACTGAACCGCTCGGCCCGGTTCGACGCTGACGCGTTTGCGCCGCAGGACGGCAACCCGATGGACAACCTGCGCGCTTTGCTGGCCGAAAGCCGGATCGAGTTGCCAGACGATCTGCCTCAGGCGGCGGCGGGGCTGTTTGGCTATCTGGGCTATGACATGGTGCGGCTGGTCGAGCATCTTCCGGACGTCAACCCCGACCCGCTGGGCCTGCCCGATGCGATCATGCTGCGCCCGTCGGTTGTTGCGGTGCTGGATGGGGTGAAGGGCGAAGTCACGGTCGTGTCCCCCGCCTGGGTCAGTGACGGGCAGTCGGCCAAGGCGGCTTATGCTCAGGCCGCTGAACGGGTGATGGACGCCGTGCGCGATCTGGAACGTGCGATGCCCGCCGAAACCCGCGATCTGGGTGATGCCTCTGAGGTCGCGCCGCCGGTGTCGAACTTCACCAAACCGGGCTATATGGAGGCGGTTGAAAGGGCCAAGGAATATATCCGCGCAGGCGATATCTTTCAGGTCGTGCCAGCGCAACGCTGGACGCAAGATTTCCCGCTGCCGCCCTTTGCGCTCTACCGCTCGCTGCGGCGGACCAATCCGTCTCCGTTCATGTTCTATTTCAATCACGGCGGTTTTCAGGTCGTGGGCGCAAGCCCCGAGATTCTGGTGCGCGTTTTCGGCAACGAAGTCACCATCCGCCCCATCGCAGGCACCCGCCCCCGCGGTGCAACGCCGGAAGAGGACAAGGCGAACGAGGTCGATCTGCTGGCCGACAAAAAGGAACTGGCCGAGCACCTGATGCTGCTTGACCTTGGCCGCAATGACACGGGCCGCGTGGCCAAGATCGGAACGGTGCGCCCGACCGAGGAATTCATCATCGAGCGCTACAGCCACGTCATGCACATTGTGTCCAACGTGGTGGGCGAACTGGCTGAGGATAAAGACGCGCTGGATGCCTTCTTTGCCGGGATGCCTGCGGGCACCGTATCAGGCGCGCCGAAAGTCCGCGCGATGGAGATCATCGACGAGCTAGAGCCCGAAAAGCGTGGTGTCTATGGCGGCGGTGTCGGCTATTTCAGCGCGGGCGGCGACATGGATATGTGCATCGCCTTGCGCACGGCCATCGTGAAGGATCACAAGCTCTATATTCAGGCCGGTGGAGGCGTTGTGTATGACAGCGACCCCGAGGCTGAGTATATGGAGACAGTGCACAAATCCAACGCCATCCGCCGCGCTGCTGCGGATGCGGCGCGGTTTACCGGCTCGGGCAACAGCTAAGAAAAAGGGCGGCAGGTTCGCTGACCACCGCCCTCAAACTGTTTTTCGCAGTCGGTACTACTGAATTTCCCGCATCATGACTGCCGAGATGGGGGCCATCGCCACCCGGCTGCCGCGATCTTCCAAACCCCACAACAACAGGGCCGAAATGGTCTCGGGGCGCACGCGGCCCAGCATCACGACCGTCCCCTCCTGACCAGCGCGGAACGCGGCCTGATCCAAAAAGCGACGCATGATCTTCGGATCCTGCCTCGCGCCATCAATGTCGCGGAACACCACGCCCGAGGGCACGCCGTTGCGGGCCGCCAGCTTTTGCACCGTGTTCAGACCATTGTCCTGCGTGATCAGGCCACGCCCGGTTCCACCGGCAATCGCAGCAACCTGATCGGCCAGTTTGCGGTTGCCCTGAATACCGGTGCTGGTCCCTTCCAGAATTCCGACCGTCTCGGGCAGAGTGTCCAGCCAGACGGCCATCGACACCTCGGCATCCTGTGCGCTTGCGGCCTCGGGCAGGTCGGCCATCGCCAGAACTTCGAAACCGGCGGCGCGGTGGCGGGCCATCTTTTCGGCGGCGGCCGGGTCAGACGGACTGACAGCAAAGCTGATCGGATATGGGAAATCCTGCAGCGCCTCGGCCCCGAACGCGCCTTCGTCGTCAATCAGAATGATCGACATGAGCGGTTTGGCTTCGGGGTTCTGGAATGACGCGGCGAACGCTTCAATCGGTTTGCCAACCGGCACTTCCGCAGGTGCTTCGGTGGTGATCGGTTCTTCGTCCCGTTCCGTCAGAGGAACCACCCGGGTTCCAACGGTGGAACTGCCCTCGGCAGCCTGCTCTCCACCAATCTGCGGCAAAGCGGCGATCCGGGGCAGCTTGCGCGGCAGCGCGTCTTCGTCGCCTTCAACCGCAATCGGGCTGTTCTCGAACGGGTTCTCTTCCTCGGGCTCCTGCGTGGGTTCCGAAACCTCGGGCAACGCGACGGGTTCCGGCTGCGGCTCGGGCTCAGGCTCAAGCAAGGCAATCTCGGTCGTTTCCGGCGCGGGCGGCTCAGGTGCCTGATCGATGACAACCGGCTCCACCTCTTTTTCAAGAGAAGCCGGAACCGCAACCGGGGCCGGAGGTGCTACGGGCGCGTCGGTGGCAACGGCAACCTCGGTCGTCTCGGCCAAGTCAGGCTGGTCAAGCGCCTGAACCTCATTCTCCAGCGCGGGTTGGCTGTCGGGGGCCTTTTCGACCCCGGCCAGATCGGCCAGATCATCGGTTTCCTCTTCGGCGACTTTTGGCCCACGGGGCGGCAATTCGACCAGATCGGCGTCTGATCCAGCCGCTGCGACCTCATCCGGCACCTCTGCCGGTTCGACCGGCGCAGGTTCAGGCGCTTTCGTTGCGATCTGGGGTTTGCTGTTCAGCGGAGTGTTCAGTGACAAAACCGCGCCCGCAATCAAAACAACGACCGCGCCAGCGATCATTCCTCCGATAAATCCGCCCATTACTTTTGCCTTTCGCCTCATCTACTGCTCTGCTCATCCCTGCGCCGTCTCCCGCGACGCTCGACCTGATGGTGCGTCGAAGGGGGATGTCCTCTTGACGCTGCCGCACAAGCCTGAGCATGTATGTCCCGACATTATACCGTGGCCCGGGGCTGTACCGCCAGCCCGAAATGCCCAAGCCGAGATAAGTGCCCAAATGCTGCTGCTGATCGACAACTACGACTCGTTTACCTACAATCTGGTACATTATTTGGGCGAACTTGGCGCCGAAATGGTCATTCGCCGGAACGATGCGCTGGATGTGCAGGAAGCGATGGCGATGAACCCCGCTGGCATCCTGCTGAGCCCCGGCCCCTGTGACCCGGATCAGGCCGGGATTTGCTTGGCCCTGACCGAAGCCGCAGCCGAGACCAAAACGCCGCTGATGGGCGTCTGCCTTGGCCATCAAACCATCGGTCAAGTCTTTGGCGGCAAGGTGATCCGCTGCCATGAGATCGTGCATGGCAAGATGGGCACGATGCATCACACCGGCAAAGGCGTGTTCGCTGGCCTTCCCTCGCCGTTCGAGGCGACGCGCTATCATTCTCTGATCGTCGAACGCGAAACCCTGCCCGACTGCCTTGAGATCACGGCAGAGCTGGAAGACGGCACGATCATGGGCCTGCAGCACAAAGAGCTTCCGATCCACGGCGTCCAGTTCCACCCGGAATCCATCGCCTCGGAACACGGCCACGCCCTGCTCAAGAATTTCCTGCAAGAACTGAAAGTCCCCGCATGAGCGACATTTTGAAACCGCTGATCGGAGCCGCCGCCGACCGGCCCCTGACCCGTGCCGAGGCCGAACAGGCCTTTGGCATTCTGTTCGACGGCCAGGCCACCCCCAGCCAGATCGGCGGTCTGCTGATGGCCATGCGCACGCGCGGTGAAACGGTGGATGAATACGCCGCAGCCGCCGCTGTGATGCGTGCCAAGTGCAACGCGGTTTCGGCCCCGGCCGGCGCGATGGATATCGTGGGCACGGGTGGCGATGGCAAGGGTACGCTGAACATCTCGACCGCGACTGCCTTTGTGGTGGCCGGCGCGGGCGTCACCGTTGCCAAGCACGGCAACCGGAACCTCAGTTCCAAATCCGGGGCGGCGGATGCGTTGGGGCAGATGGGCATCAACGTGATGGTCGGCCCTGAGACCGTGGAAAAGGCGCTGAGCAACGCGGGGATCTGCTTCATGATGGCCCCGATGCATCACCCGGCGATTGCCCATGTGATGCCCTCGCGGCAGGAACTTGGCACACGCACGATCTTCAATATTCTCGGGCCACTGACCAACCCGGCGGGTGTGAAACGCCAACTAACCGGGGCCTTTAGCCGCGAGTTGATACGCCCGATGGCGGAAACGCTGGGCTTGCTGGGCTCGGACCGCGCGTGGCTGGTGCATGGCTCGGACGGTACGGACGAGTTGACGATCACCGGCGTCAGTTGGGTCGCCGCGCTAGAAGACGGTAGGGTCAAAGAGGTGGAACTGCACCCGGAAGACGCGGGATTGCCGGTTCATCCCTTCGACGACATCGTCGGCGGTACTCCCGAGGAAAACGCCGCAGCCTTCCGCGCATTGTTGGACGGCGCACCCTCGGCTTATCGGGACGCTGTATTGCTGAACGCGGCGGCGGCTCTGGTCGTTGCAGAAGCGGCAAACGATTTGCGCGAAGGTGTTGCAAAAGCTGCAGAAAGCATAGACAGCGGCAAGGCCAAAGAGAAGATCACCGCCCTGGCCCGCATCACACAGGAAGCCGCATGACCGAGACTGTTCTGGACAAAATCAAAGCCTACAAGCTGGAAGAAGTTGCGGCGGACAAGGCGCAGAAATCGCTGGACGAGGTCGAAGGCGAAGCCCGCAGCGCATCCGAAGTGCGCGGGTTTGCCAAGGCGCTGCAGGCTGCTTCCCGTCAGGGGTACGGCCTGATTGCCGAGGTCAAGAAAGCCAGCCCCTCCAAAGGTCTGATCCGCCCCGATTTTGATCCGCCCGTACTGGCAAAAGCCTACGAAGAAGGCGGCGCGGCCTGCCTGTCCGTTCTGACCGATACGCCCAGTTTCCAGGGGGCCAAGGACTTTCTGACCCAGGCCCGCGCGGCAACGTCGCTACCCGCGCTGCGCAAGGACTTCATGTACGACCCCTATCAGGTGGTGGAGGCCCGCGCATTGGGCGCAGACTGCATCCTGATCATCATGGCCTCGGTCGAGGATGAACAGGCCGCCGAACTGGAACAAACCGCCTTTGACTGGGGCATGGATGTTCTGATCGAGGTTCATGACGAGGCCGAAGTGGAGCGCGCGACACAGTTGAAAAGCCCCTTGATCGGGATAAACAATCGTAATCTCAAGACGTTCGAGACCACTCTTGATACCACGCGGCGGCTGTCGAAACTGGTCCCAGGCGACCGGACCATCGTCTGCGAAAGCGGCCTGAGCACGCCCGAGGATCTTTCGGATATCGCTCGATACGGTGCCCGCTGCTTCTTGATCGGTGAAAGCTTGATGCGGCAGGACGATGTCACCTCGGCGACCCGGCACCTGCTGACTAACCCCCTGATACCCGGAGTGATGTGATGCCGCTGACCCATTTCGACGCGCAAGGACAGGCGCATATGGTGGATGTTTCGGATAAGGCCTTTACGGATCGTGTGGCCGTTGCCGCAGGGCACATCAAAATGGCACAGCAAACTTTTGACCTCATCTCGGAAGGCCGCGCCAAAAAGGGCGATGTTCTGGGTGTTGCGCGCCTGGCGGGCATCATGGGTGCAAAAAAGACGCCGGATCTGATCCCGCTCTGCCATCCGCTGCCGGTGACCAAGGTTGCGGTCGAGCTGACCCTCGATCCCGACCTTCCCGGCGTGCAGATCGAGGCAACGGTCAAAACCTCGGGCCAAACCGGGGTTGAGATGGAGGCGCTGACAGCAGCCTCGACTGCTGCGCTGACGGTTTATGATATGACCAAGGCCGTGGACAAAGCGATGGAGATCGGCGGTATCCGCGTTCTTTTGAAAGACGGCGGAAAATCAGGACGTTACGAGGCAACATGATTAGCGTAGAAGAAGCCCGCGCGCTGCTGTTCGATCTGGCGTCACCCCTGCCGGTTGAACATGTTCCGCTGGAGAAATCCACCGGTCGCGTTCTGGCGCAAGACGTGATGGCGACGCTGGATCAACCTCCGTTCGCGGCGTCTTCAATGGACGGATATGCCGTCAAGGCGGCCGAGGTCGAACTGCACGCCATGTTCAAAGTCATAGGCGAGGCGACGGCGGGCCACAGGTTCGACGGGGCCGTGGGTGCAGGGCAAGCTGTTCGCATCTTCACCGGGGCCCCCGTCCCGGAAGGCGCGGACTTCATCGTCATTCAGGAAAACGTGGACCAAAAGGGCGATCTGATCACAATCAGCGAAACGCCCAGTGCCAAGTCCAATATCCGGCATGCTGGTGTGGATTTTACCAAGGGCACACGCGTCCGGGCCCCGCGTCTGATCCGGGCTGAGGATGTTGCGCTGATGGCGGCGATGAACATCCCGCAAGTCCCCGTGACGCGAAAGCCGGTCGTTGCCTTGATCTCGACCGGGAATGAGCTGGTGATGCCCGGCGAAACGCCCGGCCCCGATCAGATCATCGCATCAAACACCTTTGGCCTTCAGGCCTTGCTAGAAGGTTTGGGGGCCAATGTCAGGGTCTTGCCGATTGCGCGGGACACGATCAGTTCGCTGGAAACGGCCTTTGGTCTGGCAAAAGGTGCCGATCTGGTGGTGACAATTGGTGGGGCTTCGGTTGGTGATTACGATCTGGTCTCGGAGGTGTCGCAGAGTTTGGGGATGGAGCGGTCCTTCTACAAAGTCCGTATGCGCCCCGGCAAACCTCTGATGGCGGGTCGGATGGGCGATACGGCGATGGTTGGACTGCCCGGAAATCCTGTCAGTGCAATGATTTGCGGGTATTTGTTCCTTGCGCCTATGGTGCGTCGCATCCTGGGGCTGACTCAGGTACTGCCGCCACTTCAGCAGGCTGTGCTGTCGGAACCGTTGGATGCAAATGGTCCGCGTGAACATTATATGCGCGCCAACCTGGACGAAAACGGCATCCGCGCCTGTGCGGATCAGGATAGCTCGCTGCTAAGCGTGCTGGCGCAGGCCGGTGCGCTGCTGGTGCGTCCCCCGAATGATCCGCCGCTAAAGGTCGGGGATCAGGTTTCATACCTACCAATTTGACATCGCGCCAAATCCGTTGACACAAAACGTGAACATGCGTAGAACAAAAGAAAACGCATGAGCGACGAGGTATGAGCGATGTTGACCAAGAAGCAGTTGGATTTACTGGAATTCATCCACAAACGCGTGCAGGCGGACGGTGTTCCGCCCAGTTTTGATGAAATGAAGGCGGCGCTGGACCTGCGCTCGAAATCCGGAATTCACCGGCTGATCACCGCGCTGGAGGAGCGCGGCTTTATCCGCCGCCTCGCCCACCGCGCCCGCGCCATCGAGATTGTGAAGCTGCCCGAAAGTCTGGGTGGCGAACCCACAGCCGGATTCAGCCCGCGTGTGATCGAAGGCGACAAGCCCTCTGGCCCGCGCCCCGCCAATTTTGAGCCGGTTTCGGTGGATGCGATGGAACTGCCTGTGATGGGCCGGATCGCCGCCGGTGTTCCGATTGAGGCGATCAGCCATGTCTCGCACCGGGTTGCCGTGCCGGGTACCATGGTGTCGGGCAAAGGGGAGCACTACGCGCTTGAGGTGCGCGGCGACTCGATGATCGACGCCGGGATCAATGATGGCGATGTGGTGGTGATCCGCGAAACCGGCGTTGCCGATAATGGCGATATCGTCGTCGCGCTGGTCGAGGATCAGGAAGCCACGCTGAAACGCTTCTTCCGCCGTGGCAACGCCATAGCGCTGGAAGCCGCGAACCCAGCCTATGAAACGCGGGTACTACCCGAGGATAAGGTCAAGGTTCAGGGGCGACTGGTGGGCCTGATCCGCACCTACTGATCCTGTTTCCCACGTCGGACCGCCGGGGATTTTGGAGACCACAGACGGTGCCCCGTCATCTGGGCGCTTGTCGTCAGCTTTCCACCTGAAAACGCCAGACTGCCGGTTTCAAGCAGGCGCTCGGGGTCGAACAACCCGCATTTGCCCTGCAGGTTCAATGATACTGAGGACACGATGATCTGATCCTCGCGGCATTCATCGAACCCGCGCGCCGCCCGCTTTCCGGTGATGTGGACCAGTTCTTTACCCTTGAACGCAAAGCGCTGAACCAGCCCATCCTCTTGCGGCCATCTTTGCGAGGCCTGCGTCTGGTCAACACCGTCACCGTCATTCTCAAGCCACACGGTTGCAACAAAGCCGCTGCCTTTTTCCTTGCTCAGCGCCCGTCCCTGCTGGGTCATGACCCCGACCAGCCCACCGGATTCTGCCACCAGAACATCAGGCCGGCTGGTTGGCTGCCACAGCAGCAGCGCGCCAATCACCGGCATAACCCCGACCCACCGCGCCCGGCCCTGCCACAGCGCCAGCCCCAAGCCCCCCATCACGAGGACCGGCAAGACAAACCACGGCGGGCTGACGACAAAGCCCTGCGCGCCGTCCAGGCCAGAAACCCACTCGGACACAAAGAGAATCCAGCGCAATCCGACGCTCATGAGGGTCAGGGCCACCGCCTCCAGCCCGAACGGTGCCAAGAGCGCGGCGAGGACGGCAGAGGGGACCACAATGCTGCCCATCACCGGCACGGACAGGATGTTTGCCAGCAAGCCGAAATGCGACATGGTGTTGAAATGCACAGCCCCAATTGGGGCCGTCGCCAGCCCTGCGATGGCCGAGGACATCAGAACGCCAATGACGGGTTTTAACCATTTCGGGCCGGGCGCGGGGCCCCAGTCGCGCAGCGCTCCGAACACGGCGACCAGCGCGGTTGTGGCGGCAAAAGACATCTGGAACCCCGGGCTGAGCAGGGATTCGGGCCTTAGAAACAGAACGATCAGTGCGGCCACGGCGACCGCCCGCAATGATATCGCACGGCGGTCGATCAGGATCGCTGCGAACATGACGCTGACCATGATGAACGCGCGCTCGGTCGCTACATTGCCGCCGGACAGCATCAGATAAATGACCGCAGCGATCAAAGCGCAGACGGCCGCGATCTTGCGCACCGGCACGCGCAGGGCCAATGCAGGAATCGCCGACAGGCCAATCCGGCAGGCGACAAAGACGAACCCGGTCAGCAGGCCCATATGCAGGCCCGAAATAGCCAGCAAATGGGCAAGGTTCGAAACCCGAAGTGCGTTCAGCGTCTCCTGCCCCATGCCGCTGCGGTCTCCGGTGGTGACCGCGCCCGCAAAGCCCCCGACCTCGCCCGGAAGCACCTCGCGCACCCGGTGCGAGATGGCCATGCGCCATGCTGTGATCCGGACACCCTCGATCCCATTCTCGGGCGGTGCGACAGTCATGATCGGCACCCGCGAGTATCCCAACGCGCCCAGTCTCTGAAACCAGGCATGACGGCGGAAATCGAACCCGCCGGGTTCGACCGGCCCCTGCGGTGGCGACAGGTGGGCGGTTGTCATGATCCTTTGGCCCGGGCTGATCGGCCCCGAGCCGCCGTGAACCGACAATCGAACTCGCTGCGGCCTGCGGTCCGGCGGGACATCCCCAATGCGCACCTGATCCAGCGTCAGTCGCAAAGCATCCGAGGCGGAGCGGTCAATGGCAACGACCCGCCCCTCGACCGGGCCGTAGTATCGCCATGACAAAACCGGTTCTGCCATCTGATGCGCCCGTGCGCCTGCCAGAGCGAACCCGGCGATGACCAGAGCGCCCCCGATCATCAACGAGCCCCACCCTGACGGTAGAACAAAGCGCAGGCCGATGAACACCACCGCAAGTGCAACCAGACCAGCGTAGACCAGCCAATCCGGCTCGAACCGCACGCCGAAATACAGTCCGATGCCGATGGCCAGACAGACCGGGGACCATGGAAACAGATACCCGGCCTGATACAAAAGCGCGGTCTCGACCCGTGCCAGAACACGCATGGTTGCCCCCGTCTTTCGGGCTGGTTAGATAGTCGCCAAACTATGCCCAACGCGGTTACCAAAAGGTTAATCAACACAATGTCCGATCAGGTCGTCACCCGTTTTGCCCCCTCGCCCACCGGTTTTCTGCATATCGGTGGCGCGCGCACTGCTCTGTTCAACTGGCTCTATGCGCGCGGGCGCGGCGGTAAATTCCTGCTGCGGATCGAAGACACCGACCGGGAACGCTCAACGCCTGAGGCCACTACCGCCATCCTTCAGGGCATGGCGTGGCTGGGTCTGGATCACGATGGCGACGTTATTTCTCAGTTCGAAGGTGCCGCGCGTCACGCCGAGGTCGCGCATCAGTTGCTGGCCGAGGGCAAGGCGTACAAGTGCTTTGCGACACAGGAAGAAATCACGGCGTTCCGCGAGCAAGCGCGCGCCGAGGGGAAATCCACCCTGTTCCGCAGCCCGTGGCGCGATGCGGATGCTTTAACGCATCCGGATGCCCCGTTCGCGATCCGCATAAAAACCCCGCAAGACGGAGCGACCGTCATCCGCGATCAGGTGCAGGGCGATGTGACCATCCGCAACGATCAACTCGACGACATGATCCTGCTGCGCTCGGACGGAACGCCGGTCTATATGCTGGCCGTTGTAGTGGACGACCACGACATGGGGGTGACCCATGTGATCCGCGGCGACGATCACCTGAACAACGCCGCGCGTCAGATGATGATCTATCAGGCGATGGGCTGGGACGTCCCCGTCTGGGCACATATCCCGCTGATTCACGGGCCTGACGGCAAGAAGCTGTCCAAACGTCACGGAGCTTTGGGCGCGCAGGAATATCAGGCCATGGGCTATCCCGCCGCTGGTATGCGCAACTATCTGGCGCGATTGGGCTGGAGCCACGGTGACGAGGAATTCTTCACCGACGAGCAAGCCAAAGAATGGTTCGACCTGGGGGGAATCGGCAAAAGCCCCGCGCGTTTCGATCTGAAAAAGCTGGAAAACCTGTGCGGCCAGCATATCGCGATCTCGGATGATGCTGCATTGCGGCAGGAAATCGAAGGATACCTGGCTGCAGCGAACCTGCCGCCTCTCACACAGACACAATCCGGTGATCTGGAACGTGCGATGTATTGCCTCAAGGATCGCGCGCGCACTTTCCCGGAACTGCTTGAAAAGGCTCATTTTGCACTGACAGAACGCCCACTCGCCCCGGATGAGAAGGCGGCTAAGGCCCTTGGTTCAGTATCCGACGGTATACTGGAAGAATTGACGCCGCAGTTGCAAAATGTTAGCTGGTCTCGGAACGAACTGGAGGAGGCCTTGAATTCCTTTGCCGAGGCAAAGGGGCTAAAGTTCGGTAAGCTGGCGGGGCCACTTCGGGCTGTGCTGGCGGGACGCGCGGTTACTCCTTCGGTGTTTGACATGATGCTAGTACTGGGTCGGGATGAAACCTTGGCCCGTCTTTCTGACGCAGCGAATTAAACCCAATCTTCATAATCGGGTAACGCTGCTCCAATAACACCCGGACTGCGCGTCAAACGCGCAGCCGTTGCCCGCTAGGTCGGACAGCGTGCCGAACTGCGCATGAATGAAGAAGGGACAACCATGACTGAAAGCAACAAAACAGCCACTCTGACCGTTCATGGCAAAGAGTATGAGTTGCCGGTCCACTCACCGACCGCTGGCCCTGATGTTGTTGATATCCGCAAGCTGTACAGCGACGCGGGCGTGTTTACCTACGATCCCGGCTTTACCTCGACCGCTAGCTGCGACAGCACCATCACCTATATCGATGGCGAAAAAGGAGAGTTGCTGCACCGGGGCTATCCGATCGACCAACTGGCCGAGAAGTCTCATTTCCTCGAAGTCTGCTATCTGTTGCTGTACGGAGAGCTTCCGGTCGCCAAGGACCTGGAAACATTCGAAACCACCATCACGCGCCACACCATGCTGCATGAACAGATGCAGTATTTCTATCGCGGGTTCCGCCGCGACGCGCATCCGATGGCGATCATGGTTGGGGTCGTCGGTGCAATGTCGGCCTTCTATCACGACTCGACCGATATCGCCGACCCGCGCCAGCGCGAAATCGCCTCGCACCGGCTGATCGCGAAAATGCCGACCATTGCGGCTTGGGCCTATAAGTATCACACCGGTCAGCCCTTCGTGTATCCCCGCAACGATCTGGATTATGCGTCGAACTTCCTGCGCATGTGTTTCAGCGTCCCGGCAGAGGAATACGAGGTTAATCCGATCCTCAGCCGCGCGATGGACCGCATCTTTACCCTGCATGCGGACCACGAACAGAATGCCTCGACCTCGACCGTGCGTCTGGCGTCGTCCTCGGGTGCGAACCCGTTTGCCTGTATCGCGGCCGGTATCGCTTGCCTCTGGGGTCCGGCTCACGGCGGTGCCAACCAGGCCTGTCTGGAAATGCTGGAAGAGATCGGAAGCGTCGATCGCATCCCGGAGTACATTGCGCGCGCCAAGGACAAAAACGATCCGTTCCGCCTGATGGGTTTTGGCCACCGGGTTTACAAGAACTTCGACCCGCGCGCCAAGGTGATGAAGCAATCGGCGGACGAAGTGCTCGATCTGCTGGGCATCGAGGACAATCCCAAGCTGCAGGTCGCCAAGGAACTGGAACGCGAAGCGCTGGAAGATCCGTATTTCGCCGAGAAGAAGCTGTTCCCGAATGTCGATTTCTACTCGGGTATCATCCTTGAGGCGATGGGCTTCCCGACCTCGATGTTCACGCCGATCTTCGCCCTGTCGCGTACGGTTGGCTGGGTCAGCCAGTGGAAAGAGATGATTGCCGATCCGCAGAACAAGATCGGCCGTCCGCGCCAGTTGTATCTGGGCGAGACGCTGCGCGACTACGTCGATATCGAAAACCGCTGACACAATCAGAGGCAACGCAAAACCCCGCCATTCGGCGGGGTTTTTTGTTTCCACGGTTAGTGTGAGTTCCTGCAACGGCCCGTGAGCGGCAGGCGCGTTCTGGCAGAAAAACTGTCTATTTGGGCATAACCTTGGACAGCGCCTTGATCGCTTCATCCATCTTTTTCTTATTGTCTATGACCTTCTTGTGCAGAGTTCCGAGCTTGGTCGCGATCTTTGACAGTTCAATTGTCGCAGGGGCCATCTGCGAGATATTCCCGCCCTTTATGATGGAATCGTATTTCACCAAATCCCGGTTGGCCTTCTCCAGCTCCTGCTGCGATTTGTGATAGGCCGCCGTTGCTGCCTGCATCTTCTTCGCTGCTGCTTCGATTTGCTTAGGGGTCCCCATCTTTTTCTCCTTACAAGTTACCTCTGCCTCGGGGTGTAAACCAGCGTGCCCGCAATAACTGTGATTGAGTTCACGAACGGATAAAAATTAATCAGGTTTTAGAAAAACATGAAAAAGCAAAGGCTTTGACCAGGGGGCGGCCTTGATCTTCTTACTTCAGAACAGGCTGAGTTGATCTCCGGTTTGCGGCGGTTTCGCGAACAGATCACACCGCAGAGGGTCAGACTTTGTGGCCAGTCCAAACCGTTTCACCGCCAGTTTGAAACGCTTGGCGACCATCCAGGCATACTCGCCCTCGCCCCGCATTCTGTGACCCCAGCGCGGGTCATAATCCCGCCCGCCATGCATGTCGCGCAACCGGGACATGACCTTTTCCGCGCGCGCCGGTTCGTGCGCTGCTAGCCACTCCTGCCAAAGGGCCGAGACCTCGCGCGGCAAGCGCAGCATGATCCAACTGGCGGCATCTGCGCCGGCGTCTTTTCCGGCCTGAAGCAAATCCTCCAGCTCATGATCCGTGAGCCCCGGAATAATGGGTGAGGTCATCACGCGGACCGGCACCCCTGCCCCGGTCAAGCGTCGGATCATGGTCAATCGACGCTGCGGCGACGGCGCGCGCGGCTCCATCCGGCGCGACAGGCCCGCATCCAGTGTTGTCAGAGAAATCCCAACCCGCGCCAGACCTTTGGCGGCCATATCGGCGAGGATATCCAGATCCCGCTCGATCAGCGCGCCTTTGGTCACGATCGCAATTGGGTGGTTGAAAGCGCGCAAAACCTCAAGGCATGACCTTGTGATCAGTTGGGTTTTCTCGACCGGCTGGTACGGGTCCGTGTTCGTCCCCAACGCGATGGGAGCGACGCGGTAGGATTTGGCTGACAATTCCTTCCGTAGAATGTTGGCGGCGTTTGGTCGTGCGATCAGGCGGGTTTCAAAATCCAGACCGGGGGACAGGCCAAGATAGGCATGGCTTGGTCGGGCGAAACAATAAACACACCCATGCTCGCACCCCCGATACGGATTGATCGACCGGTCGAACGGCAGGTCCGGTGAGCGGTTATAGGTGATCAGGCTGCGCGCGACTTCATCCCGAACCTCGGTGCGCAGCGGGGGCAGATCCTCCTCAAGATCCCAGCCGTCATCCGCCGCGATGGTGGCAAACCGTTCGAACCGGCCAGCATCGTTGGACGCCGTGCCCCGGCCACGGATATTGGGCTGTTGGGTCATTTATATGTTCGCTTTTTGTTCTCGTCCAACGGTAAGCGAAATCGGCTTATCGCACAAGGGGTTCAACGGGGGTCAGCAGAACACGCGGCGGGTCCGGTGCAAATAGCCACCCTTCCCGGAAAGTTGATGAATCCTGAGCCAAATGCAGGATGATCATGCATATGTTTCCATCGAATGCCCAAATAAAGTAACGTATAGGTCGGTCCCGAAACCGCCGAGGTCGCAATCGTCACAGTCAGGCTGCGACGTTTTGGCCAAAACGGAAAAAATGCCACCACGGGCTATGGCCCGCACAGCTCAGGGAAATGCCCATGTCTGAAGAAGAAGACATCGTCCTGTCCGAACTGAACGACGAAGAACTTGTCGAACAGATGTTCGACGATCTTTATGATGGCCTGAAAGAAGAGATCGAAGAAGGCGTGAACATCCTGCTGGAACGCGGATGGATGCCCTACGATGTTTTGACCAAGGCGCTGGTTGGTGGCATGACGATTGTTGGCCATGACTTCCGCGACGGCATCCTTTTCGTGCCCGAGGTTCTGCTGGCCGCCAACGCGATGAAGGGCGGCATGGCGATCCTGAAGCCTCTGCTGGCCGAAACCGGCGCGCCGCGTGTCGGCAAGATGGTGATCGGCACCGTTAAGGGCGACATTCACGACATCGGCAAGAACCTTGTGTCGATGATGATGGAAGGCGCAGGGTTCGAGGTCGTCGATCTGGGCATCAACAATCCCGTCGAAAACTATCTGGAAGCGCTGGAAGCCGAACAACCCGATATTCTGGGCATGTCCGCCCTGCTAACCACCACCATGCCCTATATGAAAGTCGTGATCGACACGATGGTCGAACAGGGCCTGCGGGATGACTATATCGTTCTGGTAGGCGGCGCGCCCCTGAACGAAGAATTCGGCAAGGCCATCGGTGCCGACGGGTATTGCCGTGACGCCGCTGTGGCGGTGGAAATGGCAAAGGATTTCGTGTCGCGCAAGCACAACCAACTGGCGGGCTGACGGTACGCAAAAGTCGTTCAAGGGCCGCTCGTCACCGGGCGGCCTTTTTCGTTTCCGCGCAAGCGACCAGAAAGAGGACGTTCAAATGCCACAGGACCACTTGCCGGATGACGCCAGCCTGACGACTGATGGTTTTCAGGAACAGGGCAAGAAAGGCCAGATCCTGTTGCTGGCCTGTGGCGCTCTGGCGCGTGAGATTCTGGATATCAAAAAGCGTAACGGCTGGGATCACATGGCGCTGACCTGCCTTCCCGCGATCCTGCATATCCACCCAGAAAAGATTACCCAGGCCGTGGAAGAGGCCGTGGAAAAGCACCGCAACCAGTACGATCAGATCTTCGTCGTCTACGCCGATTGCGGCACCGGAGGACTGTTGCAAAACGCGTGTGAACGTCTGGGGGTCGAGATGATCAAAGGCCCGCACTGCTATTCCTTCTTCGAGGGCAACGAGGCGTTCGCGGACCGTGGGGAAGACGAAATCACCGCCTTCTACCTTACGGATTTTCTCGCCCGGCAGTTCGATGCGTTTGTCTGGAAACCGATGGGCTTGGACCGGCACCCCGAGCTGCGGGATATGTATTTCGGCAATTACACCAAAGTGGTCTATCAGGCGCAGCTAGATGACCCCGAATTAACTGCGCGGGCAGAAGAGATTGCGGATCGGATGGGTCTTGCCTTTGAACGTCGGCTGACAGGGTATGGCGATCTTGAGGTCACTCTGGCGGATTGGGCCACACGCGGCGCTCAGGACTGACCCGAGTGCAGGATCAGGCGTTTTCCTGCGCCACCTCACGAATGCGTTCGATCATGGCACGCAACCCGTTGGAGCGCTGCGCGGACAGATGATCATTCAGTCCAAGCCGCGCCAGTTCGCCTCCGGCATCTACCTTTGGCACTTCGGCCACGGGCAGGCCATTGTAAAGCGACCTCAGAACCGCGATCAGCCCCCGCACGATCAGCGCGTCGCTGTCGCCGTCGAAGCGGAACTCGCCACCTTCGATCACCGGATGCAGCCAGACCTGGCTGGCGCAGCCATGCACCTTGGTGGCCGGCACTTTGAAGGCATCGTCCAGCGGCTCCATCGCTTTGCCCTGCTCGATCACGTGGCGGTACCGGTCTTCCCAGTCCTCCAGAAACTCGAAATCCTCTACGATGTCTTCAAAGGCGGGCGTTGCCATGATGCGGCGGTCCTTCCGTTTCGTTCACAATTTGTGACCTATGCCTAGGATCACCCCCTGTCCAGCCCCTGGCGTGGCTTTTCAAGGCACGGAATATGCGCTAACCCATTGCCTGAATGAGTGCCAATAGCCGTGGGTCCATGCAAAAATCTGTTTCTGTTCTCGTTTTCGCCACGTTGACCCTATCTGCCTGCAGCGGCTGGCGCGACTCGCGGGTGAACCCGTCAAACTGGTTCGGCTCAAGCACCTCTGCGCCGGTCGAAGTATCGCCCGACGATCCAAACCTGCTTGTGCCCCAGCAAAGCCAGGGCGGCGGCTTGTTTACGCGACCCGACGCGGAAGACACAAGCATTCCGATTGCCAAGATTGACGAGTTGCGCATTGATCCAACGCCCACGGGCGCGATCGTTTATGTCTCGGGCACCGCGCAGCGTCAGGGGGCCTATAACGCACGGCTGGTTCTGGTGCCGTCGGAAGAGAACGAAAAGAACGGCGTTCTGGAATACACATTCCGCGTGAACTACCCCAACTATCAGACCGCGCAGGGGTCCGAGCGGACACGCATGGTGTCGGACGCCATCAATATCTCAAGGCAGGAATTGGAAAGCGTTCGGCTTGTGCGCGTTGTCGGGCAGCAAAACGCGCTGGAATCGCGGCGGCGTTAAAGCGCGACGACCTTGACCGCCTGCCCTTTTGCCGCCAGGGCGATCTTGCCTTCGCAAAGTTTCAGCGCGTCTTCGCCAAAAACCTCGAACCGCCAGCCGGACATGGCCGGAACCGCGCGCTCACCCGCCGCGATTTGATCCAGTTCGGCGCTTGTAGCGATCAGCTTGGCGGCGACGCCCGAGCTTTCGGTTTTTGATTTCAGCAGGACCCGCAGCAAATCCGCCAGCGCCGGATTGACCTTCAGCTTGTCACGGCTGTTGTCGACCCGGGGCAGATCATCCGCAGGGCAATTCACGCCTTTTTTGACCGCAGTCAGAATGCCATCGGCAATCGCGCCCTTGCGCGCCTCGCGCAGCAACAGGCGGGACCCGCCAAGGTCGGACTGCGATTTGGGCTTGGTCGAGGCCAGTTCGATCAGCGCATCATCCTTGAAAACCCGGTTGCGGGGGACGTTGTTTTCCTGCGCATAGGCTTCACGGAAATGCGCCAACTCGCGCACGACCGCCAGAAACTTGGCCGAGTTGGTCCGGGTTTTGATCCGCTTCCACGCATCGGCGGGCTGGATGTCATAGGTGCCGGACTGGGTCAGAATATGCAGTTCCTCGGCCACCCAATGGCTGCGGCGCGTCTTTTCCAGTTCCGCCGCCAGATGTTCGTAGATTTTTCGCAGATGGGTCACATCCGCCAGCGCATAGGTTTTCTGCGCATCCGTCAGAGGACGCCGCGACCAGTCGGTAAAGCGCGAGGTTTTGTCCACCCCCTGCTTGCAAATCTTGCGTACCAGCGTCTCGTACCCGACCTGCTCGCCAAAGCCGCAGACCATCGCGGCGACCTGCGTGTCGAACAGCGGTTTGGGGAAAACGTTAGCCTCGACCCAGAAAATCTCAAGATCCTGCCGTGCGGCGTGGAACACTTTGACCACGCTTTCATCCCGGAACAGGTCATAAAGCGGGTCCAGTGACAGCCCATCGGCCAAAGGATCAACCAGAACCGCGTTGCCTTCACCCTCGGACGGGACGGCAAGTTGCACCAAACATAGCTTCGAGTAATAGGTGCGTTCGCGCAGGAACTCGGTATCTACAGTGACATAGGGATGGTCCGAAGCGGCCTTGCAGAAATCGGCCAGCTCTTGCGTCGTCGTCAGGGTTTTCATGCGCCGTACTAGTCTTGCTTTTGTTCTTGGGGTTTGCCCGATTTTTCCTCGTCCCGAGCGGTAAGCGCGACCATAGGACGAATAGCGGCCAAGTGTAAATCACCCTCGGGCGATCAGGGCAGCAGAACAGGCGACCTGTCTCCATTCGCAAAATGGCGCAAGACGGCGGGGTACAGCTTGTGTTCCCACACCAGAACGCGGGCCGCCAAGGCATCGGGCGTGTCGCCGGATTCAATGTTTACACGGGCCTGACCCAGAATTGGGCCGTCATCCAGAGCGGCAGTCACCTCGTGCACGGTACAGCCATGTTCCGCGTCACCCGCCTCAATCGCGCGGGCATGGGTGCGCAACCCCTTGTATTTTGGCAACAGCGAGGGGTGAATATTCAGCATTCTCCCCTGAAATTGTCGGACGAAATCGCCGGTGAGAACCCGCATGAAGCCGGCCAGACAGACGATATCCGGTTGCGCCTGAAGCAACGGTTTCAGCAGTTCGGCTTCAAACGCCGCTCGGTCGCCCTTGAAGGGGCGATGGTCGACAACTGCCGTTGCGATGCCCCGATCCGCCGCCTTCTTCAGCCCCCCGGCCTGCGGGTCATTCGACAGCACCAGACAGGGCCGCGCCGGGTGGTCACCTTGCATGCTGTCGACCAGCGACACCATGTTGGACCCGCCACCCGAAAGCAGGATCGCGACGCGCTTGTGGCTCACAACAGCTTGCCCGAATAGGCGACGCCGGGGTTGTCCCTCACGGCCCCGATGCGCGAGACGGTTTCGCCCGCCGCGGACAGCAGACCCGCCAGGTCATCTGCCCGATCCTCGGCACAGACGACGATCATGCCAATGCCGCAGTTGAAGGTCTTGAGCATCTCTGCCTCGGCAATCCCGCCGGTCTGCGCCATCCAGCCAAAGACCGGCGGCAGGTTCCAGGCGTTAAGGTCGATCTGCGCGCCCAGCCCTTCGGGCAGAACACGCGGCAGGTTTTCGGTCAGGCCGCCGCCGGTAATATGGGCCAACGCATGCACGCCCCCTGCCCGGATCGCGGCCAGAGCGGGCTTCACATACAGGCGCGTCGGCGTCAGCAACGCCTCACCCAACGACCCCTCGCCAAAGGGCGAGGCATCATCCCAGTTCAGGCCCGATATCTCCACCAGCTTGCGCACCAGTGAGTATCCGTTCGAGTGCACCCCGTTCGACGCCAGCCCCAGCAGCACATCGCCCGCCTGAACGCCATCCGGCAGGTCGCCGCCACGTTCCATCGCCCCGACCGAGAACCCGGCCAGATCGAAATCGCCATCGGGATACATGCCCGGCATTTCAGCCGTTTCACCGCCGATCAGGGCGCAGCCAGACTGCGCGCAGCCTTCGGCAATCCCTTCGATGATCCGCGCAGCGGTATCGGTGTCCAGCTTGCCAGTCGCGAAGTAGTCAAGGAAGAACAGCGGTTCGGCCCCCTGACAGATCAAGTCATTCACGCACATCGCCACCAGATCAATGCCAACGCCATCCACCACGCCGGTATCAATCGCGATCCGCAGCTTTGTGCCGACCCCGTCGGTCGCCCCCACAAGGATCGGGTCGTCATACCCGGCGGCCTTTAGGTCAAACAGCGCACCGAAACCACCCAGACCGCTCATCACTCCGGGCCGGTTGGTGCGCTTGGCCGCGGGCTTGATCCGGTCTACCAACGCGTTGCCTGCATCGATATCCACGCCCGCATCGGCATAGGTGATTCCGTTCTTGCCCGCTGTCATTGCCAATCCCTTTTGAATGCTTTGCGGGCGGGTTAGTCGATTGTGCAACATGTTGCAACGGTCAGGCTTGACGCGGGCGTTCACCGTGATACCCAAGGCGCTCAGGCGGGCCTGTAGCTCAATTGGTTAGAGCAGAGCGCTCATAACGCTTTGGTTGGGGGTTCGAGTCCCTCCGGGCCTACCAGAAGAACCGCCAGATCGTTGATTTCCCTACGTAATGGAAGCTTCCTACTGCTGTCCGAGCTGACTTCCAGACCCCATTTCCAAGCGTGGACGCACCCGCTGGTCGCCGCACGGGCAAAATGGCCCGAAATACGCTATTCTGATTGGCAGCCATGTACTCATCGCGCGTGCAGCGCGGTTTTACGTGAGGGGGCCGAAATGACAGCAACTGAAAAGCCTGCCGCAAGAAGCTACTTCTCGCCCAAGGCCGTGGTCTTTATTGCCTGGAGCAAGGAAACCGAGAAAGCCGCGCACATTCTGCGCGACATACTGGATGCCCGGGGCCTGTCGGTCTGGATGAGCGAACAGATCACCGCGGGCCGAAAGTTCCGCGAAGAGATCAGGCGATCCGTTCTGGACGCGCACTTGATGCTTGCCATCTTTCCAGAAAAGCCCTCGCCCTGGCAGATCGCCGAATCCGGCCTCGCCTATTTCGAGAACAAGCTGATACCGATCGCGATCGACAGCGACGAGGTTATAGAGCCGTTCAGCGAATTCGAGACACACAACCTTCGTTCCGAGGATCTTGAGGCTGGGAAAGGTCACAGCATTGACGCGTTGGAGGCAACCTTGCGCAGCCGAATAGGTGCGCAGCGCAAGGATGTCATCACTCTCGGATTGGTCACGCTTTTGAACCGGGTTTTCCTGCTGGCGGTACCGTTTGCTGGCGTCCTGGCGATATTGATAGTTGTGGCTCTTGGGTCCCGAGCTCCGTCGGATTACCTTACCGGGCACGTTTGGAGAGCCGGGCACACCGCCTTTGGAGCGATGGTCTATGGCGGGGCGGCATTTGTTGCGTTGATGTTTGCGTGGGCCGCTACTGCGGCCAGCTATTCCGCCCGAAGGTTCGGTTTTGTGGTCGCAAAATCTCTGCTCCGCATCTGGTTCCTCGTCGCCTTTCTTCAATTCTTGTTGGGATCGCTGCTGTGGTACGAAATCCATGAAGCGATTTCAGATCAACTCTGGCTTTTGCTTTCGGTTGCCTTCTTTTTGATGGCGATCATCTTTGCTCTGACTGCCTTTATCTGCCACAGCACAGCGTTCCGTAAGGATCGAAATCAGGGGCAGATGAAAACGATCCAGACTTCCGTCTTCTGGGGCAACTTCTGCTTCGCTGTTACCTTGGTGCTCTTGACGCTTGTCATTCTTTTGATGAGCCTCCAAACGGATTTCGGCGCTCTCTTTTTCCCTGAAAACTGATGCCATGTCCGGCAGCGGCTCGCATGGTGATAATAAAACCAAATACTTATACAGGTTTCGAGAGCACTTCTTGATCGAAACCGGAGACTACCGCCCGATCACGATATCCGCACACAAACCGCCCAGCCGCTCGCTTTCAGCCAGTCGCAATGTCCCGCCATGCGCGCGGGCGATGTCGGCTACGATGGCCAGCCCAAGGCCCACGCCGCTGCCCTTGTTCTGATTGCGGGCCGGGTCCAGCCGGGTAAAGGGTTTGACGGCTTCGGTGCGCTGCTCGGGCGGGATGCCGGGGCCGTCATCCTCGACCCGGATGCGCATTGATCTGGCGCTGAGGGTCAGGCTGACCTCCGCCTTGCTGCCATACCGGACCGCGTTTCCGATCAGGTTTTCAACGGCGCGGCGGATGGCTGTGGGGCGAAAAGTTGCGGTACCCTCGCCCTGAACACTGACCAGTTCGGCCTGATAACCGGCCCGCTGCGCGTCGTCGACGATCTGACGCAGAAAGGCCTCGGGCTCGACCTCTTCGGGGGCACCTTCGGCGGCACCTCGGGAAAACTCCAGAAACGCGTCCAGAAGCGACTGCATCTCTGTGACATCTTGCTGCAAGGGCGCTGCTTCGTCCTCGGGTAACATCGACAGGCCAAGCTTCAGGCGCGTCAGCGGGGTGCGCAAATCGTGGCTGACACCGGACAACATCAGCGTGCGCTGCTCAATCTGCCGTTCGATCCGGGCGCGCATATCCAGGAACGCATTTCCGGCGGCTCTCACCTCAATCGCGCCACCGGGTGTGTAGGGAACGACGCGCCCCCGCCCAAACGCCTGCGCCGCGTTGGCCAAACGGGTGATCGGGCGCAACTGGTTGCGCATGTAAAGGAATGAGATTGAGGTCATGACAATGGCAAAGAACACCATCGTCACCATCAACTGATGTGGGGCCGTCGGCGACAAACGTCGCCTGTCAAAGGTCAGTTCGAGCAGGCCCAGATGTGTCCGGATATACAACCGGACGTCCGCACCGCTGGGCAACGCCACGGCCTGCAGGTCAGGCAGTTGAGAGTGCAAGTCCATTTCGACCTGCGGGGCGATGAAATCGTACCACCGCCGTTTGCCGATATCCGGCATTTCGTTGAGCCCCAGAAAACGCACCTTCATTTCCAAAGCAGCCAGATCGGGGCGCACGGCGGCCAGCGCCTGCTGCTGCGTTTCCACATCGGCCATGGCGTTGGTGATCAGATCGACCTCGCGCACGGTCGCGCGGACCATCTGCGCTGTCACATCCTCTAAATGCCGCTGCAGGAAGGCATTTCCGACCACCAACAGTAGCACGATCACCGGCAGAACCAGAATCAATGCGGCCCGTGCGTACAGGCTGCGCGGCATATAGGGTTTGAGCCATTGCGACGACATAGGCTAAACCTAACGGGCTGCCCCGGCGAGAGGAAGAGGACAAGAATGCAGGCCCCTGACGATTTCAACCCGCCGCCGGGTCAGGCGATTGAATTGCAACCCCGGCTGCGTCGTATTCTTGCACCGAACCCATCGCCCATGACCTATCGCGGCACCAACACCTATCTGCTCGGGGACCGGGACATCGCCGTGATCGACCCCGGTCCGCTGAACGACGCGCATCTGCAGGCGATTCTGGACGCGCTGCAGCCCGGGCAACGGATCAGCCACATCATCGTCACGCACAGCCATTTGGATCACTCGCCACTGGCTGGCCCTCTGTCGGCTCGGACAGGTGCTCCGGTTCTGGCGTTTGGCGGGCCTGAAGCTGGGCGCAGCGACGTCATGACCCAACTGGCCCACAACGGTCTGGCCGGAGGTGGCGAGGGCATCGACACCGCGTTCCGCCCGGATATCGAGGTCGCAGATTCACAGGTGATCAAAGGCGATGACTGGCAGCTAGAGGTCATCCACACACCTGGCCATCTGGGCAACCACATCGCCCTGGCCTGGGGCGATACCTGCTTCACCGCAGATCACGTGATGGGCTGGGCCAGTTCACTGGTCTCGCTCCCTGACGGGGACCTGACCGATTTCATGGCCGCCTGCCGCCGCCTGCGGGCGCGAGACTGGTCCGTCTTCCATGCCGGGCACGGCGCACCGATCACCGACCCTGCGGGGCGGCTCGACTGGCTGATTCAGCACCGGTTGGGGCGCGAGGCGCAAATTCTGGCAGCCTTGGAACAGGCCCCCGGCACCGCCCGTCAACTTGCCGAGCGGATCTACACCGACACCCCAGCCGCCCTTCTGCCCGCAGCCGAGCGCAACGTCTTCGCCCACCTTGTTGATCTGACAGGAAAATCTCAGGTGACGCCAAACGGCCCTCTGTCTGCAACTGCCGTATTTCACCGCACTGCATGACCCGAAGAAAATTTTCTCGAATCCCGCCTTTCCCCTCTGGACGCCGAAAATCCGGGTTGTTATATGCCCCTCAGTTCCGGCGTAGCTCAGCGGTAGAGCAGTTGACTGTTAATCAATTGGTCGTAGGTTCGATCCCTACCGCCGGAGCCAGATTTCCCAAGCAGTTGAACCCATTTTCTTAGCTTTGGCTAAGGCCGGTTTTTTATCGCCGAAAAAACATCCCGCCACCCTCTGGACGCCGCGAAATCTGGTTGCTATACGGCGCGAACCGTTCCGGCGTAGCTCAGCGGTAGAGCAGTTGACTGTTAATCAATTGGTCGTAGGTTCGATCCCTACCGCCGGAGCCATTTTCCCCTTTAACCCTAGCCAGTTAAGGCACTTTCGAAATCCGCACGCAGGGTACGTTTCAACACCTTACCCGTTGCGTTCAGCGGCAGTGCGTCCACAAAGACAACTTTATCCGGCACCTGCCATTTGGCGATTTTGCCATCGAAAAAGGCCAGCAGTTCGTCTTCGGTCGGATCCTCACCTTCGGCTTTCACCGCGACCAGCAGCGGGCGTTCGTCCCATTTCGGGTGCGGGACGCCCACAACGGCTGCCGTGGCGAGTTTGGGGTGCGCGACGGCGATGTTCTCTAGCTCGACCGAACTGATCCATTCGCCGCCCGATTTGATGATGTCCTTGGACCGGTCGCGGATCGTCATGTAGCCATCGGGGTCAAGGGTCGCCACGTCTCCGGTGGCGAACCAGCCGTCTTGCAGCAAGCCCTCATCCTGCAAGTGGAAGTAGCTGTCCAGAACCCAGTGGCCACGCACCATCAGGTCGCCCTGCGTCTCGCCGTCATGCGGAAGGTCGTTACCGTCGTCGTCGACGATCTTCAACTCGACCCCAAAGGGCGGACGCCCCTGATTTTCGCGCAGCTTGTGCTGGGCCTCAATCGGCATCTCAAGATGCTTGGCCATGGGGTAGTTCGTGGTGCCCAGCGGGCTCATTTCACTCATCCCCCAGGCGTGGACGGTGTCAACACCGTAGGTCTCACGGAAAGTTTCGATCATCGAGGGCGGGCACGCCGCGCCGCCGATCACCGTGCGGTTAAGGCTTTCAAGCTTGGTGCCGCATGTTCCGGCATGGGCCAGTAGGCCTTGCCAGATAGTAGGCACACCCATCGCCAGCGTCACGCCGTAGGTGTCGATCAGATTGACCAGCGCCTCGCCATGCAGGTCCGGCCCCGGCAGCACCATTCTTGAACCGGACATGGCGCAGGCATAGGGAGAGCCCCAGGCGTTGACGTGGAACATTGGCACCACAGGCATCACCACATCCATGGCGGAATAGCCGATCACATCGCGGGTGTTCGACGCAAAGCTGTGCAGCAACGTAGATCGGTGTGAATAAAGAACACCCTTGGGATGCCCCGTCGTACCCGATGTGTAACACAGGCTCGAGGCCGTGTTTTCATCAAAGCTGGGCCACGCAAAACCTTCATCGCCGGTTTCAATCAGTTCATCAAAGAAGATCAGCCCCGGCACCTGAGACAGCGCGGCCTCGTCCCGGGCCCCCATCAGCACAAAATGCTGCACCTCGGTCAGATGCTCTTGCAGAGCGGCGACCAGAGGCAGGAAGGTTGCATCAAAGAACAGAACCCGGTCCTGCGCGTGGTTGATGATATAGGTCAGTTGTTCCGGGAACAGGCGCGGGTTGATCGTGTGACAGACAAAGCCCGCGCCCGAGACCGCGTAGTAGATCTCCAAATGCCGACGGTTGTTCCAGGCCAGCGTGCCGACGCGATCCTGCGGCTTCAAGCCCAGCTTCACCAGCGCAGAACCCATCCGGCGCGCGTTGCGCGCAATCCCGGCCCAGTTGGTCTGAGCCACAGTGCCGTCTGTTTCAACCGAGATGATCTCGGTCTGACCGTGATAGCGTTCGGCGTGATCAATCAGCGACGAAATCAGCAAGGGCTGCGTCATCATCTGTCCCAGCATGGACATTCCTCCCATCGTCAGCGCGTGGCTGCGCCGGTCTGCCTTGGTCGCGAGCCTGCCAATGTTTCAATTTTCTGACAATATAAGAATGCGGTCAGCCGCGATGGCGCAAAGCATAATCCACCAACGCGGCGGTCGATCCGTCCTTATCGCTGGCGTTTTCGTCCCCATCCACAATCGGACCCAATGAGGTCGCGAGTTCCTTGCCCAATTCCACGCCCCACTGATCGAACGAGTTGATGCCCAACAGAACGCCTTCGACAAACACACGGTGCTCATACAGGCCGATAATCTGGCCCAGAACAAACGGGGTGAGTTGGGGGTAGATCAAGGTCGTTGACGGCCGGTTCCCCGGAAACACACGGTGGCGCGCCTGCCGTTCCAGTTCTTCGCTTTGCAGCCCTTTCTCGGCCATGCGGGCACGCGCCTCGTCGAGCGAGCGTCCACGCATCAGCGCCTCGGATTGCGCCAGACAATTGGCGAGCAACAGGCGGTGATGATGGGCCAATTCGGGCTCGTGGCCCTCTGCTGCGACCATGAATTCGCAGGGGATCACGTCGGTCCCCTGATGGATCAGTTGGTAGAAGGCGTGCTGCCCGTTTGTGCCGGGTTCGCCCCAAACCACCGGGCCAGATGGCACGGTCAGCGCGCTACCATCCATCGCGACGGACTTGCCGTTCGATTCCATCTCTAACTGCTGAAAATACGCAGGCAGTCGCAGCAAGCGTTGATCGTAAGGTAGAACGGCCCGGCTGGTGTGGCCCAGAACCTGACGGTGCCAGACCCCGACGAGGGCCAGCATGACGGGGACGTTCTCAGCCCATTCGGCAGACCGGAAATGCAAGTCCATCGCCTGACCACCGCGCAGGAACGCATCAAATGCGTTAGAGCCGACGGCAATCATCACCGGCAGGCCAACCGGGCCCCAGACCGAGTATCGCCCTCCGACCCAATCGGCGAAACCGAACACGCGCGCCTCGGGGATGCCGAAGGCCTGCGTCTTGTCCAGCGCGCTGGAGACGGCGGCGAATTGTGCGGACGGGTCCCCGCCGCCATCCGTCATCCAAGCCCGCGCGCTGCGCGCGTTGGTCATGGTCTCAATCGTGGTGAAGGTTTTCGAGGCCACGATCACCAGCGTCCGCGTCGGGTCCAACTGCCGCAACGTATCCGCGATATGCGCCCCGTCCACGTTCGATACATAGTGCAGCCGCGGCCCATCGTGATACGGAGCCAAAGCATGGGTCGCCATCACCGGCCCCAGATCGGAGCCGCCTATACCGATATTCACAACATCGGTGAAACTGCCCCCTGCCCCGGTAACCGCCCCGCCGCGCACCTCTTCGGCGAAGACCCGCATCCGCTGCAGAGTGTCCAGAACCTCCGGCATGACGTTTTGTCCATCGACCTGAACCGCGCCGCCATCCAGATTGCGCAGCGCGGTGTGCAGCACGGCGCGCCCTTCGGTTTCATTGATCTTCTGGCCGGTGAACATCGCCTCGCGCCGCCCCGCCAGATCGGCCTCGTCGCACAACCGGATCAGGGCGTCGCGCACCGCATGATCAATCTGCGTTTTCGAATAGTCGAACAGCAAATCACCGGTCGAGGCCGAGAAGCCTTGCGCCCTGTTCGGATCGGCATCGAACAAGTCGAGCAAGCGCCGGTCTTGCTGAGATGCGGCCAGAGATTTCAACGTGTCCAGTTGCATGGTCCTACTCCGCCCAATGTACCGTCATGCTGCTCAGCACCGCCGCGATCGGCGCCTGTTCAGGTGGCAGAGACATAGCGCGTTCCAAGGCCTCGCGTTTTGCAGCACCATAGATGATCAGGTGTTTCGACAAGGCCCCATCCAAAACCGGCGCGGTCAGGGTGATGCGCGGTTCGGGTTGAACATCGGTCCGGGCCACCGCCAGCATCGGCGCATGCGCATCCAACGCAGCCTGTATTCCCTCCATCCCCGGGAACAGCGACGCGGTGTGCATATCCTCACCCATTCCCAGCACCAGAACCGACAGCGGCATGACCGGAGCGATCAGGGATTCGATTTCCGCCAAAGCCGATTCAGGGGCGGAACCCGGCACGTACAAAGGAACATATTCCGCAACCGAGGCCCGGTTGGTCAGCAACCTCTCTCGGATCAGGCGTTCATTCGACCGGTCGCTGTCGGCAGGCACGCAACGTTCGTCTGTTGGCAAAACGCGCACGCGGTCCCAGTCCAGGTCAGCGGCGCACAACACGTCAAACACCGGACCCGGAGTCGTGCCGCCCGGAACGGCCAATGCGACCTTGTCGTGGTGCAGCAACGCGGCCTCCAGCTCTCCGGCAAGCGCATTTGCGACATCAATGGCCAACATGTCCTGGTCGGCGTATTCCTGAATTTTCATGGATTTATTCCCTGCCAGCGGCGACCGTCTCGTTTCATCAGCAGTTCGGCGTCGCCGGGGCCTGTACTGCCGCTGTCATAAGGTTTGGGCACATCACCGCGCGCCTGCCAGCCCGCGATGATCGGATCGGTCCAGGCCCAGGCGGCCTCGACCTCGTCCCCGCGCATGAACAGGGTCTGGTTGCCCCGGATCACGTCCATCACCAGCCGTTCGTAGGCATCGGGCGGGTCCTGATTTTCGGGCCCGAGCGCTTCGGCAAAGCTCATGTCCAAAGGTACGTCAACCAACCGCATCCCGCCCTGACCGGGTTCTTTGATGGTCACCTTCAAGGTGATCCCCTCGTTCGGTTGCAAGCGGATCGACAGCACGTTGGCATGCCGCCCGGCGTCTGCCCCAAAGATCGAATGCGGCGCGTCCTTGAACATCACATTGATGACCGACGACCGCGCCACCAGCCGCTTGCCGGTGCGCAGATAGAACGGGGTGCCCGCCCACCGCCAGTTGCTGACATGCGCCCGCAGCGCCACATAGCTTTCGGTGGTCGAGCGCGGATTGCCCACGGTGTCGCGATAGCCCGGCCCGTCCGAGCCTGCCGCGAACTGACCGCGCACGATGTGATGGGGTTCAACCTGATCCAGCGCCCGGATCACTTTCAGCTTCTCGTCCCGCACTGCGTCGGGGTCAAACTTGGCAGGCGGTTCCATTGCGATCAGGCAGAGCAGCTGCATCAGGTGGTTCTGCATCATGTCCCGCATCGCGCCAGCGCGTTCGTAATAGTCCTCGCGCCCGTCGACACCCACGGTTTCGGCGACGGTGATCTGGATGTGGTCGACATACTGGCTGTTCCACAACGGTTCGAACAGCATGTTTCCGAAGCGAACCGCCATCAGGTTCTGAACAGTTTCCTTACCCAGATAATGGTCGATGCGGTAAATCTGGCTTTCATCGAAATGCGCCGCCAGCGTCGCGTTCAGTGCCCGCGCACTTTCCAGATCATGACCGAACGGTTTTTCCACCACGATCCGCGCCTGGTCCGAGGCCAGATCGTGCAGCCTGATCCGCTCGGCCAAAGGGCCGAACAGGCCGGGGCCGACCGAGAAATAGAACGCGCGAATGCGGTTGTCCCGCAGCTTTTCGGCCAGGTCGCCCCACCCATCCCCGGCCATTGCGTCCAGCGGCACGTAGTCGATCCGCTGCAGGAATCCGTTCAGCGCGTCGCTGTCCTTTGCCCGCCGGGGCGCATGCTGGCCCAGCGAATCGGCGACCATCTTGCGAAAGGCGTCCGGTGTATGATCCCCGCGCGCCGCACCGATAATTTGCGCGTCATCCGGCCACTGACCCGCGCAATACCTGCGAAACAAAGCGGGCAGGATCTTTCGCTGCGCCAGATCACCGGTGCCGCCGAAAATGACCAGATCGAATGGATCAACGGGTATGACGCGAGAAACCATGAGTTGTCCTTACCTTGCCCCCATCGCCATGTCCAATGTTAGCGCAATCATGTCCGCTATTTTCTGCCCATCAAAACTCTGTCAGGACCGGCCTGAGGCCCTTACCAATTCCATCGCAAACGACTAAGTCAGAGGCATGACGTCAAAGAACCGGATGCGGGAATGAAAGACAACGCCCCTCAGCTTGCTAATGTCGGCAAGTTTCAAAACAAAATGGTGACAGCGGATGGCCAAACCCGGGCCTCGGTTGCGCTGACAAATCCCGAAACGCTCTGGTTCAACACCGGCACGTTGTGCAACATCGAATGCGTGAACTGCTATATCGCCAGCAGTCCGACCAACGATGCGCTGGTTTATATCACCGCCGAAGAAGTCTCGGATTATCTGGACCAAATCGAACAGCGCAACTGGCCCATCCGCGAGATCGGTTTCACGGGTGGCGAGCCCTTCATGAACCCCGAGTTCATCGAGATGACCCGCGCGGCGTTGGCACGGGGGTACAAGGTTCTGATCCTGACCAACGCGATGCAGCCCATGATGCGCCGGAAAATGCGCGAAGGGCTACTGGATCTGCAGCGCGACTACAATGACAAGCTTACCCTGCGGATTTCGGTCGATCACTATCGCCCCGACCTGCACGATGAAGAACGCGGTGCTGGCAGCTTCGAAAAGACTCTGACGGGGATGGAGTGGTTGCGCGACAACGGCTTCAACATGGCCGTCGCCGGGCGCACCGTTTGGGGCGACACGGACTCGGACAGCCGTAAAGGCTACGCTGCATTCTTCGCCGAACATGACTTTGACATCGACGCCAACAATCCGGGCCAGACCGTCCTGTTCCCCGAGATGGACGAGACCGTCGAAGTGCCCGAAATCACCACCGCCTGCTGGGGTATCCTCGACAAATCCCCAAGCGCCGTGATGTGTTCGAACGCGCGCATGGTCGTCAAACGCAAAGGCGCGGACAGGCCTGCGGTTCTGGCCTGCACCCTGCTGCCCTATTCGCCCGAGTTCGAGATGGGCTCGACCCTTGCCGAGGCCGAGGCAGACGTGCACCTGAACCACCCCCATTGCGCCAAATTCTGCGTGTTGGGCGGCGCAAGCTGTTCCGGCTGAGCCTCAGTTCAGTTCCGGCGATTTCCAGTATTTTGTGCCAGAGGCTCCGGCAGAAACGCGCCAGCCTTTTTTACTGAGAACAAAGAACGATCGTCCATCGGTGAACCTGATGGTATCGGCGCTGCTATCGTCTCCATACATCGCCCCGGTTTCCGCTGTGGCGTCATAGCCGTGTGCGATAAATTTCTCCAAATCCGCCGTTGTTTCGAACAGGATGACGAACTTGGTCTCAAAACCACCGATGCCAACCGCCGCGCCGACCCCGCCTGTACCCATGTTCATGTAGGTGTGCTGATCGGTTTCCATCGACACCGCCACACCGCGACCATACCCTGCTGAGACGGGAAAAATCGTGACCTTGCGGGAATCGAACACCGCATATCCAGCGCTGACCTGATACAGCGCATCCGCTTCGGGATTTTCGGCCAACAACTGCGCGAGCACCTCATCCGCCATAAGATCCAGCTTGGCGCGGGTTTCCTCTGCCGTCGCTTCGTTTGTGACCAGATCGGCTGTAGAGTCGACGGTATTCCCAACCGCATCTACCCCTTTGCCGACAGTCTGCCCAATCTGTTCAGCGCCTTTTTTCAGGTTTCCAAGAAGCCCCTCGGCCAGCGCCGAGCCACAAAGCGCACATGCGGCAACCGCCGCGAAACAAAGCCTGATCATTTGGTGTTCCCCCCAAAACTGCTCATGTCGCGCGATCATAAACAAGCCAGCTTTAAAAGCTACGATCACATGCTTTCATCCATTCGCAGGGAATATCGTGACTGTAACCGAAATCACTGAACGATCGGGCAATATATCGCTATGTTTCGCATAGATTGACGTTGGGAAGGCTGCCAAGATGAGATGGTTTTGGGTTATTTGTTTCACAATGCTTGCCGCGCCGCTTTGGGCGCAAGAGAGGCTAGCGTTGGTCATCGGCAATAACCAGTACGATTCGGTGTCGACCCTGCAAAAGGCTGTGGCCGATGCCGAGGCCGTGTCGCAGCGCCTTCGCGGCCTTGGGTTTGAAACCATCGAAGGGCTGAACCTTGACCGGCGAGGCATGAACCAACGGATTTCCGAGTTTACCTCGCGGCTTGAGGCCGGAGATACAGCCTTCGTCTTCTTCGCCGGTCACGGGGTCGAAATTGACGGTGAGAACTATCTTCTGCCCACCGATATCGAAACGCCCTCGTCTGGCGAAACGGATTTCGTCAAATCCGAATCCATCGCGCTGTCGAACCTGCTGGACCGGGTGCGGGCCACCGGGGCGCGGACCTCGATCGCGATCATCGACGCTTGCCGCGACAACCCGTTTGAAACCACCGCCGGGCGCAGCATCGGCGGCACGCGCGGTCTGGGCCGGATCAACGCGCCGCAGGGGATGTTCGTGATATTCTCAGCCGGCGCGGGCCAGATGGCCCTGGACCGGTTGCACGATGACGAGGCCGAGCCGAACTCGGTCTTCACCCGCGCCCTTCTGCCGCGCCTGAGCGAGCCGGGGCTGGAACTGCGCAGCATGGTAGCCGACCTTCGGCGCGAGGTGCGGGATTTGTCCCGAACCGTGCAACATACTCAGATTCCAGCGTATTATGACGAGTTGCTGGGTGAGTTCTACTTTACGCCCGCCGTTGGAACTGTGCCCGGTGCCGAGATTGCGCCTCGACCAGTCGAAAAAATGCGCGCCGATCTGGAACTGGCCCGATCCGTCGGCACGGCCTCGGCTCTGGACACGTTTCTTGAGAAATACGCGGACCAGTCCACCGACTATACCTATGAAATCGCCCTGCAGCTGCGCGCCGGTCTGGGTGAGCCTGTCGCCGCGCCCAAACCCGAAAAACCCGTACCCGCCGCCAAAGTGATCACGGATTCCAAAGAGGTCATGCGCGCCACCCAAACCGCCCTGAACGCGTTGGGATGCAGCGCCGGTGGGGCTGACGGGGTTGCAGGTCCCCGGACCCGACAGGCTTTTGCGAATTACCGCAAGGCCAGCAAATCCAATCTCGGGGCCGACGATCTGGGCACCCAACATGCATTGGAAGAACTGGAAAGCAAAAGCGGCGTCATCTGCACCACACCGGCACCGACCACAGCAGCGTCCAGAACCACAGGCGTATCACTGACCGGAAGCTGGAGTTTCAAGGCAACCTGCGCCCTGGTGGTCAAGGTCACGGGTTCGGTGCGATACACCCGCGCGGGTGACAATAAATACACCGGCAGCCTGACGGACTCTCTCGGGCAAAAAGCAAATACGGTTGTGTACCTGAACGAACAGGAATTGAACGGAACGGACTACTTCCCCGCGATCACCGTCAATTGGCGCGGCAGGCTGGCCGAGGACGGCAGCAGCTTTACTGGACAGGGCTCAACCGGGTGCTCGGTCTACGCCTGGCGGGTTGGGTAAAGGTTTAACTCACCCGAAACTCACCCACCATGTTACGCCATTCCCCGGGCGCGATCATCTTGCGATGGGTGAAGCGGACCGAATGCAGCGGTCCTTCGATCTCTCGCTGCCAGAAATCGATGAAATCGAACAGCTTTGGATGGTCCGGCGCCAGATCGTAATCCTGCCAGATAAACGTGTTCAATACGTGAATGTAATCGGGCATGTGATAGAAGAATTCCGCCGTCGTCAGCCCGTACCCTTTGAGCATCAATTCTGTTTCGCTTTGCTCCATTCAGACCTCCAATTTCGTTCAAGGTCTCTTCAGACTAGCATGAAACCGGCCTAACTCTTATTAAAACAATGTGTTAACGTTACGTGAACAATGATAATGGCCCCCAATTAGGTTGCTTGCTTGCACCTTATGTGCCGGGTCTGATAAGGTGTATCCACAAGATATAGACCCAAGCCAAAGATCGGGCCGTTTACGTGAGCGATACGCCAGAAACCCCAGAAAACATGGATGAAACCCCGCCCGAGCGCCCCGTTTACGACGGCCCGACGGTGTCCATCGAATCCGAGATGCGCACGTCCTATCTGGACTATGCGATGTCGGTCATCGTCTCCCGCGCGATCCCCGATCTACGCGATGGCTTGAAGCCTGTGCATCGGCGGATTTTGTACGCCATGCACGAAACCGGCAACACGCATGACAAGGCATACCGCAAATCGGCCCGTCCGGTCGGCGACGTGATGGGTAAATACCACCCGCACGGCGACAGCGCGATCTATGACGCGCTGGTGCGGATGGCGCAGGATTTCTCTATGTCTCTGCCGCTGCTGGATGGTCAGGGCAACTTTGGCTCGATGGACGGCGATAACCCGGCGGCCATGCGGTATACCGAAGTGCGGATGGACAAACCCGCCGCATCCTTGCTGGCGGATATCGAAAAAGAGACGGTCGATTTTCAGGACAACTATGACGGCAAGGATCAGGAACCAACCGTCCTGCCCGCACGTTTCCCGAACATGCTGGTCAATGGTGCCGGTGGTATCGCCGTCGGTATGGCCACAAACATTCCCCCGCACAATCTGGGAGAGGTGGTCGACGCCACGCTGGCCCTGATCGACGACCCCGACCTGACCTCGGAACAACTGATCGAATACGTCCCTGGCCCCGACTTCCCGACCGGCGGTGTGATGCTGGGCCGTTCGGGCGCGCGCAAGGCCTATCTTGAGGGTCGTGGCAGCGTCATCATCCGCGCCAAGACCCGCGTGGAAGAAATCCGCCGCGACCGTTACGCTATCGTCGTCAACGAGATCCCTTACCAGGTGAACAAGGCCTCGATGATCGAAAAGATTGCCGAAGCCGTGCGTGAAAAACGCATCGAAGGTGTCGCCCACGTGCAGGACGAATCCGACCGGAACGGCGTGCGCGTGGTTGTGGAACTGAAACGCGACGCAACGCCCGAGGTGGTGCTGAACCAGCTTTATCGGTTCTCGCCGATGCAGACGTCCTTCGGCTGCAACATGCTGGCCCTAAACGGTGGCCGCCCCGAGCAGCTGACCCTGCGCCGCTTCCTGACCTCGTTCATCGACTTCCGCGAGGATGTCGTCGCCCGCCGCACCGCCTATGACCTGCGCAAAGCGCGCGAGCGTAGCCACATCCTGTGTGGTCTGGCCGTGGCGGTCTCGAACGTGGACGAAGTGGTCGCAACGATCCGTTCATCCGCCGACGCCGCCGAGGCGCGCGAGAAACTGATGACCCGCCGCTGGCCTGCGGCTGAGATTGAAGGCTATCTGCGCCTGATCGACGATCCTCTGTCCAAGATGAACGACGACGGCACCTATAACCTGACCGAGGTTCAGGCCCGCGCCATTCTGGAACTGCGCCTGCAGCGCCTGACCCAACTGGGCGTCAAAGAGGTCACGGACGAGCTGGAGCAACTGGCCGCCAAGATCAAGGAATACCTTGATATCCTGTCCTCGCGTGAACGCATCATGTCAATCATCGGCGATGAGCTGCGCGAAGTGCGCGATCAGTTCGCCGTGCCACGCCGCACCGAGATCGTCGACTGGTCCGGCGACATGGAAGACGAAGACCTGATCGAACGCGAAGACATGGTCGTGACCGTCACCTCGGGTGGCTATATCAAGCGCACGCCGCTGGCCGATTTCCGGGCGCAGAAACGCGGCGGCAAGGGCCTGTCGGGGATGCAGACCAAGGAAGAGGATGTTGTTACCACCCTTTTCGTGGCCAACACCCATACGCAACTGCTGTTCTTCACCACCGATGGCATGGTCTACAAGCTCAAGACCTGGCGCCTGCCGCAGTCGGGGCGCACCGGCAAGGGCAAGGCGATCGTCAACATCCTGCCGATCCCGACCGGCGTTTCCATTGCGGCGATCATGCCCGTCGATGTGCCGGATGAAGAATGGGAAAACCTGCAGATCGTCTTCGCCACCAGCGCGGGCGACGTGCGGCGTAACCGCCTGTCGGACTTCACCAATGTCCGCCGCAACGGCAAGATCGCCATGAAACTGCCCGAGGACGTGGAACTGGTAAACGCCCGCATCTGCTCGGAAGACGAAGACGTGATGCTGGTCACCAATTCGGGCCGTGCGATCCGCTTCCGTACCACCGATGTTCGGGTCTTCAACTCGCGCGAGTCGACCGGTGTACGCGGTATCAAGCTGACCAATGGTGATCGCGTCGTCTCGATGTCCGTCATCCGTCATTTCGAGGCCGGACCGGACGAACGCGCCGCTTATCTCAAGATGCGCCGTGCCGTGGCCGGTATCGCCGATGACGGAGAAACGGACGAGGATGAAGGCACCCCCGGCTCGATCACGCAGGAACGCTATGCCGAGATGTCGGCCGCCGAGAACCTGATCCTGACCATCACGTCCGGCGGTGCAGGCAAGTTGAGCTCAAGCCACGACTATCCGGTCCGAGGGCGCGGCGGTATGGGTGTGGCCGCGATGGACAAGGCGATGCGGGGCGGTGAACTGGTGGCATCCTTCCCGGTTGAGATCGACGACCAGATCATGCTGGCCACCTCCAAAGGCCAGTCAATCCGGGTGCCGGTGGATGGGATATCGTTCCGCTCCCGCTCGGCTGGTGGGGTCAAGGTTTTCAACACCGGCAAAGGTGAAGAGGTCGTCAGCGTCGCCTGGATCGCAGATCAGGGCGAGGAAGACGAAGAATAGGTCTTCGTGTGGCTCAGTTGGGCAAACCCATGAAGCCACACGGGTTTTCAGCCTTGCCTGACCCGGCTATGGTTCTCGCATGTACGTGTTCATCGCAATTCTGCTGCTCGTCGCAGGGATCTTTGGCTACCGCTATTGGTCCAGACAACATGCGCTGTCGAAACTGCTGGTGTCGCCTCTGACCGACCACCAGCGTGCGATCATTGACGCCGAAGTGCCCATGATCAAACGCCTTCCGCCGCGCTTTCGGACAGCGCTGGAGGGCAAAGTGAACCTCTTTCTGGATCAAGTCCACTACTTTGGTTGCGATGGGCTGGAGGTGACCGAAGAGATGGAGCTGTCCATCGCGGCGCAGGCCTGTCTGCTCGTCGTGAACAGTGATCTGTGGTACGACAACCTGACTACGATACTTATCTACCCCAACGCCTTCAAATCCCGCCAGCAACGTCACAGCGGTTATGTCGTCACCGAGAAAGAGATCGTGCGCACCGGCGAAAGCTGGGATCGCGGGCCGGTGATTCTATCCTGGGCACACAGCAAAATGGGCGCGATGAATGATCGGGACGGGCAGAATGTTGTGCTGCACGAGTTCGCGCATCAGATTGACGATTTGTCCGGTGGCACAAATGGGGTTCCGATCCTTGGCGAAGGGCAGAGTTTCGCGGAATGGGAGCGCGTGTTCCTGACCGCCTACGACGCCCATGTGCGCGCTGTCGAGGCCGGGCAACCGACGGTTATCGACCCTTACGGCGCGGTTGGTCATGAAGAGTTCTTTGCCGTCTCGGTCGAGATCTTCTTCGAACGCCCCCGCGCCCTAAAGGCCGAAGCCCCGGATGTTTACGTCCAATTGTCCAAACTGTTCCGCCTGGACCCGGTGACGTGGCACTGACAGCCAGCGATTAAAGCCCGTAAAGCGCCCCGAACTTCGCTTCCAGATAGTCCAGCAAAGGTTCGGGCCCCGGCTCTATCCCGCTGGCGCGTGCGATCACCTCGCGCGGGGCATACAGGCCACCGAATTGCTGCACGTTTTCGCGCAGCCAACAGGTCGCGCCGGATGTGTCTCCCAGCGCCAGTTGCGCGTCCAGATCAGGCAAAGCCTTGCGCAGCGCCTGATGCAGGCATCCGGCATAGACGTTGCCCAGCGAGTAGGTCGGGAAGTACCCGAACAGCCCGACCGACCAGTGCACATCCTGCAGACACCCGTTCGAAGGCTTATCAACCGCATAACCGAAATCGGCCTTGAACCGGTCATTCCACACGGCCTCCAGATCGCCGACCTGCAGATCACCCGCCATCAGCGCGCGTTCCAGATCGAATCGCAGCATTATGTGGAGGTTGTACTGCACCTCATCCGCCTCGGTCCGGATGTAGCCGTTGTGGACCCGGTTGACCGTGGCGTAGAAGATATCGGCATCCGCAATGCCGAAATCGCCGAATACGTCGCGCATCTGGCCGAACAGCCAGCCAGTGAAGGCGCGGGACCGGCCCAACTGGTTCTCGTAAATCCGGCTTTGGCTTTCATGCACGCCCATGGAAACCCCGCTGCCCAGCGGCGTCAGCGCATAGGCCGGATTGATGCCCTGTTCATAGGCAGCATGGCCGACCTCGTGAATGGTCGAGTAGAAGCAGTTGAACGGATCGGTCTCGCTGGTGCGCGTGGTGATCCGCACATCGGACCCGCTGCCGGAACTGAACGGGTGTACGGCCTTGTCGACGCGCCCCCGGTTCAGGTCGTAGCCGAATGTGGTCGCCAGTTTCTGAGACAGGCGCATCTGGTCCATCTCATTGAAAGACCTGTCAAGCGCAGGCGGCGCGGGACGGTCGAGCAGAGCCCCCCGCAACGCCACAAGGCGCGGGCGCATCTGATCGAAGATCGCGGCGATCTGGGTGCCGGTTGTGTAGGGCTCATAATCCTCGACCAGAGCGTCGTAGATGTCCCCCCCCTGCGCCAGCGCGGCCCCTTCCTCACGCCTGAGCGCAACCACTTCTTCCAGCACCGGCAGGAAGGCGGCGACGTCCTCAGCCGCGCGGGCCTGTGCCCATATTCCCTGCGCAGCCGACGTGACGCGGGCGATGGCTTTGGCCAGATCGGCCGGGACCTTGATGGTGCGCTCGTAAGAGCGGCGGATTTCGCGCAGTTGCGCCTGCCCGGCTTGATCCTCGGGTTCCGCCTTATCCAGCCACTCCGCCACGCGCGGGTCGGATCGGCGGGCGTGCAGCACCGCCTCGATCGCCGCCATTTCCTCGGCCCGTTGCGGGGCCGCACCGCGCGGCATGACCGTTTCCTGATCCCATCCCAGCCGCCCGGCGATCTGGCCAAGGGCCGAGGTTTCGCGCTGAAACGCCATCAGATCGTCAAAAGCTGTCATCGGGTCAGGCTCCACGAAGCGAGGTTGCAATGGGATACGCGGTTAGGAACCGCGCGCGCAGGATCAGGGTCCAGACGATCACCGCCAGAAACTGATGCAGAATGGCGATCTGCCACGGCGCGCCGTAGACGACCGTCACGATCCCCACCACAACCTGCAGCGACAGTGCGGCAAAAGCGGCGTTGAAGGCGAAGCGCGTCTGCGGATGGGCGCTGGTGCCGCCGCGCCGCCACACGACGACACCGAAAGCCAGCAGCAGATACCCGCCACAGCGGTGTATGAACTGGACCAAGCCGGGGCTTTCGAAGAAGTTCCGCCACATCGGCTCCAGCATCGTCGCGTCAGGCGGCAGGAGTTGCCCGCCGATCAGCGGCCAGTCGGTGTAAGACCGCCCGGCGTCGATTCCGGCGACAAGCGCGCCAATGAGAATTTGTAAAAAGGCGAAGTGCATCAGGCCGGTCGACAGCGAGAACAGTTTCGCCTCCTTAGCGCGGCGGGCCTGCATCAGGTCGCGCTCGTCCCGGCCCAGTTCAAAGATGTACCACGCAAGGAAGCCGAGGATCACGAAGGCCAGCCCAAGGTGGATCGCCAACCGATAGCTGGCTACGGCGGTCATCCCCTCGCCCTGTGTGACGCCTGAGGCGACCATCCACCAGCCAACCGCGCCCTGCACGCCGCCGAGGATGCCGGGGATCAACAGTTTGCCGATCCACCCGGTCGGGATTTTCCGTGCTGCAAGGAAGCCAAAGAACCCTACGGCCCAGACCAGACCGATCACCCGGCCCAGTTGACGATGGCCCCATTCCCACCAGTAGATCGTCTTGAAGTCCTCCAGTTCCATCCACTGGTTCTGGATGCGCCACTGGTCGATCTCTTTGTATTTGTCGAACTCAGCCTGCCAGTCGGCTTGGCTCATCGGCGGGATCGCCCCGGTGATCGGACGCCACTCGGTGATCGAGAGGCCACTGTCGGTCAGGCGCGTCAACCCGCCCACAGCAATCATCACCACAACCAGCGCGAAAAGGATCATCAGCCAGGCGCGAATGGCGCCGCGCGCGCCGCGCCTTCCCCGGTCGATCATGCCGGGTTGCACCGCCTGTTGCTTCTCGGTTTCCGAGACCTCTTCGAAGATGCTGCGCTTACCGCTCATGCCGTCCTCATGTCTTTGAATCGCCTGCACGCTAGGGCCATGGCGGGATAACGTCCAGCCTCAGCCCTTCTCCTTCCAGCGGACCATCTGCCGCATGATCCCGTGCAGCATCTGCACATCCGCCCGCGTCATGCGCATCCGAGACCACAGGTTGCGCAGGTTGACCTTCATCCCTTCGGCCTTTTCGGGTGGGTAGAAGAACCCGGCCTCGTCCAGCCGGTCCTCGTAGTGTTCAACCAGCTTCTCAACCTCGATCCCCGTGGCCCAGTCGCCCTTACCCAGATCGGTCGCCTCATGCACCACATCCCCGGTCTGGCGCATCCACTCATAGGCGGTCAGCAAAACGCATTGTCCAAGGTTTAATGAGGCATATTCCGGGTTCACCGGGACCGAGATGATGGCGTTGGCCTTGGCAATATCCTCATTCTCAAGCCCTGCCCGTTCGGGACCAAACAGAACGGCCACCTTCTCACCCGCCGCGACTTTTTCAGCCGCGATCTGCATCGCACGCTCGGGGCTGAAAACCGGCTTGGTCAGGCCGCGCTGCCGCGCGGTTGTGGCAAAGACATAGGTGCGATCCCCCAAAGCGCCCGCCAGATCGTCAAACAATTGTGCTTCATCCAGCAGACGCCCCGCCCCGCTGGACATCGCCACGGCTTTGGGGTTCGGCCACCCGTCGCGCGGGGCCACGATCCGCATCCGGTCCAGCCCGAAATTCCACATCGCCCGCGCGGCGGCGCCGATGTTCTCGCCCATCTGCGGGCGCACAAGCACGAAAGACGGCTGGGATGTATCGCTGGGCATGGTCTACTCCGAAAAACTGCGCCTGCTCTAATCCCCGTATCCGCATAGAGCAACCCGATCCCTTCTTCTGTTCCCAAATACCTCCGCTGGAGGCATTAAAGTTTGCTTCCCCGACGCAATCCGCTAAACCCCGCCCAAGACGAAAAACCCGAAGGACGCGCCATGGATACCCCCGAGCAGCCGCAGATTTACCTGATCACGCCTCCGACGATCACGCTCAGCAGTTTCCCCGATCAACTGGCCCGCGTTCTGGACGGGGCCGAGATTGCGTGTATCCGTCTGGCGCTGGCGGGCAATGACGAGGACACCATCGCCCGCGCCGCCGATGCCTGCCGCGAAGTGGCCCACGCCCGCGATATAGCGCTGGTTATCTCGAACCATGTCCTGCTGGCGCAACGGCTGGGGTTGGATGGCGTGCATCTGGACGATGCCGCGCGCTCGGTCCGGGCCGCGCGGAAAGAGCTGGGCGCGGATGCCATTGTCGGAAGCTTTTGTGGTGCGTCCAGCCATGACGGCATGACCGCTGGTGAGATCGGCGTTGACTATGTTGCCTTCGGTCCGGTCGGGGCCTCGTCGCTGGGCGATGGAACACTGGCCGAGAAAGACTTGTTCCAATGGTGGTCCGAGATGATCGAGGTGCCCGTTGTTGCCGAAGGCGGCCTGACCCCTGACCTGATCCGCGACCTTGCCCCCTGCACCGATTTCTTCGGCATCGGGGATGAGATCTGGTCGGGCGACGATCCTTTGGCCGCGTTGAAAACGCTGACTTCCGCGATGTCCTAAGCGAACAGAAGCGGTTTGACGATCCAATAAACGCCGACACCCGCGATGAGCATCGAGGCCAGAACCGAGATTCGGCCCCGCAAACGGTGCGAATTGCCGGAGATCAGCGAAGCAACGGCAAATACACCCACGGCTATTGCTATGGTTGTCCCTGCAACTCCGGCCCAGTATCCCAGAATGGTCGGGGGCAAATGATCGGGTGGCACTCCGACCGCAGCAAGGGATTGCGCCAGACCGAAACCAGCAAAAAAACCAACCGCCAAAACCGCCAAAACCCGCCAAATCTGCAACCGTCGCCAGATCAGGTTCCAGAGGGCAAGAACCACAATGGCTGCGGTAAACGTTTGCGCGTCGATGACGAGCGGCAGCGTCGCGACCTCATAAACCGCCACTCCCAGACCCACCAAAACACCCAAAGACAGTGTCACCAACTGAGTTAAAACCGGCCTGACACGCAGCGACAGAAATACCAGCGTCAGGGCGAGCAGGATCAGTTTTGGCCCATTCGGAAAAACGCGTGTGACCCCTTCTGCGAAGAACACCCGCAAGGTCTGTTCCACACTCAGCGAGGCTCCGCCGTGCAGCGGTATCTGGGGGCTAGTCTCTCCAGCAGCAAGATAGGCCGTGTACGGGGCCGAGACATTCTGTTGTCGCAAAACGGCAGGTCCAAACCCCTCGGGCCAGTGCAGGCGCAGGCTCGCCGCCCCATCCGGCAACGCGCCGGTCAAAAGCAGCTTTGAAACCCGCGCGGTCTGTGGATCACCGACCACCGGAATACGCACCCCCTCGTAAGACAGCGCGACGGGCCCTGCGGCATCAACCTGCAAGGTTTGCATCCACGGCAGGACAAACTCTCTGATCTGTGGTTCCAACTCAGACGACACCAGCCTGCGCAGGTTTCGATATTGCGCGTTGTCTACAGGCTCGGTGGGGTCGACCCCGGCCAAAAGCGCCTCGGCATTCAGGCTGAGTTCCAGAAACAGTGTGTCGGATTTGGTCCAGAAATCAATGACCGTCGGCCCCGAGCCTTGCGCGACGCTTTGCTCCGGAAGCGCTGCAAACGCCACAAAAAGACCAAACAGAAAACCCGTAATGCGATTGAGGATGGTCGAAACGACACCACCCGCCATTAAAACCTCTCCACCAAACAAATCACAATACCAATCATTTGAACCGATAGTTCAGCCGAATCCGCAGGATGGCAAGTCAAATCAGGCGTTGCCGGGATTCTGCCCTATGGCACCGCTTCGCCCTTGCGCGGACACCGGGGCTGCGGCATGACTGCGCCATGACGAAGAACAGCGAAATCCTGTGTATCGGGTCTGTCCTTTGGGACGTGATCGGTCGTTCAGCCAGCGCCATGCGGCAGGGATCGGACGTGCCCGGGCGCATCACCCGCCTGCCCGGCGGTGTGGCCATGAACATCGCCATGACTCTGGTCCGGTTCGGCATGACCCCGACGCTGCTGACCGCAATAGGCCGCGACCCCGAAGGCGATGAGCTTGTGCACGCCTGTTCCAGACTGGGCATGGTGACGGACCACATTTACCGCTCACAAGACCTGCCCACCGACCGCTACATGGCAGTCGAAGGGGCCAACGGCCTGATCGCCGCCATCGCCGACGCCCATTCGCTTGAGGCGGCGGGTGCGAAAATCCTGCGCCCTTTGTTGCATGGACCTCTGGGCTATGAAAACACCCCGTTCGACGGCCCCATCGCGCTGGACGGCAACCTGACCCTGACCCTGCTGGAAGAGATCGCACAAAGCCCGGCCTTCGCCCGCGCCGATCTGCGGGTCGCCCCGGCCTCGCCCGGTAAGGCCGAGCGGTTGCTGCCCTTCCTGAAACACGCCCGCGCGACGCTGTATGTGAACCTAGAAGAGGCCGGGTTGCTGTGCCAGCGCGACTTCGCGGATTCCGAAAGCGCCGCCAAGGGCCTGCTGGATCGCGGTGCTCTGCGCGTGCTGGTGACGGATGGCGGCAGCTCGGCCACCGTCGGCTCGGCCTCTGGTGTGTTGACCCAGACACCCCCATCCGTGCTTGTCACCCGCGTGACGGGTGCGGGCGACACCTTCATGGCGGCCCATATCGCGTCCGAGGCCAGCGGCGCGGATGACGAAACGGCCCTGACCCGCGCCCTGCGCGCCGCCGCAACCTACGTTTCCGGAGAGACCCCACTGTGATCGACATCCATTACTCAGCCGAGGTCCGCGCGGCCAAAGATGCAGGCCAACCCATCGTTGCGCTGGAAAGCACGATAATCACGCACGGCATGCCCTACCCGCAAAACATCGAGGTTGCGGCGCAGGTCGAACAGGACATCCGCGACGCCGGAGCAATCCCGGCCACGATGGCAGTGATTGACGGCGTGTTGAACGTGGGCCTTGAAGCAGATCAGTTGAAAGCCCTTGGGCAAGCGCAGGGCGTCGCCAAAATCTCGCGCGCAGATATGGCCGCCTGCATTTCGACCGGCGGCACCGGGGCGACCACCGTGGCAGCCACCATGATCGCCGCGGACTACGCAGGGATCGAGGTGTTTGCTACCGGCGGTATCGGCGGCGTCCATCAGGGGGCCGAAACCTCATTCGATATCTCGGCTGACCTGCACGAGTTGGGCCAAACCCCGGTCACAGTGGTCGCTGCCGGGGCCAAAGCCATTCTGGACCTCGCAAAAACGCTTGAGGTGCTGGAAACACTGGGCGTCCCGGTCATCGCCTTCGGTCAGGACGAATTCCCCGCCTTCTGGTCCGCCAAATCCCCCTACGGCGCCCCGCTGCGCATGGACAGCCCCGAGGCCATAGCCAAAGCCCATGCAACCCGCCGCGCGCTGGGGCTGCCCGGCGGACAACTGATCGCCAATCCGATCCCTGCAGAAGATCAGATCGCAGCTGAGGAGCTGGCCCCGATCATCGCCTCGGCCCAGGCCGATGCCGAAGAACACCGGATCACCGGCAAAGCCGTCACGCCCTACCTGCTGCAACGAATTTTCGAGTTGACCGAGGGCCGTTCCCTGACCGCAAATATCGCGCTTGTGCGCAACAACGCGCGTCTGGCAGCCGGGATTGCCAAAGCACTTGTGAAAGGTGTGTAAACCTGCCCTATTGTACCAACGCCCCGGATTGCTTAACTAATTCCGCAAACCACTCGGAAGCGCAATGAACACACCCTTCGACGAAGAGCCTCACCGCCGCCCCGGCCTGTTTTCACGGCTGCGCGCGTCCTTTCTGACGGGCATCGTCGTCATTGCGCCAGTGTGGCTGACGATCTGGCTGATCTGGTCGGTCGTCGGCTGGATCGACAGCGCGGTTCTGCCTTTGATCCCACAAAGGTTCCAGCCTCACGAATATGTGGGCATCAACCTGCGTGGCGTTGGCGTTGTTATCTTCCTGATCTTCACGATCCTCGTGGGTTGGGTCGCCAAGGGCATTCTGGGCCGGTCTTTCATTTCCTTTACCGAAAGCCTTGTGGACCGGATGCCCGTCGTCCGCTCGGTCTATTCCGGCATCAAGCAGATATCCGAGACGGTCTTTGCCCAGACGGAGCGGTCGTTTGAAAAAGCCTGCCTGATCCAATACCCGCGCCGGGGCATCTGGGCGATCGGCTTCGTCTCGACCACCGCAAGGGGCGAAGTCAGCGAACGCGCGGAAACCGCCGGAGAATTGCTCAGTATCTTCGTCCCTACAACGCCCAACCCCACATCGGGCTTCCTGCTGTTCTTCCCCGCCGAAGATGTGATCCTTCTGGACATGACCATTGAAGAAGCCGCCAAGCTGGTGATTTCCGCCGGTCTCGTTTACCCCAACGACAAAGACCCAACCCAGCCGCCCGAGTGATCAGCCGAACATCGCCGGCAGATCGACGGTACTGTTCTGCCCCAGATCACCTTTGTGTCTGACCAGAAACCCATCCGCCGCATCCCGCCCAGCCTGCTTGAGCTTATGCAGGATCACCGGGTTCGGCACGGTTTTGGTGGCGACCGATAGGCTGTTCATCAGCTCATTGTCGGCAATCATATGCACCAGAACCCGGCTCATCTCACCGGCCTTCAGCTTGCCCTCTTCCAACAGGCGTTGAACGAAGTTGATCGCGCGCAGCTCGCGGAACAGGGATGAGTTGAAGCTGATCTCGTTGATCCGGTTCTGTATCTGCTGCGGTGTTACCGGAAGTTCATCCCGCTCCAGCGGATTGATGTTCACGATCACCACATCGTCCGGCAGATCGTCGTTGAACAAAGGGTACAAAGCCGGGTTGCCGGTATAGCCGCCATCCCAATACGCCTCGGTCCTCTGGGCTTCGGGGTCGTAAATCTCCACCGCCTTAAACAGCGTCGGCAAGCAAGCCGAGGCCAAAATCGCCTGGGTCGAAATCTCCTCACCGGTAAACACCCGGATCTTGCCGCTGCGCACGCAGGTGGCGCAGACAAACAGTTGCGGACCCTGATCGGCACAGACCTCGTCAAAGTTGAACCGGTCCACCACAGATTCCAGCGGGTTCGAATAAAACGGCCCGTAAGCATAGGGCGACACCATCCGTGACCACGCATCGCCTATGGAAAATGGCAGCGAATACTCCATCGCCTGCGCGATATGAGCAGGCTCGACCCCGCGAAACCAATTGGCAATGCGCATGTCGCCAATCGCGCCCATCCGCTTCCAGACCTCGTTCAACCGCTCCCGCGCGCCGTCGCGCCCGTTGTGCACCATCCCGGACTTGAACGCCGCCCCGTTCAGGGCGCCCGCCGAGGTGCCGGTAATCGCTGCAACTTCGATATCCTCTTCATCCAGCAGCCGGTCCAGAACACCCCAGGTAAACGCCCCATGCGCCCCGCCGCCTTGCAAAGCCAGATTGATCCGTTTCACAACGCCCGCCCCTTCTTCTGTTCAAAAATACCTCGGGGGTGTGGGGGCAGCGCCCCCATGACCGTCACAAAGCCGTCCAGCCCCCATCCACGGAAATAGTCGTCCCGGTAATCTGAGCCGCCGCGTCCGAGCACAGGAACACAGTCGTCCCGCCTAGTTGCTCAACCGTCGCAAACTCTTTCGAGGGCTGCCGCTGCAACATGACGTTTTTCACCACATCCTCGCGGCTCATGTTGTATTCCTTCATCGTGTCGGGGATCTGCGCCTCGACCAACGGCGTCAGCACATAGCCCGGACAGATCGCGTTGCAGGTGATCGGTTCTTGCGCCGTTTCCAGCGCCACAGTCTTCGTCATCCCGACCACCCCGTGCTTGGCCGCAATGTAGGCCGCCTTGTAAGGCGATGCGGTCAGACCATGCGCCGAGGCGATGTTGACGATCCGGCCCCAGCCCTTTTTCCGCATCATCGGCAGCGCCGCCGCCGAGGTGTGAAAGGCCGAGTTCATGTTGATCGCAATGATCGCGTCCCATTTGTCGACCGGAAACTGATCAATCGGCGAGACGTGCTGGATACCTGCGTTGTTGACCAGAATATCGCAGGCCCCGGTCTGCTCGATCAGCGCGCGGCACTCATCCCCTTTGGACATGTCCGCCTTGATGTAGCGCGCCTTCGTCCCGGTCTCCTTCGCGATTTCGGCGGCTAGCGCGTGATCTTCGTCACGATCCGTGAACGAGTTCAGAACCACGTCGGCCCCGGCTTTTGCCAATTCCCGGGCCACGCCCAGTCCAATCCCCGAATTCGATCCCGTGATGATTGCCGTTCTTCCAGACAGGCTCATGACCGCTCTCCCTTAACATTCTGTCGGTGCCACAGTGCCATGCTGCACCTGCAAAGAAAACTGGGAAACACGTCGCGCCCGGCTGCAATTGGGACGAAAAAAAACGCCCGCACGAAGCGGGCGTTAAGTTATTGAGGCAGGTTTCATACAGGCAAGAAACCTATCGAGCAGTGAGACCTTTATAAGCAATTCCGCGCCTTCGTCCAAGCTAAAAGTTTGAAAACAAGAAAAATCATCGGTACGATGAATCCCAACAAAATAAGGCCAGAGCAGGATTGTTTCCAAAATGAGCCCGGATTTTCTTCGCCCCGTTCGCTATTTGATCGGGGGAATCGCCACTGTTTTTGCAACTTCGATGGCCCATGCAGAATCGGCTCATGGCATAGCTATGTATGGCGACCCGGCCCTACCACCGGATTTTGTGTCGCTGCCATACGCCAACCCGGACGCGCCCAAGGGCGGCAAGGTCGTTTTCGGAAATACCGGCGGCTATAACAGTCTGAACCCGTTTGTGCAAAAAGGCACCTCTCCGTGGCAGTTACGATTTTGGACCCACGAAGGCCTGATGGGCCGGTCCTGGGACGAACCTTTCACTCTTTACGGGTTGTTAGCCGAATCAGTTGAGACTGCAGAAGACCGGTCTTGGGTCGAATTCACCCTGCGGGAGGAGGCCCGATTCTCGGATGGCACCCCGGTTACGGTCGATGACGTGATCTGGTCGTATGAGACGCTGGGGACCGAGGGGCATCTGCGCTATCGCGGGCTTTGGGGGAAGATCGACAGCATCGAACAGACCGGCCCGCGCTCGGTCCGGATCACCTTCAACGAACCCGACCGGGAACTGGCCCTGATCGCCGGACTGCGCCCGATCCTGCAAAAGGCGCAGTGGGAGGGGAAGTCTTTCGCCGACGCCCAGTTGCATGACGTGCCAATCGGCAGCGGCCCCTATGTGATCGAAGACTACGAGGCCGGGCGCTACGTGAACCTGCGCCGGAGTCCGGACTACTGGGGCGAGGATATCCCCTTCCGGCGCGGCACGATGAACCTGGACGACATGCGGATCGAGTTTTACGGCGACGCCACGGTCCTGTTCGAGGCGTTCAAGGCCGGAGAACTGTCTGCCGTACGCGAGTTCAACGCCGACAAATGGGACAACCAATACGGCTTCCCCGCCGTTCAACGGGGAGAAGTTGTCAAAACCGAGATACCGCACGGCAAACCTTCGGGCATGACGGGATTTGTCATGAACACCCGCAAGGCTCCGTTCGATGACTGGCGCGTGCGCGAGGCGCTGGCGCTGGCCTTCAATTTCGAATTCATCAACGACACCATCACCGGCGGCGCGCAGCCAAGGATCACCTCGTATTTCTCGGGCTCTGATCTGGCCATGCAACCCGGCCCGGCCACGGGGCGCGTCGCCGAGTTGTTGCAGCCCTACGCCGATGACCTTCTGCCCGGCACGCTTGAGGGCTACACCCAGCCCCAAGGCGACGGGTCGGCCCGCAACCGCAAGAACCTGCGTCAGGCTGCGGCTTTGTTGGCCGAGGCAGGCTGGACTATTCAGGACGGCGTTTTGCGCAACCCAGACGGTGACGCGTTCCAGATGACGGTTCTGCTGCAGCAGGGCGACAGCGACATGCAGACCGCCGTGGAAATCTACAAGCGCGCGCTGGAACGTCTGGGCATTCAGGTCACTACCGAGCAGGTGGACAACGCCCAATACTCCGGTCGAACCGCCGAGTTGGACTTCGACATGACCCCCTTCCGCCGCGCGCTGTCCCTGTCCCCTGGCAACGAACAACGGCTGTATTGGGGAAGCGAAGGCGCAGACATTCAAGGCACGCGGAACCTGATGGGTGTCGCGTCGCCTGCGGTGGACGGGGTAATCGACGCCATGCTGGCCTCGGAAACGCACGAGGATTTTGTCGCGGCCACCCGCGCGCTGGACAGGGTTCTGACCGCCGGGCGCTACGTGATCCCGATCTGGAACTTTGACGTGGGGCGCATTGCCCATTCCAGTACGCTAAAATTCCCTGAAACGCTGCCGATCTATGGCGATGGCCCTCAGTACATGCCCGAGGTTTGGTGGTACGAAGAATGACCCAACCCACCGCGCTGCGATTCCATGCCTCATCCTCCGCCTGCCGGACGCCGACCGCGGTGCAAATCGCTGGCCCCTCCCGTTGTGAAAACTGACGGCCCAATAATCGGCGGAAATCGGCACACGCGCTAAATCGCACTATTTATTGAGGTGTGATAGCGCAAACTCCGCAATTTTTGGACTTGTCAGCAATGCTTCGTTGAATTGGGCAGAAAATATACAATCGGTTCACCAATTAGGGGCCCGGCACGGGATCCAACGCAGTTGGCGCTAAACATGTAGTTTAAAATCTTCTTTTTGCTCAATAGCTAGGCGCAATTCGGCTTTACCACCGCCTGCCGGGAAATGGCGGTGGACCTTGCGCATCCACCGCGGCCCAGCCGCGTTTGGCCAATCTGTCGGGCCTTGCCTTTGGTCTGCGACATTTTGTCATGTCTTCCCCTGCGCTGACCAATACGTACCCTGTTGTGGGGAGAGCAGTCCTGAAACCGCAAAATGGAAAGCTCGCATATGCTGAAATGGACAGATCTGACGCAGGACTGGGATGCGTCCTACGCACGCGCAAAGCGCCGTTTTCCGAACCTGCGCGACAAGGATATGGCGCGCGTTCGAAATGACCGAAAGCGCTTTGAGGCTTACCTGGCCGAGCGCCATCAACTTACGGTCAACGAGGCCCGTGAAGAGGTTGAGGATTTTCTATTTACGGAAGGTCTGAACCGGGAATTGCACCGCGAAGCTTTAAGCAAGTGACGTAACCCACAGGATCGTCGCATCCTCGGGGCTAACCGAGATCACGTTGTGCCCCATACTGCCATCGTAATAAGCGCTGTCGCCCCGGCGCATTTCGACCGGTTCGTAAAACTCGGTAAATAGCTTCACGACCCCCGTCAGGACGTAAAGAAACTCTTCCCCGTCGTGGCGTACCCAGCCGTCGAACTCGTCCATCGACCGGGCGCGGACCCGGGCTCGGTAGGGCAACATTTGCTTCTTCGTCAACGTTTCCGCCAACAGCTCGTGCTCGTAGGTCGTCGTGGCATGCGCTGTGCCTTCGCCGGTCCGGGTGATGGCCATACGGCCAATCACCTGATCCCGTTGGGGTGGTGTGAAAAGCTGAGGAACCGAAATCTCCAACCCCGTGGCCAGCTTCTTCAAAGCGTCGTAGGTCGGCGACATCTGCCCGTTTTCGATCTTGCTTAGCGTTGATCGCGCCAGCCCGGCCTGCGTGGCGGCCTGTTCCAGCGTCCAGTTGCGTGCCTTGCGCAGTTCCCGCACCCGCGCGCCAAGGTCAAGCGGCTCGAGTTCCGTGTGAACGCCTGAATCTCGGGCGATGCGGATAAGTGATCTTGGGTCCTGCGTGCTCATGGTCCTGTCTATAGGGCCAGCCGGTCCCGCTTGCAACGCGCCATGCGCCACGATAGCCAGACACAATGCTTTCGATCTTTGATCAGGGGCCACCGCCGCCCTGCCCCTCACCGTTCAATCTGGCCGCGCACGTCTTGCGGCACGCCGAGCGTTGCCCTGACAAAACCGCCCTGTCGGTTTTGCGCGCGGACGGGTCCGACGACTGGGCCTATGGCGCGTTGCAGGCGGCTATTCTGGGTACCGGGGCCGGGCTGTTGCAGGCTGGCCTGAAACCCGGCGACATTGCCCTGATGCGGCTGGGGAATACGGTGGATTTTCCGATCGCCTACCTGGGCGCAATTGCCGTGGGCATCGTGCCGGTCCCGACCTCATCGCAACTGACCGAGCCGGAAACCGCCCGGATGATCGAGGATTTGTCGCCCGCCGCCGTGCTACGAGACCCGACAGTCGCCTGCGCGCCACACCCCAACCAGATCAATTTGGCGGATCTGACCGCGATGCGAGACCTGCCGCCTGCCAATTTCCAGATGGGTGATCCTGAGCGGCTGGCCTATGTCGTCTACACCTCGGGCACATCCGGCAAGCCGCGCGCGGTTGCGCATGCACACCGGGCGATCTGGGCGCGGCAGATGATGGTCGATGGGTGGTACAGCCTGCGCCAAAGCGACCGGTTATGCCATGCGGGCGCGTTTAACTGGACGTACACTTTGGGCACCGGCCTTATGGACCCCTGGACCATTGGCGCGACGGCGCTGATCCCCGAACCGGGCACGGATATCTCAACCTTGCCCGCCCAGCTGCGCCAACATCGCGCAACGATCTTCGCTGCCGCCCCCGGCGTTTACCGCAAGATGCTGCAGGGCGTGGACCGGATCGACCTACCCGCCCTGCGCCACGGCCTATGCGCCGGAGAGAAGCTGTCGCGCCATCTTCACGAGCATTGGCAACAGGCCACCGGAACCGAGCTGTACGAGGCCTATGGGATGTCCGAATGCTCGACCTTCATCTCGTCCAGCCCGGACCATCCGGCGCGGGGCGATGCGCTGGGGCAACCGCAAAAAGGTCGGCGCGTGGCGATCTTGGGACCGGACGGCCCCGTTCCGCAGGGGCAAGAGGGCACGATTGCCATTCACCGCTCTGACCCCGGCCTGATGATGACCTACCTCAACGCCCCCGACGAGGCCCAATCGCGCATGCAGGGCGACTGGTTCCTGACCGGCGATCAGGGCGCGATGGCCATCGACGGGCAGATCACCTATCTGGGCCGCGACGACGATATGATGAACGCAGGCGGCTACCGCGTTTCCCCGGTCGAGGTCGAAGCTGTCCTGTCCCGCTATCCCGGCATCACGCAGGTCGGTGCCGCCGCAGTCGAGGTCAAAGAAGACACGTTTATCATCGCGGCTTTCTACACCGGGCCGGAAAAACTGGACGAAATGGCCCTGCGCGCCTATGTGGAAGCCAATCTGGCCCGCTACAAGCAACCGCGTGCCTTTGTTCATCTTCCCGCCCTGCCCACTGGCGGCAATGGCAAACTCCTGCGCCGCGTCCTGCCGGCCTATTTCAAGGCGTCGACCGAATGACCCAGACCGTAAAGCTCGATATCATGTCCGACCCGATTTGCCCGTGGTGCTATATCGGCAAGACTCATTTGGACAAGGCGCTGGCTGCTGTGCCTGATCATCCGTTCGTCATTGAATGGCATCCGTTCCAGCTAAACCCGGACATGCCGGACGGTGGTATGGACCGGCGGGAGTATCTTGAACGCAAGTTCGGCGGCAAGGAGGGCGCAGTTCGCGCCTATGCGCCGGTTGTGGAACATGCCGAGAATGCGGGCCTGAAGATCGACTTCGAGGGGATGAAGCGCACACCAAACACTCTGAACGCCCACCGCCTGATCCACTGGGCGGGGATCGAAGGCAAACAGGGTGCCGTCGTGGACGCGCTGTTCGATGCCTATTTCGTTCAGACCCGCGATATCGGCGACCCGGAGGTTCTGGCCGACATCGCCGACAGCGTCGGGATGGACGCCGCCGTGGTCCTGAAACTGCTGAAATCCGACGCCGACCGCGAGGATATCCGCCAACGCGACACCCATTCACGAGAGATGGGCGTGAATTCAGTTCCCACCTTCATCGTTGCCAATCAACACGCCGTTCCGGGCGCGCAACCTCCTGAATTATGGGAGAAAGTGATTGGCGAGATCATGTCTCAACTTGAGGCTTCCCCTGCAGAATAGCACATAGGTCTGTGCAAAATTCAGGTCTGGTGCAACCCCATCCGCCGTGATAGCGCGAACGGGTAAGGAGACCTTTATGGCTGACCGCATGTCCAGGGCGGAATTCATCGCGCTCATCGCGATGATGTTCGCCACCATTGCCTTTTCGATCGACTCCATGCTGCCCGCCCTGCCCGAAATCGGGGCCGAGCTCAGCCCGACCGACCTCAACAAGGCGCAGCTGATCCTGACGTCCTTTGTGCTGGGCATGGGGATCGGCACGTTTTTCACAGGGCCGATTTCGGATGCGGTCGGGCGCAAACCGGTGATCTATGGCGGTGCGGCCTTGTACATTCTTGCCTCCGCCGTGGCATGGGCCAGTTCCTCGCTGGAACTGGTGCTGGCCGCGCGTATCGCTCAGGGTCTGGGCGCGGCGGGGCCGCGCGTGGTTGCGATGGCGATCATCCGAGACCTGTTCTCGGGCCGCGAGATGGCGCGCATCATCTCCATCGCGATGATGATCTTCACGCTGGTTCCGGCGATTGCACCGCTGCTGGGCGCAGGCGTTATCGCACTGGTCGGCTGGCGCGGCATCTTCGTGTCCTTCATCCTGTTCGCTTCGGTCATCGTGATCTGGATGGCTTTCCGCCTGCCCGAATCCCTTGCTGTCGAAAACCGCCGCCCCTTCCGCCTGCCCCTGATGATCGCCGCGATGCAAGAGATGTTTGCCCACCCCACCGTGCGCCTCTCGATCCTTGTGCAGACGCTGTGCATGGGGCTGCTGTTCACAATGCTTACCATGGTGCAGCCGATCTTTGACGTTGTGCATGGCCGGGCCGAAAGCTTCCCCTTCTGGTTCGGTTTCGTGGCTCTGATTTCAGGTTCAGCCAGCCTGCTGAACGCCGCGCTGGTGGTGCGCCTTGGCATGCGGCGGATCGTGACCTGGGCGCTTGGCGCGCAAATCGTGATCACAAGCGGCGTTATTATCCTGAACATGACCCCGCTGTCACCCGACGCCTCGTTTGCCCTGTTCGTCATGTGGCAGACCACGGTGTTCTTCATGGCCGGGGTCACCATGGGCAATCTGAACGCCATCGCAATGGAGCCGATGGGCCATATCGCGGGCATGGCGGCCTCGGTCATCGGCTCAATCGCCACGGTTCTAGCGGCAGCGATTGCCGCCCCGGTCGGACTGCTGTTCGACGGATCGATCACGCCGCTGACGACCGGAGTTCTCACCATGTGCGTGCTGGGCTTTGGCCTGATGCTGCATATGGGCCGGATCGAGAACCGGCTGCTGGTTTGAGCCTGTGCAACCTGTCTGAAAAGCGCTAGCCTGCCCCCAATTTCTGGGGGAGGCTTTGATGAGCGATTATTATGATCTGGGCACCTATTCCTGCGCCCTAACAACTGCGTCGCCCGAGGCGCAGATGTGGTTCGACCGGGGGCTGGTCTGGACCTATGGCTATAACCATGACGAGGCTGTGGTCTGTTTCCAGCGCGCCGCCGAGATTGACCCCAACTGCGCCATGGCCCATTGGGGCGTCGCCTATGCCGCAGGTCCGAACTACAACCTGCCATGGGAGTTGCGCGACGAAAACGGACAGCAGAAATCGCTGGCCACTGCCTATGACGCAACCCAAAAGGCGCTGGCCTTAACCGAGGGTTGCACCCCGGCCGAACAAGCCCTGATAAGCGCCCTGCCCGCGCGGTATCCGCAACGCGATCCGGCTGAGGACATGCACCGCTGGGACTATGACTTCGCTGACGCCATGCGCGCGGCCTTTGCGGCGCAGCCCGATCAACTGGACCTGCGCACGATCTATGTCGAAGCGCTGATGAACCTAACCCCCTGGCAGATGTGGGACTTGAAAACCGGCCAGCCCGCCGAAGGGGCCGCCACGCTTGAGGCACAGGAAGCGCTGGAATGGGCGATGGACCATGATCCGGCAGCCATGTCTCATCCCGGCCTGCTGCATCTTTATGTCCACCTGATGGAGATGTCGCCCACCCCGGAAAAGGCGCTGAAGGCCGGGGATGTCCTGCGCACTCTGGTGCCGGATGCCGGGCATCTGGTGCATATGCCGACCCATATCGACGTGCTGTGCGGCCATTATCAGAATGTCGTTCACTGGAACGAAAAGGCGTCAGAGGCCGACCTGAAATACTACGAGCGCGAGGGCGCGTTCAACATCTACACCGGCTATCGCCAGCACAATTACCATTTCGTCATCTACGGCGCGCTGTTTCTTGGCCAGATGGAACCGGCGCTGCGGGCCAATCAGGGCATCTGGGACACCACGCCCGAGGATATGCTGCGCATCGAAAGCCCGCCCATGGCGGATTATTTCGAAAGCTACATGTCGATGGGCCCGCACATCCTGATCCGCTTTGGCCGCTGGGAAGAGGCCAAGGCGCTGGACCTGCCCTCGGACCCCGACCTGTACCGCACTCTGACCGCGACGACCCACTACGCCCGCGCCATTGCCCATGCTGCAACCGGGCAAGTGGCCGAGGCGGAAGCCGAAGAGCAACTGTTCCTCGCCGCAAAAACCTGCGTGCCGGAAACACGCCGGTTGCATAACAATCGGGTCATCGACCTGTTGGACATTGCGGCGGAAATGCTGCGCGGTGAGATCGAATATCGCAAAGAAAACTACGAGGCCGCCTTTGCCCACTTGCGCCGCTCGGTCGAGTTGGACGACACATTGCCCTATGACGAGCCATGGGGCTGGATGCAACCCACCCGCCACGCGCTTGGTGCGCTGCTTTTTGAACAGGGTCATGTGGCCGAGGCCGAAGCCGTCTATCGCGAAGACCTCGGCATGGGCGGCACCCTCAGCCGCGCCTCGATCCATCCCGACAATGTCTGGAGCCTGAAGGGACTGCACGACTGCCTGAAAGCGCGCGGGGATAGCGCGGAAACCACATTGATCAAACAAAGGCTCGATCTGGCGCTGGCCCGCGCGGACCGGGCCGTTGGCGCGTCGTGTTTCTGCGCTCAGGCGGCGATGAAGGCGGCGGAATGAGGGCGGCCGCGCTGCTGGCCATCATCCTCTGCGGGCCGGTCTGGGCGGATCGGCAGTCTTTCCCGCCCGAGGATCAGTCCAGCCGCGATCCCACGTTGGTCGCTTTTCGCGATGACCTTCTGGCCAAAGTCGCCGCGCGTGATCGTGAGGCCGTCGTCGCGGCGGCCTGCCCGGATATCTATTTCAGCCATGTCGAAGAAAGCGGCCCCGACGCGTTCCGCACCAGCCTGATCGTCCCGCCCGAGACGCTACCCGAGGAAGACCGCGATCAGGCAGATGCCATCCGCGACGCTCGCTGGGCCGCGCTGGAAAACACCCTGTCGCAGCCCGGCTACTTCGATGATCAGGGCGAATTCTGGATGCCGCATCAATGGCAGATCACCCTGCCCGCATCACTCGATCCGACGGTTGCATATTTCGTGACCGGCGAGAATGTCTCACTCCGCCAGGCCCCGTCGCGCGATGGGGAGCGGCTGGGCGCAATCAGCCACGAGGTTGTTCTGATCTCCGACTATCAGGAAGGCGCCGAGTACCAGCAGGTGCGCCTGACCGATGGCGCGCCGGGGTATATTCACAGCGACTTTCTGTGGTCCATGACTGGATATCGCGCAGCACTGGTGAAGTCGGACGCGGGCACATGGCAACTTTGTACGTTCGTCAGCGGTGACTAGGCTTTGGCCTTTTTCTTCTGGGCTACAACCTTTTCCGCCAGATCACGGGCGATGGCAAAGGCCCCCTTGATCTTGTCACTGTCCTTCTTCCAGTCGCGCCGCACAACGATCTTGTTGTCCTTGACCTTGGCCAGCCCGCGCTGGTTCTGGATGAATTCGACCAGTCCTTCGGGTGAGGCGAACTTGTCGTTATGAAACTGGATCGTCGCGCCCTTCGGCCCGCCGTCCAGTTTCGCGATACCTGCCCGTTTGCACATGGCTTTGATGCGCACGACCAGCATCAGGGTGTTGACCTCTTTCGGCAAGGTGCCAAAACGGTCGATCAATTCGGCGGCGAAGCCTTCCAATTCCACCTTGGTCGACAGCGACGAGAGACGACGATAGAGGCCGAGGCGCACATCCAGATCGGGCACGTAATCTTCGGGGATCAGAACCGGCACGCCCAGATTGATCTGCGGCGCCCATTGGTCGTCGGCATCCGACAGCCCCTCCATCTCGCCGGCTTTGATCTTCGCAATCGCCTCTTCCAGCATCGACTGGTAGAGTTCATAGCCCACGTCGCGCATTTGACCCGACTGCTCCTCGCCCAGCAGGTTGCCCGCGCCGCGAATGTCGAGGTCTTGGCTGGCCAGCGTGAACCCGGCCCCAAGCGTATCCAGCGAGCCCAGAACCCGCAGGCGTTTCTCGGCCGTCGCGGTCAGACGCGCGCGGGGCTTGGTGGTGAGATAGGCGTAGGCACGTGTCTTGGACCGCCCTACCCGTCCGCGGATTTGATAGAGCTGCGCCAACCCGAACATATCCGCCCGATGCACGACCATCGTGTTCGCGGTCGGGATATCCAGCCCGCTTTCGACAATCGTCGTGGCCAGCAGGACATCATACTTGCCGTCGTAAAAGGCGTTCATCCGGTCGTCGAGTTCGCCCGCCGCCATCTGCCCATGCGCCACGACATAGGTCAGTTCCGGCAATTGTTCTTTCAGAAATTCCTCAATCTCGGGCAGGTCCGAGATGCGCGGGACCACATAGAAACTCTGCCCACCGCGATAGTGTTCACGAAGCAACGCCTCGCGGACTGTCACGGCATCAAACTCGCTGACATAGGTGCGGATCGCCAGACGGTCTATGGGCGGCGTGCCGATGATCGACAGGTCGCGCACCCCAGTCAGCGACAGTTGCAGTGTACGCGGGATCGGCGTGGCGGTCAGGGTCAGGACGTGGACGTCACTGCGCAGTTGCTTCAGCTGTTCCTTGTGGCCCACTCCGAAATGCTGTTCCTCGTCAATGATCAGCAGACCCAGATTGTTGAATCGAATGCCTTTGGCCAGCAAGGCATGGGTGCCGATGACAATATCCACCGTGCCGCGCGCCAGCCCGTCGCGGGTCTGTTGCGCCTCTTTGCCCGAGACGAAACGCGAGAGTTGACGAACCTCCAGCGGAAAACCCCGGAACCGATCCTTGAAGCTGGCCGCGTGTTGGCGGGCCAGCAGAGTGGTCGGCGCAACCACCGCCACCTGAACACCGGACATGGCGGCGACAAAAGCCGCGCGCATGGCCACTTCGGTCTTGCCGAAGCCCACATCGCCGCAGATCAGACGATCCATCGGAGCGCCGGAATGCATATCCTCCATCACCTCGGAAATCGCGCGCAGCTGGTCGTCGGTTTCCTGATAAGGGAACCGCGCGCTGAACTCTTCCCACGCGTGGGGCGGCGGGTCCATGACCGGAGCTTTGCGCAGGGCGCGTTCGGCGGCGATGCGGATCAGCTTGTCCGCCATCTCTCGGATGCGCTCTTTCAGCTTGGCTTTCTTGGCCTGCCATGCGCCACCGCCCAGACGGTCCAGCAAGCCTTCGTCATGTCCATATTTCGACAGCAGTTCGATGTTTTCGACCGGCAGGTACAGCTTGGCCTGTTCCGCATATTCCAACAGAAGGCACTCATGCGCGGCCCCGGCGGCGGTGACGACCTCCATCCCCTGATAGCGGCCTATGCCGTGGTCCACATGCACAACCAGATCGCCGGGCGAGAGCGATTGAGTTTCGGTCAGGAAATTCTCGGCCTTGCGGCGTTTCTTGGGCTGGCGGATCAGGCGGTCGCCGAGAACGTCTTGCTCGGCAATAACGGTCAGGTCGGGGGTTTCAAACCCGTGCTCCAACGCCCAGACCGCCAGATGCAGACCGCGTTTGCCGACGCGGGTTCCATCGGCGACTGGGATCGCCTCGGCCAGACCTTCGTCTTCAATCAGGCCCGTCAGACGTTCGCGCGCGCCTTCGGAATAGGAAGCGATCAGCACCGGCCCCTTGGCCATCTTGTCCGTGATATGCGCGGCCAGAGCACCAAACAGGCTGATGCTTTCCTGCTGCCGTTCAGGCGCAAAGTTCCGCCCGATCCGCCCGCCTGCGTCGATCACACCCGGCCCGCTGGCTTGCGGCAAAGGGCTGAATTGCAGCACCCGACGATCGCCCACAGCCGCTTCCCACGCCGCATCGTCCAGATACAGCAATCCGGGTGGGGTCGGTTTGTAGACCGTGTCCATGCGCGAGCGGTTTTCCAGCGCCAAACGCCGGGTTTCATACTGATCGGCAATCGTATCCCATCGCGCAAGCCGTGCGGGCGTGACCTGATCGTCGACCGAGACCGTTGCATCCGGCAGATAGTCGAACAGGGTTTCCAGCTTTTCATGGAAAAAGGGCAGCCAGTGTTCGATTCCCTGATGCTTGCGGCCCGCGCTGACCGCCTCGTAGAGCGGATCGTCCGTTCCCGCCGCGCCGAACTCGATGCGATAGTTCTGGCGGAACCGAGTGATCGCCGCGTCGTCCAGAATGACCTCGGAGACCGGCGCGAGTTCCACCACCTGCAGCTTTTCGGTGGTGCGCTGCGAGACCGGATCAAAGCGGCGCGCGCCGTCCAGAACGTCGCCGAACAGGTCCAGCCGGACGGGGCCGGATTCACCCGGCGGGAAGATATCAATGATCCCGCCCCGGATCGCGTAGTCGCCGGGCTCCATCACCGTGGGGCTTTGGGTAAAGCCCATGCGAACAAGGAAGTTGCGCAGCGCGTCTTCGTCGATACGGTGATCGACACGGGCAGTAAACGCCGCCTCGCGCAGCACTTCGCGCGCAGGAACACGCTGGGTCGCTGCGTTCAGCGTGGTCAGCAGGACAAACCGATCCGGCATCTGATGCACCAAAGCGGCCAGCGTCGCCACCCGCGCCGCCGCGATATCGGCATTAGGCGACACCCGGTCGTAGGGCAGACAATCCCAGCCCGGAAACACAAAGACGGGCATGTCGGGCGCAAAGAAGGCCAGCGCCGCACGCATCGCCTCGAGCCGTTTGTCGTCGCGGGCGATATGGCACACACGTCCGGACCGGGCGACCTCGTTCAGGACAAGTTGCGCATCAAACCCCTCGGGGGCACCGCCAACCGTGACATGGTTCGGAGCCTTCATCGCCTTGCCTTTCAGATTTTGCTATCCCAGAACGCCGATAGAGATGTTCTGATACATCCCCCAAAGCGCAGTGACCAGTACCGAGATCATGCCGATGATCTGGGTATACAGCCTGCAGCGCAAAAGAGTCTTGGCCACGCGTTCCAGCGTCAGTTCATGCTGCCGCAGCCGTCGGGCATGAAAGACGTTGACCAGTGTCACGATCACCATGGGAAACAGCAGCAGAAACACGGCCTGCGCGAACTCCATCCCGTAATAAAAACCCAGCATCGCAAGGCCGGTGAAGGCAAAACACAGCAGAGCCAGCAGGATCGTTCCCGACATCTGGACAATATACAGGATACGGTTGGTATTGATCCGCACCAGATCCAGCAGATCGCTTTCGCTCTGCCCCCGGATGCGCCGCGCGCGGATCACCAGATCGTAAGGAACGCCCATCGACCAATGACTGGCCGAGGACCACATCACCGCCAGCACGATCCAGAACCACAGGTTCGAAAAGCTGCGCATATCAATGAGTTCGAAGATCGAAGCGTACCAGTCCAAACCCTGTCCCTTGTTACATTCTCAGTGGGTTCTGTTGCGCCGGCGCGGCCATTGGTACCCTTGAGCCTTCGGCAAATTCATGCCACCCAATGCGGCAATGTTCAAGGAGAACGCGCCATGAAACCGACCATCGCCCCCTATCCTCTGACCCGCTTTCGCCGCGCCCGTCAGTCTCAGGCCATCCGGGGGCTGGTGCGCGAAAATACCCTGACCACCGATGACCTGATCTGGCCGGTCTTTGTGCGCGATGGCGAAGGGATTGAAGAGCCCGTCCCCTCGATGCCCGGCGTCGTGCGCCGCTCGGTTGATCTGATCGCCAAAGCAGCGGTCGAGGCGCAAACGCTTGGAATCCCCGCGATTTGCATCTTTCCCTACACTGATCCCAGCCTGAAGACCGAAGACTGTGCCGAGGCGTGGAACCCCGATAACCTGTCCAACCGTGCGATCCGCGCGATCAAGGCGGCGGCGCCGGATATCGCCGTGATGACAGACGTGGCGCTGGACCCATACAACATCAACGGCCATGACGGCTATGTCGTGGATGGCGAGATCGTGAACGATCAAACGGTCGAAGCGCTGGTGAAAATGACCCTTGCGCAGGCCGAGGCCGGGGCGGATATCATCGGACCCTCGGACATGATGGACGGCCGCATTGGCGAGATGCGCCGCGCGCTGGAAAGCGCGGGCCACCACAACGTGATGATCCTTAGCTATGCCGCAAAATACGCCAGCGCGTTTTATGGCCCGTTCCGCGATGCGGTGGGAGCCTCTGGCGCTTTGACCGGGGACAAGAATACCTATCAGATGGACCCGGCGAACTCGGACGAGGCGCTGCGCCTGATCGAACGCGACCTGACCGAGGGCGCGGATATGGTGATGATCAAACCGGGCATGCCCTATCTGGACATCTGCCGCCGCGTGAAAGACACGTTCGGCGCGCCGACCTATGCCTATCAGGTCTCCGGCGAATACGCGATGATCCAGGCGGCGGCCCAGAATGGTTGGATTGATGGTGACAAGGTGATGGCGGAGAGCCTGCTGGCCTTCAAGCGGGCGGGTTGCGATGGCATCCTGACCTATTTCGCGCCTCGGGTTGCGCGCGCGCTGCAAGGCTAAAACCCCAGATTGTCGCGATTTATCGCCTATTGAAGCGCCTGCGCCCGCAGCTTTCCCGTGACACGAGGCGGCAATCGGCGTATTCTCGCACATAAGATCGGGATCACCCGGCAAATCAGGCACATATATCAAGAGACAGGAAACATGAGCAGTTCCCAATCCCCACGACTGAGCCGTCGCGGCTTTTCCTTTGGCATGGCCGGGCTGACCCTGACCGCCGCTTGCGGCAACGGCGTCGGCAACTCGAACGCGGCGACAATCGACGCGCGTGTCGATGCGACGCTGACCGAGATGTATTCGCGCTATCCCAACACCGTTGAAATCGCCAACAAAGCCAATGGCATGCTGGTGATGCCTCTGATCACCGAGGCCGGTTTCGTCTTCGGCGGCGGCTACGGTCGTGGCGCGTTGCGCATCAATGGGGCCACGGTCGATTACTACTCGGCGGTCAAAGGCACCGCTGGTTTTCAGATCGGTGCGCAGCAATATGCACACGTTCTGTTCTTCATGACCGAGGACGCGCTGAACGATTTCCGCCGCTCCAGCGGTTGGACCGCCGGGGCCGATATCGGCTATGTGGTCAGCGATCAGGGCGATCAGTTGTCGACCGACACCACAACCTTGCGCACGCCGGTTCTGGCCGCCGTGTTCGGGCAGGCCGGTCTGCAGATCGGCGCGACCGTGGACGGTACCAAATATACCCGCATTATTCCGTAGCACCAAAATACCACCCCCTACGGACCCCGTCGCAGTTGAATCAAGTGCGGCGGGGTTGTTCTTTGCGCCTCACGGCAAAGGTTCCTGCGGCGTTCCTCTTTCGGTCTGCGGTTGCATCCTTTACTCTCGGCGCAAACGATAAATGACCAAGAATGTGGGGCGTCGATGGGTCTTGTGTTTCGCTGGCTGGTGCGGATTGCATCGGGGTTGATCCTGCTGGTTCTGGCAGCGGTAGGCCTTGTGTATTTTCTGGCCAACCAATCCCTGCCCGACTATGATCAAACCCTTGATGTCGCAGGGTTAACCGCCCCGGTCGAGATCATCCGCGACACCGCCAACGTGCCGCATATTCTGGCCGACAACGACCCGGACGTGTTCTTTGGCCTCGGCTACGCCCACGCGCAGGATCGCCTGTGGCAGATGACGGTTCTGCGCCGCACCGCACAGGGCCGCTTGTCCGAAGTCTTCGGTCCGCGCACCGTGCATATCGACAAGCTGCTGCGCCGGTTTGATCTGTACGGGCTGGCCCACCGCTCGGTCGAGGTGCAGGACGATTACACCAAGGCAGCGCTGCAGGCATACGCCGCCGGGGTGAACGCTCGCCTGACCGAGATCAACGAAGAAGCTCTGGGCCGCGGCGCGCCAGAGATGTTCCTGTTCAACGCGCCGGTCTCCCCCTGGCAACCGGGCGACAGTATCGCGGTGATCAAGCTGATGGGGCTGCAACTCTCGGGCCATCTGCAGGATGAAGTTCTGCGCGCCCGCACCTCGTTGATGCTGAACGATCCCGCGCGGCTGGCGGATATCCTGCCCGACGTCCCCGGCCCCGGCATCGCCGCTCTGCCGGAATACGCCGCGCTGTTTCCCAACCTGCCCCGCTATGCCGCCGGAACGGATATGCCCGACACGCCCCTGTCGCCCTTTCCCAAGCGCGGGCTGGCTGGCGCATCGAACGCCTGGACCGCTGCGCCCTCGCGCTCGGCCAGTGGTGGAACGCTTTTGGCCAATGACCCGCATCTGGGCTTTACCGCACCGGGTGTGTGGTATCTGGCCCATCTGGGGCTGGCCAAGGGCGGTGTGATCGGCGCGACCATTCCGGGCGTCCCGGCTGTGATGTCGGGGCGCAGTGACCGGCTGGGATGGGGGCTGACCTCGTCCTATCTGGACGATCAGGACGTGCATATCGAACAGTTGAACCCGGACAACCCCGAGGAATATCTGACCCCGGATGGGTATAAGGAATTCCAGACTCAGCCTTCGATCATCGAAATCAAGGACGAAGCCCCGATTACCCTGACCCTGCGCTGGACGGAAAACGGCCCTGTCCTGCCCGGCACGCATTACGATCTGGAGACGATCACACCGCCGGGCCATGTCGCATCGCTGTCATGGACAGCGCTCAGCCCGCAGGATACGTCGATGACCGCGTCGATGGCGCTGATGAATTCGGACACGGTGCAAGAAGCAATTGAGGTCGGCGAGAAGTTCATCGCGCCTTCGCAGAACCTGTCGCTGGTCGACAAGAGCACAATCGGGATGAAGCTGATCGGCGCGATGCCCCGGCGCGATCTGCAAAACCAAAGCCGCGGACGCATCCCGACACCCGGCTGGCTAACCGAAAACCGCTGGAGCGGCCGCCTACCCTATGCCGACAACCCGGAATTCGTGGCCCCTGTCGGCGGTGTACTTGGCAACACCAATAACAAGATCATCGACCGCCCGTTCCCTGAACATGTGTCCTATGAATGGGGCGACACCCAGCGCGTCCACCGTTGGGAACGCCTGATGCAATCGCGCGAGGTGCATACCCGCGACAGTTTCATCGAGGCGCAGCTGGACACGGTCAGCTTCACCGCCCGGTCTCTGCTGCCGTTGATCGGGGCCGATCTGTGGTTTACCGGAGCGTCTGCCCCCGAAGGCACTCTGGAAAGCCAGCGCCAGATCGCGCTGTCCCTGCTGGCGGAATGGAATGGCGAGATGAACGAGCATCTGCCCGAGCCGCTGATCTACGCCGCATGGCTGCGCGCCCTGCAGATCAGGTTGATTTCTGACGAACTTGGCCCCTTGGCCAGCGACTACAAACATGTCCAGCCCCTGTTCATCGAACGTGTGTACCGCGACATCGACGGAGCCTCGGTCTGGTGCGACGTGCGCCAAAGCGCGCCGGTCGAGACCTGCACCGACATGGCGCAACTGGCGCTGGATGACGCGCTGATCTGGATCGCCGAGGAGTATGGCGATGCTCTGGAATCCCTGCGGTGGGGCGATGCCCATCAGGCAACGCATGACCATCCGGTTCTGGGAAATGTCCCTGTGCTGCGGTTCTTTGTGAACATCCGCCAGTCGACCAGCGGCGGAGACAATACCTTGCTGCGCGGTCGCACCTCGGGCGAAGGCCCCGATCCGTTCCAAAACGTGCATGGCGCGGGCTATCGCGGGGTGTATGACTTTGCCGATCCCGACAGTTCTGTTTTCATCACGGCCACGGGTCAGTCCGGCCACTTCCTGTCGCGCTACTATGACGATCAGGCCCAGCTATGGCGGCGCGGAGAGTACATCCCAATGTCACTGGACATTGATCTGGCCCGCGCGGCAGCGGTTGGCGTGACGCACCTGGTCCCGCAATAATCCGCCCATTCGGCGACTCCCCGCCCTGCTCAACGGGGCGTCGTGGACGACCCTACCGGTTTTCGCCTACCATTGGCGCGCCGATTATGTGGGACCAAGGGGGCGGAAATGGCCAGTATTCGGGATGTTCTGAACAATCTTGCGCGCGATTACGCCATCGCCTGGAGCTCGGGCGATGCCGACGCCGTGGCCGAGTTCTTTGCCCCCGATTGCCAGATGACCATCAACGGTGACACACCCATTCAGGGCCGCGCAGCGATTGCTGAAATGGCGCGCGATCTGTTTTCAGAACTTCCCGAACTGGACCTGCGCTGTGACATGCTGCGATGGGCCGGGACGCACGCTCTGTTTGTCTGGACGCTTGAGGGTCAGCACGCGAAAACCGGCAATTCCGTCGTCACCCGCGGCTGGGAGGAATGGGAACTGGATGCGGATCACAAAATCCAATCGTCGCTCTGGTGGTTCGATCTGGCCGAGTATCAGCGTCAGATCGACGGTAAGTAGATCAAAGACCCGCGTACTGCGCCGCCTGCTTGTCAGTCCACAGCACCGTGATCTCAAACCCGTCCTCGGTCTGCTCCTCAGACCGAACCACATCTTGTCGGAAGAGCCATGCTCGTTTGTCGCCCTCGGCAAAGCTCAGAGTCAGCGTCGCCTCATGCCGAACGCCCTGCAGTTTGGTTGCGATTTCGGCCAGCAAGGGCTCGAGCCCTTCACCCGTCACCGCTGAAATCGCAAAGATTTCCGGGTCACGGTCAGCGCGGGCCAGCGTTGCATCCCGGTCGTCTGCGCCAAGCAGATCGATCTTGTTCCAGACCTCCAGCCCCGGGCGTTCGTCGTCCACACCCAGCGAGGTCAGAATGGCGTGCACATCTTCGGCCTGCGCCTCGGTTTCTTCGTGGCTGATGTCGCGGACATGCACGATCAGGTCCGCGCCCAGAACCTCTTCCAGCGTGGCGCGGAAGGCGGCGACCAGTTCGGTTGGCAGGTTCGAGATGAAACCCACCGTGTCCGACAGGATCACCTCGGGGCCATCGGGCAATTCGACCCGGCGCATGGTCGGGTCGAGCGTGGCGAACAGCATGTCCTTGGCCATCACCTCGGCCCCGGTCAGGCGGTTGAACAGCGTTGATTTGCCAGCGTTGGTATAGCCCACCAGCGCGACAATCGGATAAGGCACCTTGGCCCGCGCCGCGCGGTGCAGGGTGCGGGTCTTGACCACCTTCTGCAACTGACGCCGCAAGCGCACGAGTTGTTCGTCAATCGCCCGACGGTCAGCCTCGATCTGGGTTTCACCCGGACCGCCGACAAAACCCAATCCACCCCGCTGTCGTTCAAGGTGCGTCCATGCCCGAACCAGCCGCGTGCGCTGATAGCTGAGCGCCGCCATCTCGACCTGCAGCACACCTTCGCGGGTGCGGGCGCGGTCGCTGAAAATCTCTAAAATCAGCCCGGTCCGGTCGAGGATTTTGACCTTCCACGCTTTCTCAAGGTTGCGCTGCTGGACAGGCGTCACCGGCCCGTCGATCAGAACCAGTTCGATCTCGTGGTCGTGCAGACGTTCCCCCAACTCGTCAATCTTGCCACTGCCGAACAGCAACCCCGGCTGGGCGCGTTGGAGGCGCACGATTTCGGACCCGATCACATCCAAATCGGGCAAGGCGGCCGCCAGTGCAACCGCCTCGGCCAGCGCCGGTTCGGGGACACGGCGCTGTTCATCTGACTTGATTTCGGGATGCAACACCCAGGCCCGGGTGCGCGTCCTGTCATGTTCCATCAAGAGGCGTCTTCGCCCTCATACAAGCTGATCGGCTGCGATGGCATGATGGTTGAAATCGCGTGTTTGTAGACCAATTGCGACTGCCCGTCGCGGCGCAACAAAACGCAAAAATTGTCGAACCAAGTGATCACACCCTGCAATTTAACGCCATTGATCAGGAAAATTGTGACCGGGACCTTTGCTTTTCGTACATTGTTCAGGAAGGCGTCCTGAAGATTCTGTCTGTCCGAAGCCATATTTTTATAGTCTCGCCGTTGTTCTTGCTACGCGCTGCGGACCAACGCGCTCCCTCCGGCTGAGTATGGAGTGCTGCGCAGAGATATTCCAGATGAAAAATCAGGTATTAACACCTTAATCTAATCCCGCCAGAGGTTTGGCGTGATCAGGGCAATGATCGCCAGCGTTTCAAGCCGTCCGATCACCATCGCCGCGCACATGGTCAGCTTGGCCCCGCCCGACAGATCGATCAGGCGGATCGGTACGTCTGTGGCCAGTTCAATCAACGGCCCCGTCGTGCTCAGCGCGGCCACGCTAAGCACCATGGCCTGCTCGAACCCCGCGCCCATCATCGCCAGTAGCAGGTTGAACAAGGCCAGCGTTAAGGCGAACATCATCAGGAAGATCCAGGCGATGAACGCGCCATCGCTTTGAATGCGCCGGTTGCCTCCGCCGACGCCGCTGACCGATGACGGATGGATCAGACGATCAATCTCGCGCGCGCCGTTCAGATAGAGCGCGAAGACCCGCAGCAGCTTGACCCCTCCGGCGGTGGTGGCAACGCCGCCCCCGATCAGGGCCAGCCCCATCAGAACCAGGCCCGGTGTGCCCAACCCCGACAATTGCTGCGCATCGTTCCAGTTCGCGCTTTCGAAACCAGCGGTGGTCAGAAACGCAAGAGCCGTGAACAGCATCCCCCAGATCACCTGCGCGGCCTGTAGCGGCTGCACCTGCCCGCCGATCTCGGCCACACCGGCCAGCACCCGGAAAAACAGTAGCAGCGCAACGCCCAGAACAATCATCAGGCCAATTCGAAACTCGGGGTCTTTGTCCAGACGGGCATACCCTGTTGTTGCTGTATCCGCCGAGAAGGTCAGGCGCGACAGGGCAAAAAACAGGAACAGGAACAAGATCGCCTCACCCGTGATCCCGGATTGCGCGCCTTCCAATCCGCCAACGGGTGAAATGCCCGAGGTCGCCATGACGGACATGGCATGGCACACCGCCGTCAGCCCCTGCTCGCCAGCGATCATGAGTAGAATACAGACGACGCCGGTCAAACCGGCATAGACCGGTGCCAAAGTGCGCGTCACGCGCAACAACCGGCCCCGCGGATCAACCCGCTCACTTTGGGCAACACCCGAAACCGGGCGACCGGGCTGACCACGGGCGGTGACCTCGAACCCGCCCAGAGAAAGAGGTGCCAGAATAGCAGCGGCCGAAATCCACATAAGCAGACCGCCCATCCAGCCCACCAACGCCCGCCATAAATGAAGCGGTGCGGTCAGGCGGTTAGGATCGGGAAACAAATCGGCCCCGGTCGTTGTCAGTGCGCTGACCATGTCGAAATAGGCGTTCAGAAAGGTCGTGGTGCCAAGCGCATCGTGAAACGGGATCGCCAGAAACAGCGGTAGAACGGTGAAACAGCCCAGCAGAACCGCCAGTTGCCCCAATGTCCCGCGCCGGGGCACACGATTCGAGGACGCAAGCGCGATGATCGACACCAAAAACACGCCCAGTAGACCCGAATAGAAGAAGGACCGGGATGTGTCGTGATCATCCAGCACCAGCGCATAAACCGCTGGTATCCACATCGCGACCGAGACAATCCCCCAGATCAGCAGAAACAGCGGCAACCGCCGAAGTAACCCGATCTGCTGTTGTCTCGCGATAGCCATCAGAAGAAATCGATCGAGACCTGCATCAGACGCTCGACCTCGGGCACATCCTTGGCCATGGCAAAGATCGCAATAACGTCTTTCTCGTCAATGCGCAGGCTGCCGGTTGGCCGCAGCACCTCGTCGCCCTTGCGCACGGCACCAACCAGCACGCCTTCGGGAAAGTCGATGTCGCGCAGCTTCTGCCCGGCCATGGGCGAGGTCGACAGGACCTCGGCCTCGATCACCTCGGCCTCGGCATCGCCGATGGAATAGACCTGACGCACGCGGCCATGACGGATATGGCGCAGGATCGAACTGACGGTTGTTGCGCGCGGGTTGATATAGGCGTCGATGCCCAGCGGCCCCATCAGAGCCACCATGCTGGGATCATTGATCAGCGCAATCGCCAGCGCGCAGCCTTCGGCCTTGGCGCGCACGGCGGCCAACATGTTGGTGCGGTCATCGTCGGTCACGGCCAGCATTGCGTCGGCGCGGTCGATACCGGCCTCGCTCAGCAACCCGGCATCCAACCCGTCGCCATTCAGGACAATCGTGCGCTCCAATGCCTCGGCGGCCAGTTCCGCGCAATGCCGGTCGCGTTCAACGATCTTGGCTCGGACCCGGCTTTCCCGCTCTTCCAGCGTGCGCGCAACTTCCAGCCCGACATTGCCGCCGCCAACAATCACCACGCGGTCCTGCCGCTTTTGGGTTTTGCCGAACACCTCGATGGTGCGGTCCACGTCTTTGACGTTGGTAAAGACGTAACATTCATCGCCGACAAACAGCTGATCTTCGGATTCCGGCGCAAACAGGGTCCCTTCACGCCGCACGCCCACCACGATGGAGCTAAGCGTCGAGAACAGGTCGGTCAACTGCCGCAGAGGGGTGTTCACAATCGGGCAGTCCTCCTCGACCCGTATCCCCAGCAGTTGCGCCTTACCCTCCATGAAAACCTCGGTGTCAAAGGCCGAGGGGGCCGACAGGCGTTGCATCGCGGCTGCGGCCACCTCGCGCTCGGGGCTGATTACCACGTCGATGGGCAGGTGGTCGCGGCGATAGAGGTCCGAGTGGATCGCCTGAAGATAGGATTTCGACCGCAGGCGCGCGATCTTGCGCTGGATCGAGAACACAGAATGCGCCATCTGGCACGTGACCATATTGACCTCGTCCGAATGGGTCGCGGCGATGATCATGTCGGCGTCACGGGCCCCGGCCCGTTCCAGCACATCAGGATAGCTGGCAAAGCCTGCGATCCCCTGCACGTCCAGCGTTTCGGTCGCGCGGCGCACCAGATCGGGGTTGTTGTCCACCACGGTCACATCGTTCAGTTCGCCTGAAAGATGCCGGGCGATCTGCCAGCCGACCTGACCCGCACCGCAAATAATGACCTTCATATCCCTGGCCCTTCTGCCTGAAATGTTTGAATGACAGATGCCCCCAAGACGGTCAATTGATTTGTCATGCCCGTTTAGGTGGGGCAAGATAAGCGCATGAAAACACTGCTTCGTCTGCTTGTTCCTGTGATGATCCTGTCCTCGTGCGGGCCGCTGTCACTGTATTACCGCGAGGGCGAAAGCGTTTCGCGGATGCAGGCCGAGACCACGAAATGTCAGGTCGAGGCTTTAAAGGACGCGCCCGTGGCCAATCAGGTCCGCCAAGGCCCGCCCACCTATTGGCCCGGTCGTACCTATTGCGACAGCCGTGGCAGGTGCCACCGCACCGGCGGCTGGTGGCAGCCCGGCCAGATCTACACGGTCGATGTGAACCAGGGCCTGCGCAGCACGGTCGAGGCACAATGCATGGCCCAGAAAGGCTACCGCCCGATCAGCCTGCCGCCCTGCAAAAGCCGGGTGAAATCGCAGGTGCCCGCGCGCCCGACAACCACGCTGCCGCCGCTTGGATCGCAATCCTGTTTCGTCAAGTTCCAGGACGGCTCGTTTCAGATCATCTCGCCCGGTGTTTCGGGGGGGCAGCTTGCTGGGTCAAGCGTCTCTGCGCCAACCATAGATGGGCAATGATCGCGGCGGCGTAGAACACGATTACGGCCCCGAGCATCCCGCCCTCGCCGCCCCGCCACAGAATGGCCAGCAAAACCGGCGTGCCCAGCAGGTTCCCCGCATTCCCCATCTGCGCCATGGCACCATAGCTGAGGGCCTGCGCCCCTGCCGTTGAATTCAGTTCCGGCACAGCGGCAAAACTTCCGCCCTGCACAAGGCCCAGAACCGCGAACAGGGCGATGCAGACCATTGGCAACGGCAGGCCCAGAAACGCGCCGATGATCGCCCCGATGCCCAGACCAAAGCCCAGAACCGTGACCGCAACGCAGGACATGAACGTCGATAGCAAGGGCACCGCCAGCCATGAAACGACGATACCCGCCAGAGGCATCAGCCCCGCGACCGGACCGCCAACGCCCTCGGGCAGTCGACCGGGCAGGATGGCCAGCAGCGACACGAAGGTCAGTGTGTAAAAGAACCAGCCTATCGCCGGGGCCGAAATGAAGGCCGAGCGATAGGTCTGCACATGCGCTGTGATGAACGCCGCCGGTCCCCAATCGAGGGTCCCCGGATGGCTCAGATCGACATGAATGCGGCAGGCTGCAATTAACCCGGCGATCAGCAGCATAGAAACCCCGTGCAGCACAAAGAAAACAGGCAGGCCAAATTGGGCAACCAAGGGCAATCCGATCCACGCATTCAGGGCGAAGGCTACACCGAAGAAGCTGCTCCACAGAACCATGGCGACGTTTCTTGCCCGACCTTCAGTGATCTGCGCGATCAGGGTCGGTGCCGCGACGACGATCGCCAGATGCGACAACCCTTCGATAACACGGCTGGTCAGCATCAACGCGAAACCCGGCACACTCGCCTGAAACAGCGAAAGACCGCCGCCCAGAACAAGCCCGGCAATCAGCAACCGCGAGGGCCCGATGCGGCCCGCAATGGCCCCGGACATCGCACCCAGAACGGCCCCAATCAGGCTGATGATCGACAAAAGCCAGCCAATCGACCCCGCCTGTTCCGGGTACAGCAAGGCGACCTCGGGGAACGGCACCGCGATTTTGGCGAACTGAGTGGCCGCGCCCAAGCCCGCGCACCACAGCAGGACGACCTTCAAAAAGCTAATCATGCCATGGTTCTATCGGGGCTGCGGCGGTTCAGGAACGCATAAATTATGCGCGTGATCCGCTGACCAGCCGCACCGGTGTTCCATCCGCCAGATAGAGCCGTTCCCAGGTGATCTCACCAGCGCTGATCCGGATGCGGTCATGCACCGCCTCAGACGTCAGAAACGCCTTGGGGCTTGGGGTGTGCAGGTCCCACCAGCCCTCGTCCTTCAACTCGCCTTCCGCCTGACGGATTTCATCGGTTGCAAACTGCCACAGGGACACGCCCAGCAGCGCCCGCTGGCTGGTCTTCCAATCCCGCGCCCGGCTGGGGGAATATGCCAGACATCTATGGCTGGCCTCTTCCACCAGATGCACGCAGTCGCTCGAGCCCATGACCAGCCGCCTTAAAGCCCCATCATCCGCCCGCGCCGGACCAAGTACCGAAAAGACCGCCTGCTGTTGGTCGGGCGACGGCGTTTGGCGACCGCTCTCCCACCTTGAGATCGTGGTTTGATCCACCTCTAACAGATCGGCCAAAGCCGACTGTTTCAGACCGACCGACCGGCGGAGACGCCTGAGACGTCTGCCAAAGGCCGGATAGGCCCGTGCTTGCGTCAGATTGGCCTTGGCCATCACGCTGCCCGGCAGATCACTCTGCCGGTTCCGGTTCGTCAATCTGCGCCACACGCGCACCGGATTTGTTCGAAGTGACAACGCCCAGCGATTTCAGCTTGCGATGCAGCGCGCTGCGCTCCATCCCGACAAAGCTGGCGGTGCGGCTGATATTGCCACCGAAACGGTTGATCTGGGTCAGCAGATACTCCCGCTCGAACGCCTCGCGCGCTTCGCGCAGCGGCAGGGTCGCCAGCGCGCCCGACAGGACCACGCGACCGGATTCGACGGATTTGTCTTCCTCACTGGGCAGTTCGCGGGCCTCGATGGGGCCGCTTCCGTCGCCCAGGATCAGCACACGCTCGATCAGGTTCTTCAACTGCCGCACGTTGCCGGGCCATGTCATCGTCTGAAGCAGAGCGACGGCTTCCTCGGACAGGTCGCGGATCGGCAAGCCCTGGGATTCGTTGCATACTTCAATGAAATGTTGCGCCAGAACCGGAATATCCTCACGCCGGTCCTCAAGCGAGGGCACGTCGATCGGAACGACATTCAGGCGGTGATACAGTTCTTCGCGAAAGCGGTCTGCGCTGATTTCGGCCTCAAGATCCCGGTTGGTCGAGGATATCACGCGCAGATCAACGCGGACCTTGTCGGTGCCACCAACCCGCTGGAATTGCTGATCGACCAGTACCCGCAGGATTTTCGACTGGGTACCCAGTGGCATATCCGCGACCTCATCAAAATAGATCACGCCGCCATGGGCTTCTTCCAGCAGGCCGGATTCAACGCCACGTTCCGCCGATTCCCGCCCGAACAGAACCTCTTCCATCCGTTCCGGTTCAACCCCCGCGCAATTCACCGTCACGAAAGGCGCATTGGCGCGGTTGGAATGGGCGTGAATGTAGCGTGCGGCGATTTCCTTACCGGACCCGGCGGGGCCGCTCAGCATCACGCGCCCGTTCGATTTCGTCACCTTGTCCAACTGCCCCTGCATCGCGCGGAACGAGGCGGACTTACCGATCATATCCGAATTGCTGACCTCTTTCCGCTTGAGCGAGGCGTTCTCGCGACGCAGGCGCGAGGTTTCCATCGCGCGGCGGATCACCACCATCAACTGATCAATGTTAAAGGGCTTCTCGATAAAATCATAAGCCCCCTGTTTGATCGCCGCCACGGCGATTTCGATGTTGCCGTGACCCGAAATGATCACCACCGGCACATCGGGGTTGTCGCGTTTGACCGCCTTCAAGATGTCGATCCCATCCATGCGGCTGTCTTTCAGCCAGATATCCAGAATCAACAGTCCCGGTGGCTCGGAATTGATGGCCGCCATACACTCGTCCGAGTTTCCGGCCCGCCGGGTTGAATAGCCTTCGTCCTCGAGAATGTCGGACACCAGTTCGCGAATATCGCGTTCGTCATCTACGATCAGAATGTCGCTCATCTTTGGCCTGCTTTCAGTTTGTTGGTTTTAATTGTCTGCTTTTGTGGCGCGACAGCTGGGGAAAATTCTGCCCCTGGCAAACGGATCACGGCCATCGCGCCGAAATGGTCCTGTCCGTCGAATACGGGCGCGTCTTCTAGGGACAGCGCTCCGCCATGTTCTTCGATGATCTTCTTGACGATGGGCAGGCCCAGACCTGTTCCTTCGTCCCGAGTAGTTACATATGGCTCAAACAGCCGCGCCCGGTCTTCAGGTAAGCCGATGCCGTTATCCGCGATTGTTATGATGGTGCCCGCATCGTCACTGGACACCACGACCTTGATCTGCGGAGACAGGTTTTCGGGTGCTCCCTTTTGTTTCAAGGTTTCAATGGCTTCGCCTGCGTTCTTGATTAGGTTCGTCAGCGCCTGATTGAGCATCGTCGCGTCAATATCCAACGAAATCGGCTGATCCGGCAGATCCGCGTCGATCTGCACCCCTGGCTGACCGGCCTGCTGTAACAGAACCGCCTCGCGCACGAGGGCCACAATGTCCTCCTCCCGCCGGTCCGGTTCCGGCATCCGCGCGAATTTCGAGAATTCATCAACAATGCGTCGCAAGTCATTGGTTTGCCGCACGATTACGTCGGTCATGGATTCCAGGCTATCGCAGTCTTCCTCATCCAGTTTGCGCGAGAATTTGCGCTTGATCCGCTCGGCGCTCAGTTGGATCGGGGTCAGAGGGTTCTTGATCTCATGCGCGATGCGCCGGGCCACGTCGCCCCAAGCGGCCATCCGCTGGGCGCTGACCAGATCGGTCACATCGTCAAAGGCCACCACATAGCCTTCCAACCCGCCATCCTCGCCCCGGCGGGTGGCCATGCGGACCAGCAGGTTCTCCAACCGTCCCTTGCGGACGACCTTGATCTCGCCCTGAACCGCCTCTTGCCCGCTTTCCTTGAGGCTTTCGAACAATTGCAGGAACTCGGGCACCGCGATACCGATGGCCAGTTGTTCCTCGCCGCGCGACCAGTCCAGCAGCCGTTCGGCTGAGCGGTTCACGAAGGTCACGCAGCCATCCGGGTCAACGCCCACCACCCCCGAGGTCACCGAACTGAGCACGGAATCAAACAGGCGGCGGCGGATTTCAATCTGGCGGGTGTTTTGCAGAAGCGTGTCGCGCTGCCCCTTCAACTGCCGTGTCATCTGATTGAAGTACCGGCCCAGCATGGCGATTTCGTCGTCGCTGGCCTCTTCAATGACCTGCACGCTCAGGTCGCCTGCGCCAACCCGCTGCGCCGCCGTGGTCAACCGGCCCACAGGCCGCGACAGACGTTCAGCGAACCACATGCCAAGCGACATGGCGGCGAGGATCAATATCAGCGCGAAGCCCAGATATAACAGGCCGAATTCGAACAGCACCCTGCCCCTTTCGCTTTCAAGCTGCTGATAGAATTGCGCGGTTTCCTTGGTGTCATCCAGCAGCGTCAGCAACTGGCCATCGACCTCACGGCTGACATAGAGGTAGCGGTCCAGATACGCCTGCAACGGTACCAAAGCCCGGAATTCACTGTTTGCCCAGTCGGCAATGATCAGCAGGCCCTCGTTTTCGGATTGGGCGATCTGTTCAGCGGTCGGGGGTTCGTAGTTGAACAGATAGGACCGATCCCCACGCGACCGAATCTCGCCGCTGCCGTCGATCACATAAGCCTCACGCAGACCGCGCTGGATTTGTGACTGGCCTTGGGCCAGAACCTCGCGCAGTTCGGCATCTGAGATGTAGAAATCCAGATTGCGGGCATTGTCCAGAAACCGCGCCAGAACGGCGGCGTCTTGCGTCAGGCCCTGTCGGTGTTCCGTCTCATAGGCCTCGGCGGCGGTCAGAGACGAGCCCACAACCTGCCGCACGCGATCGGAAAACCAGCCCTCAAGGCCGATATTTACCGTCAGACCGGCAAAAATCGCAACCGTGACGGTCGGGACCAGTGCCAGCAGCGTAAACGCCCCGATCAGCCGCAAATGCAGGCGCGATCCGGCTGATTTGGCCCGGCGGGCGGCGATCAGAGAGCCAAGTTGGCCCAGCACAAGGGCCGCGACGACCAGCACGTAAACCAGATCGGCAAGAAGAATCAGCCGCAGAGTCGGCGCGGTCGCCCCAAGGTCGAAGGGACCGATAACCAGATAGGTCGCCAATGCCAGCGCAGGGCCTAGAAGAACCAGTCCCAAGGTACCGAAATTGCGCAGTTTTCGGGATTTCCGCCACCGATTAATCGCTGGAATCGGCCCGCTCTGTGCCCGGGTTGCCACCGTCTGCCCTCATCCTGATGTGCCGCTTGCACGGCCTACCGCCATATGTCGTGGTCGTTGCCGGGAGCGAACCCAGATGCCACGCTTTGTGTGGCGATATTACATCAGTTTGCGTCGGCGTGTCACCTGAATATCGAGATCGGTGATTTTTTTTCGCAGCGTATTTCTGTTGATCCCCAGCAAATCCGCACATTTCGCCTGATTTCCGCCAGTTGCGTCCAGCGCGATCTCGATCAGGGGGGCCTCAACTTCGCGCAGAATCCGCTGATACAGGCCCGGAGGCGGCAGAATATTGCCGTGCAGGTCGAAATAACGCCGCAGGTGACGGCCCACGGAGGTTGAGAGTTTCTCACGCTCACCACCCCCAAGAACAGGTTCGGCTTCGGGCTGGCTGCCCAGAACCATCTCGACCTCGGCCTTCGATATCTCATCGGCGCGGCTGGTCAGGCTCAGGCGGCGAACCGCGTTCTCCAACTGCCGCACGTTGCCCGGCCAGGAATAGCGCCGGACCAGCTCGTCCGCCTCGGGGCTGAGCCAGCGTTTTGATCCGCTTTCACGCTCTTCCCGGACCAGAAAATGCTCGGCCAGCAGGGTGATATCATCCACCCGCTCGCGCAGCGCCGGAACATGGACCGTGGCGCCACACAGGCGATAATACAGGTCCTGCCGGATACGACCGCTCTCCATCCCTTCGGTCAGATCGGACTGGCTGGTCGCCATAAACCGCGGAACATGGTCGCCCGGCGTGTCCATCATGCGCACGATACGGGCCTGAATCTCATCGTCGATGTCAGCGATTTCATCAATCAGCAGCGTGCCGCCCCGAACCCGCGCCATGATGCGGGCTGGCCCTTCCAGATCTCGCAGATCGGCGGCGGTGGCTGTGACAAAGGGCAAGGTTCGCCGGTCCGAGAAATCGTGAATAGCCCGCGCAATCAGGGACTTGCCGGTACCACTTTCACCAGAAATCATCACCGACAGATCGGTGTTCATCACCCGCGCCACCAGCCGGTACAGCGCCTGCATCACCGGGGTCCGCCCGACCAGAGGCAACTCATCGGGGCGCTCACCGCTTTCGTCCATGGGCTCTGGCTGCGACCGCTGTTTTTGCTCCAGCGCGCGGGCAGTGCGTTTCATCAGGTCCGGCAGATCGAAGGGTTTGGGCAGATAATCATAGGCATCGGCCTCAGCCGCCTGAATCGCCGTCATGATCGTGTTCTGCGCCGAGATCACGATCACCGGCAAACCGGGTCGGTCTTGAGCGATTTTCGGCAGCATTTCCAAACCGTTACCATCCGGCATGACCACGTCCGAGATCACCACATCGCCCTTGCCTTCGCCCACCCAGCGCATCAGCGTTGTCAGCGAAGACGTGGCGTGCACCTTGCACCCGGCCCGCGTCAGGGCCTGTGTCAGAACGGTGCGGATCGTGCGGTCGTCATCAGCGACCAGGACTGTGCCATCCATCAGGTGCTCTCCTTCTTATCTTTGGTGTCTTCGCGCGGGGCGCGGCGCAGAGACAGCTTGAACACGGTGCGCCCGGGCACCGATTCTGCCGAAATCCATCCGTCATGGTCCGAGACGATCTTGCTGACCAGCGCCAGCCCAAGCCCGGTGCCGTTTTCCTTGCCCGAGACGAAGGGGTCAAAAATGTCGCTCCGGATATTGTCCGGCAATCCCGGCCCGTCGTCGATGATTTCGATCTGCAACGGCAGCGAATGACCCGACCCGTCACTCCGGCGCAGGCGGAATGAATGCTCGAAATAGGTGCGCAGCCGGATCGTTCCACCCTTGGCTCCGGCGGCTTCGGACGCGTTTCTGAGCAGATTCAGCACCACTTGCAGGAACTGGTCGGGGTCACCGTAGGCCAGCGGCAACGAGGGGTCGTAATCCTCGATGATGGTCATATCCGCACCGAAGCCCAAAAGGGCCGACCGGCGGGCGCGGTCAAGAACGTCGTGAATATTGACCGGTTTGAAATCGGGCTGCTGCAGGTTTCCGAACTGCTCGACCTGCTCCAACAGCTTTACGATCCGGCGGCTTTCGGCAACGATAAGATCAGTCAGTTCAAGATCTTGCTTCGGGATATTCATGCTGAGAAGCTGCGCGGCACCGGTGATCCCGGCCAGCGGGTTCTTGATTTCATGGGCCAGCATCTCGGCCATGCCGATGGCCGATTGAGCCGCGGATTTCACCGTATTGCCGCGCGTCATCCGACCGGCAAGTTCGCGCGGCGAGATGATCATGATCATCGAACCGGGATGCCCGACCAGCGGCGCAATCTGCAACGCGCATTGCAGCGGCGCGCGGTTGCCTGACCCGGCGTCCACGTCGTTCACGAACAAGGGTGTACCCTGTTGGCGCGCGCGCAGAAAGGCCTCTTCCAAAGGCGCGTCGACAGCGATCTGGTCCCAGACCGGGTGACCAATGACCGATTTGCGGGAGGCGTTCAAAAACCCCTCGCCCGAGGAATTGACGTCGGCGATCCGGTCATCCTCGTCGATGATGAAGGCGGGAACCGGAAGCGAGTTCCAGATGCTCTGATCCGAATTCATGCCGCCACCTCTGCCGTGCCGCTCAGCGCATCGCCCAGCAGGCGCAGCACCTCGTCCGTATCGCGCGAGGTCAGAACGGCGCGGCGTAGGGGCGCGGGCGTGCCGGCCTCGTCCATGTACCAACCCAGATGTTTACGGGCGACGCGCAGACCCAGATCGGTGCCGTAGAACTCAAGCATCGCCTGATAGTGCCCTTGCACCATCTCGACCAGTGCCGCCCCCGAGGGGATTTGCGGCGCGTCCGAGCCGTAGAGATCGTGGCAAATCTGCGCCAGAAGCCAGGGTTTCCCCTGCGCCCCGCGCCCCACCATGACCCCATCCGCCCCGGAGTGCGCCAACGCCGTCCGTGCCGCGTTTGTGTCAACAATATCGCCATTGGCGATCACCGGGATCGAGACTGCATCCTTGACCGCCCGGATCGCCGCCCAATCGGCGCGGCCCTTGTAGAACTGACAGCGCGTGCGCCCGTGGATCGTGACCATTTGCACACCCGCATCCTGCGCCCTCCGCGCCACGTCCGGCGCGTTGAGTAGTTTGTCATCCCATCCCAGCCGGGTTTTCAGCGTCACCGGCACATCAACAGCAGCGACAACAGCCTCAATCAGTGTCAGCGCGTGGCCTGGTGTTTTCAGCAGTGCCGAGCCGGAATAACCGTTCGTCACCTTCTTGGCCGGGCAACCCATATTGATGTCGATCACCCGCGCGCCCCGGTCCGCGACCTGTCGGGCGGCCTCGGCCATCCAGTGCGCCTCGCGACCCGCCAGTTGGACGGCTGTGTTTTCCACATCTGCGGACAATTCCGCGCGTTCGCGCACGCCGGGCTTGGCCTGCACCATCTCTTGACTTGCGACCATCTCGCTCACCACCATGCCCGCGCCGAAGCGCATCACCAGATCGCGAAACGGGCGGTCGGTGATTCCGGCCATCGGAGCCAGTAGAACGGGCGTGGTCAGGTCCTTGTCAGCGAGTTGCAGGGTCAACGTGCTTAATCCTTGGGCATTTGAGCGTTAGATATCGAATTCCCGGCATGTGAACAAGAAAACGGCGACTTTCAAGCCTGCAAAATCATCAAACGCACAATTTTTAAGCAGTATTACGCGGGTGATTGCCTCTGCATTCACCGCACCCTAAACAATGCGTGCAAACAGGAGCCACCAACCCATGACAACCGCCGCCATTATTGTCGCCGCCGGACGCGGATTGCGCGCTGGCGGCGAGACGCCGAAACAATGGCGGGCACTGGGGGGACGCCGGGTGGCGGACTGGACCATCGACCGGTTCCGGGATCATGTGGATCATATCGCTTTGGTGCTGTCTTCGGACGATGCTGAGGCCTGGGCCCAATATCAGGGTGCCGACCTGATCCTTGCGCCTGGAGGCCGCGACCGGGCCGGGTCGGTGCGGCAGGGCTTGGATGCGCTGAAGGACCGCGGCGTGACAAAGGTTCTGATCCACGATGTCGCCCGCCCCTGCGTCAGCACGCGCATCATTCAGGACGTTCTGACCGCGCTTGATACACAGCCTGCCGCTGCGCCCGGATTGGCGGTGACGGATGCTCTCTGGACCGGGGATGAACAGGGTGTCACCGGCACGCGAGACCGAACTGGCCTTTTCGCAGCACAGACCCCGCAAGGGTTTCACTATGACGCTATCGTCGCAGCCCATGCCAGCCATGCCGGAGGGGCTGCAGACGACGTTGAAGTCGCGCGTGCTGTCGGGATGGACGTGGCCATCGTACCGGGCGACGCGGACAACATCAAAATCACCCGACCCGAGGATTTCGCCCGGGCGGAACGCATAACGGGAACGGATATGGATGTAAGGCTGGGCAATGGATATGACGTGCACCGTTTCGGCGACGGGGATCACGTGATCCTGTGCGGCGTGAAGGTGCCTCATGCCCGAGGGTTGCAAGGGCATTCGGACGCCGATGTGGGCATGCACGCCGTGACGGATGCGATCTATGGCGCGCTGGCGCAGGGGGATATCGGGCAGCATTTCCCGCCCTCGGACCCGCAATGGAAAGGCGCGGCCAGCGAGATTTTCCTACGCCACGCGGTCGAACTGGCCGGACAGATGGGGTACCGGATTTCGAACGCCGACTGCACTCTGGTCTGTGAATACCCCAAGATCGGGCCGCACGCGCAAGCCATGCGGGCCGAGATGGCGCGGATGATGGGGTTGCGCGACGATCAGGTCTCAGTGAAGGCAACCACATCGGAAAGGCTTGGCTTTACCGGGCGCAGCGAAGGGATCGCCGCGCTGGCCACTGCCTGTCTGGTGAAGGCATGAGCGCCGCCCGCCTGATCGGCACCGTCTGCGGCGTTGGCTATCTGCGCCCCGCCCCCGGCACATGGGGCTCGCTGGCGGCGCTGCCGTTGGCGTGGGTTTTGCATATGCTGGGCGGGTTCCCCCTGCTGGTTCTGGCCACGGTTGCCGTGTTCTTCGGCGGGCTCTGGGCCACCCGCGTGATGACCGAAGGCAAGGACGATCACGACCCGTCCGAGATCGTCATAGACGAGGTCGCCGGTCAGTTTGTAGCGATCTGGGCGGTCTCGTATCCGGCTTGGGCGCATGGGGTCGACATTACCGCGCTCTGGCCCGGCTGGCTGGCCGGGTTCATCCTGTTCCGCCTGTTCGACATCACCAAACCCGGCCCCGTTGGCTGGGCAGACCGGCGCAACGATGCAATGGGTGTGATGCTGGACGATGTCATTGCAGGTGTCTTCGCCGCCATCGGTGTCCTGATCCTTGCAGGCATCGCACATGGAGTAATGGGCCTATGAACGTCTCCGCCCTGCTGGACCGCGCCAAAGCGCAAGGCGTGATGATCGCCACTGCCGAAAGCTGCACGGGCGGCATGGTTGCAGCCGCCCTGACGGATATCCCCGGCAGTTCCGCCGTGGTCGAGCGCGGTTTCGTCACCTACACCAACACCGCCAAGCAGGAGATGCTGGGCGTGCACGCCGGCACTCTGGACGCACATGGCGCGGTGTCCGAAGAAGTCGCCCGCGAGATGGCCGTCGGCGCACTACAGCAGTCCCATGCGCAACTGGCGATCTCGGTTACCGGGATCGCGGGACCGGGCGGGTCGGAGTTCAAGCCCGAGGGCCGGGTCTGTTTCGGGCTCGCCGCCGAAGGCCAATCCACTCAGACCGAGACGGTGGAATTCGGCGCACTGGGCCGCGACTCTGTCCGCCGTGCGGCGCGGGATCATGCGCTGTCCTTGCTGAATGACGCCCTTTTGCGCTCAGCCTAATTTTTAGTCAAACGACCCCCTGAGGCGCGAATTTAAGCGTCACTTGAAAAAAAGCTGCCAAAACAGGCGGCGCATTCGGACCTTGCCTCTTTTTTCCGCACCCGCTCTCCGCTTCTAACCCGGGGCCATGCGCTCACCGCGCCGGATCGGGACCCGTGCCCATCCGGCGCAAACGTAAGAAGAAGAGGAGACCGGCCCATGAACGGAGCCGATACAGCCTGGATCATCGTTGCCACTGCACTGGTCCTGTTCATGACATTGCCGGGGCTTGCCCTGTTCTATGGCGGCCTTGTGCGTGCCCGAAATGTGCTCAGCGTGTTCATGCATTGCTTTTCGATTGCCTGTTTGATGAGCATTCTATGGCTGGTCGCCGGGTACTCCATCGCGTTCGGCGAGGGAGCGTCCGGCCTATGGGGCGGTCTGGGTAAAGCCTTTCTGAACGGTGTGGCGCCGACAGCCTGTCGGGCACCCTGCCCGAGATTCTGTTCTTCGCCTTCCAAATGACCTTTGCCATCATCACCCCGGCCCTGATCGTCGGTGCCTATGTGGAGCGGGTGGGCTTCGGGTTCGTCCTGACCTTCTCGGCCCTTTGGATGCTGCTCTGCTACGCGCCGGTGGTGCATTGGATCTGGGGCGGAGGCATCCTGACCGATGGCGGCATTCTGGGTGAGATCGGCGTGCGCGACTTTGCCGGTGGCATCGTGGTCCATGAAACCGCCGGTCTGGCGGCGCTGATCATCGCCGTGATCCTCGGCCCTCGTCGCAATCGCGCCACGCCCCCGCACAACCCCGGCTTTGTCATGGTCGGCGCGGCGATGCTGTGGGTCGGCTGGTTCGGCTTCAACGGCGGCTCGCAACTGGCCGCTGACGGAGGGGCCGCGATGGCAATGACCGTCACGCATATCTCTGCCGCGACCGCCTCACTCACGTGGGCGCTGTGGGAAAGGATCCGGTTCGGCAAGGCGTCGATGGTCGGTCTGGTCACGGGTACGATCGCGGGTCTGGCCTCGATCACCCCGGCCTCGGGTTTTGTCGGCCCGGTGCAGGCGCTGATCATCGGCGCGGTGGCCGGTGTGCTGTGTCAGGAGGCCGTGAATGTCATCCGCAACAAGCTGAACATCGACGACACGCTGGACGTCTTCGCCGTGCATGGCGTTGGCGGCATCTTCGGCACGTTGATGATCGCGCTGTTCGGCCTTGGCACCTGGACCGCGCAGGTCGGAGGGCTGGTGATCGTGGGTGTCTTTACGTCAGTTGTCACGATTGTGCTGGTCAAGGTGGTTGCTTTGATCACCCCGCTTCGCGTAGACGCTGAGACCGAGACAAACGGGCTCGACCTGTCGGTACACGGGGAACGCGCCTATGACATGAGCAGCTGAGCCCACCTTGGCTGTTGTGCCCGCAAGGGCAAAGCGGACCTCGGATGAGGTCCGCTTTTCTTTTCACCGCGCTCTCGACTCTGCCCCAAGGGTCACGCTATCAGCCCGCAACGTGTTTCAGCCCAGAGGTTTGCGCCATGATCCCCAGTTCCTTCCCCGACAGCACCGAAATCGCCCGCCTGACCGCGCGGATGCTGCTTGAGATCAAGGCCGTTCACTTCAATTCGCGCGAGCCGTTCACGCTGGCCTCGGGCCTGCCCAGCCCGACCTATATCGACTGCCGCAAGCTGATCTCGTACCCGCGTATCCGGTCGACCCTGATGGACTTCCTGACCGTCACTGTGATGCGCGACGCCGGGTTCGAGGCGTTCGACAATATTGCCGGTGGTGAGACCGCAGGCATCCCCTTTGCCGCCATGGTCGCTGAACGGATGGCGCTGCCGATGACCTATGTGCGCAAGAAACCCAAGGGCTATGGCCGCAACGCGCGCATCGAAGGCGCGATGAGCGAAGGCGAACGCGTCCTGCTGGTCGAGGACCTGACCACCGATGGCGGCTCGAAATTCTCTTTCGTGGACGCGATCCGCGAAACCGGCGCAACCTGCGGGCATACGGCAGTGATCTTCTACTACGGCATCTTCCCCGAGACCGAGAAGGCGCTGGGAGACCACGGCGTGAAGCTGCATTCGCTTTGCACCTGGTGGGATGTTTTGGCGGAAGCCAAGGCGCAGAAAGCCTTTGATCACGAGACACTTGACGGGGTCGAGGCCTTCCTGAACGACCCGCGCGGCTGGCAGGACGCGCATAAATCGTGATTTCTGGCCTGTGGGCAGGTTGTGGATTGTTGATATTCGAATCGACCAATTGTCCGCGCATTTAGTCGGAAATGGCAACCATCACACCAAATGTTGCGGTAGCGTCGCTCTCGTGCAAAACTGGGCAGATGTTATCCCCATTCGGGTGGGCAGTTATCCCAAAGCAGCGGGCGGTTATCCCAAGTTACCCCCACTCATTTGCAGATAGCTTGCGCCGGGGTTTCGCGTGTAGAACCGCCAGACGGGCAGCGGGGACAAAATGAACGAGATAAGCAGTATCGAGCAGGCAGCGGCACAGATTCAGAATGCCGAAACAATGCCGCATTCAATTGAAGCCGAGCAGCAGCTTCTGGGTGCGATCTTAACCAATAACGATCTGTATGATCGGGTGGCTTCGATCATCGGGGCCGAGCATTTCTATGACCCGGTCCATGCCCGTATCTACGAGGTCGCGGCCGCACGCATCGCCAAGAATGCGCTGGCCTCGCCCGTTACGCTGAAATCCTTCATGGCCGAGGATGATGGCCTGAAGGAATTGGGCGGACCGGCCTATCTTGTGAAATTGGCCGGGGCCTCGATCAGTGCCTTTGCGGTGCACGACTACGCCCAGATGATCTATGACCTCGCCATCCGGCGCGAGTTGATCCGGTTGGGGCGCGATATCTCGGACAAGGCAGCGAGGGTCGAAATCTCAAGCGAGCCCAAGGAACAGATCGTCGAGGCCGAGCAGCAGCTTTATCAGTTATCCGAGCAGGGCCAGACCGAACAAGGGTTTCAATCCTTCCTTAAGGCGGTCACAGAAGCCGTCAACGTCACCAACGAGGCGTACCAGCGCGGTGGCGGCATGGCGGGGATTTCCACCGGTCTGGCCGACCTGGACAAACAGCTTGGGGGCCTGCACCCTTCCGATCTGATCATCCTAGCGGGTCGTCCCTCAATGGGGAAAACCTCGCTTGCGACCAACGTGGCGTTCAACGTGGCCAAGGCCTATAAGCGCGGCACCAAGCCCGATGGGTCGGAAGGCGCGATTGACGGCGGCGTGGTCGGGTTCTTCTCGCTGGAAATGAGCGCCGAACAGCTTGCGGGCCGGGTGCTGGCCGAAGCCTCGGAAATCTCCAGCCACAAGATCCGCCAAGGCGACATGACCGAGTCCGAGTTCCGCCGTTTCGTGGACGCCGCCAAAGAGCTAGAAGCCTGCCCCCTGTTCATCGACGACACGCCTGCCCTGCCGATCTCACAGCTTGCCGCCCGTGCGCGGCGACTCAAGCGGACCCATGGGCTGGACCTGCTGGTGATCGACTATCTGCAGCTCTGCCGCGGTATGGCCGACAACCGCGTCAACGAGATTGCCGAGATTTCGATGGGCATGAAAGCCATCGCCAAAGAGTTGAACATCCCCGTCATCGCCCTGTCCCAGCTTTCCCGTCAGGTCGAAAGCCGCGACGACAAGCGCCCGCAACTGTCTGACCTTCGGGAATCGGGCTCGATCGAACAGGATGCCGACGTGGTGATGTTCGTGTTCCGCGAGGAATACTACAAAGAGCGCGAAAAACCCGGCGATCATGAACTGGAGAAGATGGAAGAGTGGAAGCAGGCCATGGAACGCCTGCATGGCAAGGCCGAGGTCATCGTCGGCAAGCAGCGCCACGGCCCCATCGGCACGGTCGAATTGTCGTTCGAGGCACAGTTCACCCGCTTTGGCAATCTGGTCAAACCCTGGCAGCAGGGCGGCGAGATCGAGGGATATTGACCTCAAACTGCGTCCAATTTACCGGAATCCAACGTAATTTTGGCCTGCTGCGTCTCATTGTGGTAAGCTACATGCCAACGTACGTTTCAACCCGGTCGAGGCTCTGGGCATTTGGCGGCAATTATCTCGGAAATACGGTATCGAAACGGTCCGAATTTCTCACCCAGCGGGGATTTCATTGAAATCCGCGTGCCGACAGGTACGGATGTATCCAACTTGACCGTTGGGGTCTACAACCAGAACGGCACCCTGCGCAGTTCAACGGCGGTCGATAGCGCGCCGATGACCACTGTTGGCGGTTTCGATTACTATGTGGTTTCGGCCCGGATTAACCGGTTTGGTGCAGTTTCTCTGGATGACAATGGCGCGGTCCTGAGCTTTGTCTCATTCGACACGCAGGTCACCGCCACCCAAGGCCCGGCCAGTGGTCTTACGTCAACGCAAGTTGGCTCGAACGGAACGGATGACACCTCGTCGCTGACCTCAACAGACGGGGTCAATTTTGTCGAAAACCCAAATCCAAACCCCGGCGCGCCGTGCTTTACCTCGGGCACGCGCATCACTACCGCCAAGGGTGAGGTTGCGGTGGAACACCTGAAACCTGGCGACAAGGTCCTGACGCTTGATGGCGGGTATCAGCCCGTCCGGATGATCCTGTCCCGCCCCTTGCGGCTGTCCGAATTGATCAAGACGCCAGAACTGTACCCTGTGCGCGTGGTTTCAGGCGCGTTGGGCCAAGGGCTGCCCCGGCGTGACCTGCTGGTGTCCCGGCAGCACCGGATGCTGGTATGTTCGGCCATCGCGCAGCGGATGTTCGGCACGCGGTCCGTTCTGATCTCGGCGATCCGGCTGACCGGGCCGCCGGGGATCTATGTCGACCGGGACGTTGCCACGATCACCTACCACCATCTTGTGTTTGACCGGCATGTTGTCCTGTTCGCCGAAGGGGCCCCCAGTGAAAGCCTGTTTGCCGGTCCGCAGGCGCTGCAAGCGATGACGGTTGAGGCAAGGGCGGAGCTAACGCTGCTTTTCCCCGAACTGGCGGAAATCGGGCAGGTAGACTCGGCCTGTTACATCCCAAGTGGCCGGCGTCAGAAACAGCTTGTGGCGCGCCACAGCCGGAACAACAAACCCTTTCTGGACCAAAACGCCGCCAACTAGAGCGCTGAGCGTTGAACTGGAGGGTAAACGATCCGAGGGTCGCTTCCCGTTTGATACTCAGGCCCGGACAATCCATGTACGGTTGACCCGGCGTCAGAATCTACCCGGCCGTTTCCCTGTCTGCACGAAACTTTGCGCACATCCAGCCGGAAGCCGCCTATGTCGCACAAAACTCATGCAGAATTGCCCGAAACCCTCTTGACCTGCCGCAATCCGATGTCATGAACAGGCCCATGAGTACTGCACGTTTAACGATCAATCTTCAGGCCGTTGCCAGCAACTGGCGGGCGCTGGATGCAAAGACGGATGTCGAAACCGGTGCCGTGGTCAAGGCCGATGGCTACGGCCTGGGCGCAGGGCCTGTGGCGGACGCACTGGCCGAAGAAGGCGTGCGCAAGTTCTTTGTCGCCGTCGCCGAAGAAGGGGCTGCCGTGCGCGAGGCCGTTGGCGACGGCCCGATGATCTGTGTCTTCTCCGGGCATATGGAGGGCGACACCGACCTGCTGCGCGCGCATGACCTGACGCCGCTGATCAACGCCCCCGAGCAGTTCCAGCGCCACATCGACGCCCTGCCCGACCACGCCTTCGGCATCCAACTTGACAGCGGCATGAACCGTCTGGGACTGGAACCTCAGGACTGGGCCGAACTCCGGCCCAAAGCCGAGGCGCTGAACCCGGTGATCGTGATGTCGCACCTGGCCTGCGCGGATGAGCCCGATCATCCGATGAACCGCCAGCAATTAAACACCTTCCGCGAGATGACCGATGGCGTCACCGCGCCAAGGTCTCTGGCTGCAACCGGCGGCATCCTTCTGGGCCCCGAGTTCCATTTTGACTTCTGCCGCCCTGGCGTGGGGCTCTTTGGCGGGATGCCGTTCGAAGGTGCCAAACCGGTGGTTACGGTCGACCTGCCCGTCATTCAGGTCCGCGCGCTTGAGGTTGGTGAGACCGTTGGCTACGGCAACACCTGGACCGCGCGCCGCCCCTCGCGGATCGCGACGGTGGCTGCGGGCTACGCGGACGGGCTGCATCGCGCGATTGGCGGCGGCATTGATGCCTTTGCCGGGAACAAGCCTTGCCCCGTGGTTGGCCGCATCTCGATGGACCTGATCACGGTCGATGTGACCGACCTGCCCCACGACCCTGAACGCCTGCGCATTCTGAACGGGCACCAAACTGTCGATGATCTGGCCGAGGCCGCAGGCACCATCGGGTACGAAATTCTGACCTCGCTGGGCAGCCGGTTTTCCCGGGGATACGTGGAATGAACCCCCTGGCCGTGCTGGGCGGGCTGGGTCGCGCTGTTCTGAACATCATGGCCGCCTTTGGCCGCGTAGCCCTTTTCTCGCTGGACGCGATTTCCCACATCTTCCGCCCGCCCTACTACCCGCGTGAATTTGCCGTGGCGCTGATGAATATCGGCTGGCTGTCCCTACCCGTCGTCGGCCTGACTGCCATCTTCACCGGCGGCGCGCTGGCGCTGCAGATATATGCCGGTGGTGCGCGCTTTAACGCCGAGGCTGTGGTGCCCCAGATCGTCGCCATCGGCATGGTGCGAGAGCTTGGCCCAGTGCTGGTCGGCCTGATGATCGCCGCCCGCGTGACCTCCTCGATCGCCGCCGAGATTGCGACCATGAAAGTAACCGAGCAGATCGACGCGCTGGTCACGCTGTCCACGCACCCAATGAAATACCTCACCGCGCCGCGCGTGCTGGCCGCCCTGATCACCGTGCCTGCGCTGGTCGCCATCGGAGACATCATAGGCATCGCGGGCGGTTACATGGTTGCCACTCAAAATCTGGGCTTCAACCCGGCAGCCTACCTAAAAAACACCGTCGATTTCCTTGAGACACGCGACATCGTCTCGTCGCTGGTAAAAGGGGCCGCCTTCGGCGTGATCGCCGCCATTATGGGCTGCTATTACGGCATGTCCTCGGGTCGTGGCGCGCAGGGCGTAGGCCGCGCCACCAAAGGCTCGGTCGAGGCCGCCGCCGTTCTGATCCTAGCCGCCAATTTTGTCCTCACAGGGGTGTTCTTCTCGCTATGATCCGGATGGAGAACGTACATAAGGCCTTTGACGAAAACCACGTCCTGCAGGGTATGAACCTTGAGATTCCCAAGGGTACCTCGATGGTCATCATCGGAGGCTCGGGTACGGGAAAATCGGTGGCGCTGAAATGCATCCTTGGTCTGATCAAGCCCGACAGTGGCATGATTTATGTCGACGGCAAAGACGCATCCAAAGGCGACCGCGACGCCTTTCTGGCCCGGTTCGGGATGCTGTTTCAGGGCGCGGCGCTGTTTGATTCACTGCCCGTCTGGCAAAACGTGGCCTTCCGCCTGCTGCGCGGCCCGCTGAAACGCCCGCCGGAATACGCCCGCGAAATCGCCATCGAGAAACTACGCCGCGTTGGTCTGAAATCCAACGTCGCCGACCGTTTCCCCTCGGAACTGTCGGGCGGGATGCAGAAACGCGTGGGCCTGGCCCGCGCCATCGCCGCCGAGCCCGAGATCATCTTTTTCGACGAGCCCACCACCGGGCTGGACCCGATCATGTCCGGCGTCATCAACGACCTGATCCGCGAAATCGTGACCGAGATGGGTGCCACCGCGATGACGATCACCCACGACATGAGTTCCGTCCGCGCGATTGCCGACAACGTGGCGATGCTGCATGACGGGGTGATCCAGTGGACCGGACCGGTCGGACAGATGGATGCCTCGGACGATCCGTATTTGGAGCAGTTTATCAGCGGGAGCGCAGAGGGGCCGATTGAGGCGGTGCGGTAGTTGATGCTGTCTTTTCTTCTATTCTTTGCAACTTGGTCTTACCTAATTGTAGCTTTGCAAGTGATGTCCGGCTTTCCCCCATTATACGTGCATTGGGGGGGAGCCCATCAGCGACCGGGCTATAAGAAAGATACGCTCAACTTATTTTTACCCAAAGGCTACCTACTTTTTGCAAGCTTGGGTTTAGTTGTACTGGCAGCGGCAGTCGAAATTCCAATTCTCGCTGCTGTTGCTGCAATCGCACCCGCCTATCTCGGGTTTACAGTCAGAGAATTTCTAAAAAAGGAGTGTGATCTACCCTATCCTTTAATCGATTTTGTTCGTCTTCGTTTACCGCCTTTTGGCCAAGTAACTGATCGATGGCCGATGCTCGTTTTTGATGTTTGGACTGTGGCCTTGTCTCTTGTGATCCCTGCCACCATTCTCTTTCAAGCCCACTTGCACTAGTGGCCGTTAAAAATACGCCTAACCAAACCGCCTTCGGAAAGGCCTTTAATACTGGAGAAATAGCGAATCCAAGAATGCTCCGCCTCGCCACCCTCTCCCTGCTAATCCTCTACCCCATCGCATGGTTCGCGCCGCTGATGCGCGCCGGCCTTCTGCCGATCTTCGGCCTCAGCGAAATCAGCGTCATCACCGGGCTGCAGTCCTTGTGGAAATCAGACATCTTCCTTGCGCTGGTCGTAACCCTCTTCGCCCTCGTCGCGCCCTTTATCAAAACCATCGGCACCGCCCTGATCCAATGGAACCTGCTGGACCCGCGCGTCCAGCCCGCGCTGAACATCCTTGGCAAGCTGGCGATGGCCGATATTTTCCTGATCGCGCTCTACATCACGCTGGCCAAGGGAATCTCTTACGCGACCATTGAAACCGCATGGGGGCTGTACCTGTTCACAGGCTGCATTCTGGCCTCGCTCGCCGTGGGCCATATTACAGAGATGACATTCGGATCACGAAAACCTCAGACGTGATTGATTGAAAACGCATTTCTAAGTATCATTTAGATATTTCGAGCAGCAACGTGTTTGTAGTTCACGGGTCCTCAGCGGATCGTATCGTGCTTTTTGATCGTCCGCTTTGACCCGGTTTCGTATCGGTTAAAGAAGGAGATCGACAATCATGGCCGCCCTTCACTCAGTCACATTGCAATTCCAGAATGCCTTTTTGAAACTTACATTTTTTCTGATCTGCGCCGCGGCTTTATTCGCGGTCACATCCACTCTGCTCTCGGCTTTCGGCGTCCTACCCTGGCTGTCCATGCAAGCCGGATTGGGCGGGGGTGAGGTCATTGACGCAGGCCTTTATATCCAGATTGGCCTGACCGCGCTGATCCTGATGCTGGCCTTCTACCTGCCGTCAAGCGCCCGCATGATGGCGCTGGAACGGACTCACCGGAACTTCTCGCTAAACATGCAGGACGTGGCCGGGGCCTATCAGCTTGCCCATGCCGCCGACCGCAGCGGCGCGTTTGCTCTGTCTTCTGAATTCGACGCGGTCAAGGAACGCATGGCGTTTCTGCGTGATCATCCGGATCTGCAGGGGCTTGAGCCGCAGGTGCTGGAACTGGCCGCGCAGATGAGCCAAATCAGTCAGGAACTAGCTGACACTTATGGCGACGCCAAGGTGGACCGCGCGCGCACCTTCCTGAAACAGCGGCAGGAAGAGGTTGAACAATTCCAGCACCGGATCGAAGAGGCTCAAGTCATCCAGCACGAACTGCGCCAGTGGACCCGCGATATCGAGATCGAGGAATCCATCGCCAAATCCCAACTGTCGCGCCTACGGGATGAACTGTTCGACCTGCTGCCCGAACTGTCGGCGCAACTGCAATCCCCCTCGGACGATCGCGATCCCACTGCCTCGAGCGTGGTTGCCATGACCCCGCCGCGCGCGGCCGAATAACCACCCGCCCCGGCGCGTAAGCGCCTGCCGCGGTCGACGGCCCCGCAGGGCCCGAGGCCGCGGCACGCCGCCGGCGGAGATGAACGCCCGCAAGGGCTTGAAGAACCGCCCGTCCTCGGGCACGAATTGCGCCATGGCAAAGACGACTTCTTTCTCCTGCTCGGCTTGTGGCGCAACGCATACCCGGTGGTCCGGGCGCTGCGACGCTTGCGGCGAATGGAACACCATTGTTCAGGACGTGCCGCTTTCGGCTGGCCCGGCCAAAAAATCCCTCGGTGGCAAGCGGGGCCAGCCCATCGCACTCACGGACCTGTCGACCGAGGAAACGCCCCCGCCCCGCACCCTGTGCGGGGTCGAGGAACTGGATCGTGTGCTGGGCGGCGGCCTTGTCCCCGCATCGGCCCTTTTGGTGGGCGGAGATCCCGGCATCGGCAAATCCACCCTGCTGTTGCAGGCCGCTGCGCGTTTTGCCCGGGCGGGAGTGAAAACCGTCTATGTCTCGGGCGAAGAAGCCAGCGCGCAGGTCCGCATGCGCGCCCGCCGTCTGGGGCTGGAGGACGCGCCGGTGCATCTGGCGGCCGAAACCAACCTGCGGGACATCCTGACGACGCTTGAGGCTGAAAAGCCCGGCCTCGCAATTATCGACTCAATCCAGACCATGTGGGCCGACAATGTAGACAGCGCGCCGGGCTCGGTGTCACAAGTCCGGGCCGCTGCGCATGAATTGACCACGTTTGCGAAACGACATGGCGTTTCGATTATCATGGTCGGCCATGTCACCAAAGAAGGCCAGATCGCAGGGCCGCGCGTGGTGGAACACATGGTTGACACAGTGCTCTATTTCGAGGGCGAGCGCGGGCATCAGTTCCGCATACTGCGTGCGGTCAAGAACCGCTTTGGCCCTGCCGACGAAATCGGCGTCTTCGAAATGACTGGCAAGGGACTGGCCCAAGTCACCAATCCCTCGGCCCTGTTCCTGTCGGAACGCGGCACGCCCAGCCCCGGTTCCGCCGTGTTTGCAGGCATCGAAGGCACCCGCCCCGTTCTGGTCGAATTGCAGGCACTGGTGGCCCCATCCCCCCATTCCCAACCCCGCCGAACGGTTGTTGGCTGGGACAGCGGGCGGCTCGCGATGATCCTCGCGGTGCTGGAAGCACGCTGTGGAATCCCCTTCGCGGGCCTTGATGTCTATCTAAATGTTGCCGGAGGGCTGAAGGTCAGCGAACCCGCCGCCGACCTCGCCGTGGCCGCCGCATTACTCAGCGCGCGCGAGGATACCGCCCTGCCCGCCGACACCGTCGTTTTCGGAGAAATCTCGCTATCCGGGGCACTTAGACCGGCCCCGCAGACCGAAAACAGGTTGAAAGAAGCGCAAAAACTTGGTTTCACAGCGGCAATTGCTCCGGCAGGTGGCAAAACCGGCACTGTGGCAGGTCTGACACTCACCCGACCCTCTGATTTGGTTGGGTTTGTTGGCGAAACCTTCGGAGCAGGTTAAGGTCGCGCCCTGAGGGGCAGCAAAAAGAACAGGCGAGGGCCATGGAAGGTTTTACAATTATTGACGGGGTTGTGGCCCTGATCATCGTGCTGTCAGGCATTTTGGCCTATTCGCGCGGTTTCATGCGCGAGGTTCTGGCCATCGCAGGCTGGGTCGCCGCCGCCGTTCTGGCCTTTATCTTCGCACCGCAAGCGGTTCCGTTGGTCAAAGAAATCCCGGTTGTCGGGGATTTCCTGCGCGATAGCTGCGAATTGTCGGTCATCACCGGGTTTGCTGCCGTGTTCGCGATTGCGCTGATCGTCGTCAGCATCTTCACCCCCCTGTTCTCGTCCCTTGTGCAGCGTTCGGCGCTGGGTGGGCTGGATCAGGCGCTCGGCTTTTTCTTTGGCATCGCGCGCGGTATCCTGCTGGTTGCCATTGCTTTCTTCGTCTACGACACGGTCATGACCGGCCAGTCCTACACGATTGTGGACGAAAGCCGCTCGGCCAAGGTGTTTGAACAGTTCAGCGGCAAGATCGAAGAACAGAACCCGGAAGAGGCGCTGGGCTGGGTCACAGCGCAATACGAGGAACTGGTGGCAAGCTGCACCGCAGGCGCGAACCAGTAAGCGCCCACAGCATCTCGATACGCAAAAGCCCGGTGCGATCCGGGCTTTTTCATTTCCGGTCAGACGAACCCTTCACCACCGCAAACGGTACAGCGGATGGTCTTGAGCCCAACGCACCCGTCACACCGGCTGAACAGTGGCTTGCCATAGATGTCCCGACTTTTGATAACCTCGCCCGCCCCGTTGCAGATCTGACAAGGCGCACGCCCCTGACCCCGACAGCGGTGGCACCGCCGTTTGACCGGCTCTTGCTTCTTTGACGGCGGCTTATTCTGCCACATCCCAGTCCGTTTCCTGCACCTGCGACCGGTCGTGATGACCGAACCAACGACATGACAGCACATAAGGCCACGCTTGTCATCAACCCCGACCGACAACCGGACTGGCAGAAATACCACCTGCGGCAAAACGTGAATGTGATCCTTTGATGACAGCCGCGCCAATAGGCATTATGTGGAGGCCAAACCGTCACGGAATCGGAGCCCGTACATGTGTGGGATTTTGGGGATCGCAAGCCGGACACATGATGTCTTTGCGGAAATCTATGACGGGCTGCTGATGCTGCAGCACCGGGGCCAAGATGCCTCGGGCATCGTGACCTACAACGGCGAGTTCTTCCGCGAGAAAAAAGCCAACGGTTTAGTCAAGGATGTCTTCAACGCAGGCGACGCAGAAACCCTGTTGGGTCGGGTCGGCATGGGCCATGTCCGCTATCCCACCGCAGGCTCGCTGAGCGCGGCTGAGGCACAGCCGTTTTTTGTGAACGCGCCCTACGGCATCTATTTGGTTCACAACGGCAATATCACCAACACCGAGGCGCAGCGGGAAAAAGTCACCGGCAAGTACAGCCGGCACCTGCGGACCACCTCGGATTCCGAGATTTTGCTGAACGTGCTGGCCGACAAGGTCGCCGATGCCATCAAAGTAAACGGCAATGCCGACCCGATCCGCAATATCTTTGCCGGTGTGAAGATGACGATGGAACGGGTTCAAGGTGCTTATTCAGCGATCTGCCTGATTGCTGGTGTCGGCATGCTGGCCTTCCGCGACCCCTATGGCATTCGCCCCCTTTCGGTGGCCAAGCGCGAGGCACCGGGCGACGGCGACGATTTTGCCTTCGCCTCCGAGGACGTGGCGTTCGGCATCAACGGCTTCGACAAGCTGCGCGACCTGCACCCGGGTGAAGCGATCCTGATCGACCTCGACGGCAACATGCACGAGTTCCAGGCCGTCGAAGGTAAGCTGACCCCCTGTATCTTTGAATATGTCTACCTGGCGCGTCCGGATTCGCTGCTGGATGGCGTGTCGGTCTACAAGACCCAGATGCGCATGGGGCAAACCCTGGCCAAGCAGATCAAGGACTCGGGGCTGGAGATCGACAGGATCATCCCTGTGCCCGACAGCGCCCGCCCTGTTGCGTTGGAGGCCGCCAAGATCACCGGCATCCCCTATCGCGAAGGTCTGGTCAAAAACCGCTATGTCGGGCGCACCTTCATCATGCCCGGTCAGGAAGAGCGGCAAAAATCCGTGCGCCGCAAGCTGAACGCGGTTCCGCTGGAGTTCAAAGGCCACAATGTTCTGCTGATCGACGACTCGATCGTGCGGGGCAACACGATCAAGAAGATCGTCCAGATGTGCCGCGAGGCCGGTGCCAAGAAGGTCTATATCGCCAGCGCTTCGCCGCCCGTGAAATACCCCAACGTCTACGGCATCGACATGCCCACCAAGCACGAGTTGATCGCCAACGGCAAAGAGATCGAGGAAATCCGGCAGGAACTGGGTGCCGACGCGCTGTTCTACCAGCATCTCGACGATCTGATCTGGGCCGCTAAGGAAGGCAATCCGGATATCGAGGCATTCGATTGTTCCTGTTTTGACGGCAACTACATCACCGGCAGTGTCAGCGAAGATTATCTGGACAGTCTGGAAAACAGCAGCCGGGTCAGTAAAAAGCGCGAGGACATGCAGGTTGTCGGCGGGTCGTGGAACGCGGCCAAACTGGCCTCGGGCTAAGGGCGGCTGATCGTCAATTTAGCGGCGAATCGTTGCCAGTCTGGCGGGGATGATCGGCGGTGTTTTGGGGTAGTGATCCCTCGCGATATTCGTCGATTGGTGGAATTCCGCCACAACCCAGTGATGAACCCGCCGCGATTGCAACGACTTCCTCAAACGCCTATTTCGCGCTGATGCCACGCGCAACTTGACGCCTTTCTGTCATCTCCGGGCTTTGGTATCGGGCGCGCAACTGCCACTCACTCGATAAGGGGGTTCGGGTCGGGCCCGATCCACAGAAAATGTCAAACGCCACCGTCAAAAGCGCGGCCACGCAGAAGGGCGCGCTAAAGAAGAACTCTGTCTCGGTTCTAGGGATTTTCGGCCCCAAAGCGGACCTGCACGCGCTGATGCGTATGTCCTCGGGGCGGGTGAAAAAGGTCAAGACCGGCAGCCGGGTCGCCTCGGGCAAGGTCATGGCCATTGATGAACAGGGCGTCATGCTGCGACAAAGCGGCCAGACCCTGCGGATCGCCATTCCAGGTAGCTAATCACGCCTTGACGCGTCGCGCGCGGGCGTTCAAACCGCCCTCATGACCGATCAGACCAAAATTGCCCTTATCACCGGGGCCTCTCGCGGGTTGGGCGCGGCGCTGGCCGAAGCGCTGGCACCCGAGTACCACATCGTCGCCGTCGCCCGTACCACCGGCGGGCTTGAGGAGTTGGACGACCGCATTCAGGCCAAAGGCGGTTCTGCCACACTGGCCCCGATGGACATCGCGGACCCGAACGCCATGGCGACCTTGTGCCGGGGTATCCATGACCGTTGGGGAAAGGTCGATCTGTGGCTGCACACGGCTGTCCATACCTCGGCCCTGACGCCTGTCCATTTTGTCGATCCCAAGGAATGGACCAAGGCGGTCAATATCAATGCCAATGCTACATCCGTTCTGATCCCTTACATCGCCCCTCTGCTGGGCGAGGCGGGTCATGCGGTGTTCTTTGACGATCCAAAGGCGGGTGAGAAATTCTATGGCATCTACGGCGCGACCAAGGCCGCGCAGATGGCATTGGCCCGCAGCTGGCAGGCGGAAACCGAGCGCACCGGGCCGCGCGTTTCCATCGTCGAGCCTGCGCCCATGCCAACCGCCGTGCGTGCGCGGTTTCATCCAGGCGAAGACCGTGAAGGCCTAGCCAATACTGCGGATGAGGCGGCGCGGATAGTGGCGCAGTTGTAGGAATGGCCCTTTGGGCCATGCCCCTGGCGGGGATATTTTTGGCCAGATGAAGTTCGGATCAGGCGATATGGGTACCGTTGCGCCCGGCGAGGTCGACGAAGAATTGCCAGGCGACACGGCCTGAGCGCGCGCCCCGGGTGGCCTGCCATTCGATCGCTTCGGCGCGCAGGGTGTCGGGATCGGTTTTGACGCCGTATGCGGCGCAGTAGCGGTCGATCATGGCGAGGTATTCGTCCTGATCGCAGGGGTGGAAGCCCAGCCACAGGCCGAACCGGTCGGAGAGCGAGACTTTCTCCTCAACCGCCTCGGACGGGTTGATGGCGCTTGAGCGTTCGTTTTCGATCATGTCCCGCGGCATCAGGTGGCGGCGGTTCGAGGTGGCATAAAACACCACGTTTTCGGGGCGACCTTCGATGCCGCCATCCAGCACCGCCTTGAGCGATTTGTAGTGCTGGTCATCGTGACTGAACGACAGGTCATCGCAGAACAGGATGAACCTGTGCGGCGCGGCGCGCAGGTGGTTCAGCAGGCGCGCGACCGAACCCATATCCTCGCGCTGCAACTCGACCAGTTTCAGGTCGGGATGGTCAGCTTGCAGCGTGCCGTGAACCGCCTTGACGAGGCTGGACTTGCCCATCCCGCGCGCACCCCACAGCAGCGCATTATTGGCCTTGAACCCGGCAGCGAAGCGGTGGGTGTTGTCCAGCAGCGTATCGCGGGACCGGTTGATGCCGACCAGCAGGTCCAGATCGACCCGGTTGACCTGCGCGACCGGCTCAAGACGGTCCGGTTCCACATGCCAGACAAAGGCAGAGGCCGCATTGAAATCGGGTGCTGCCAGAGGTGCCGGTGCCATACGTTCCAACGCGTCGGCGATACGGTTCAGGGCTTGGTCGTCCATTGGGGCCTCCGGCTCGTGTTTTGGCGTTCAAATCACGTTCCAACCCGCGCAACAAGGGCTGGAAACGAAAAAGGCGCGCCATCTGAAGGCGCGCCTGTTCCACTTAAGCGGTTGTTGTTACTTGTCGTCCTCGGCCTCAGCCATAAGGTCCTCATCCGCTTCGGCCTCGTCGTCATAATAACCGTCGGCGCGCAACTGTTCTTCGCGCTTTCGCTCGACGCGGGCGACGAGGAAGATCGACACTTCGTAGAGGCCGTAGACCACCACGAACAGAATGATCTGCGTAATCACATCAGGTGGCGTGACCAAAGCGGCCAGCACCAGAATGGCAACAACAGCGTATTTGCGGACCGAGCCCAGCCCCTCGGCGCTGACCAGCCCGGCCTTGCCCATCAGGGTCAACAAAACCGGCAATTGGAAACACAGACCAAAGGCCACGATGAATTTGATCGTCAGGTTCAGATATTCCTGCGCCGAGCCCTGAAACACCACGCTTAGCGGAGCGGCCGCGGCCTCATCCACCACGGCTTCGCCTTCGGCACCGAATTGCTGGAAGCCCAGGAAGAAGTCATAAGCCAGCGGCGTCACGACATAGAATGCAAAGCTGGCCCCCAACAGGAACATGAAGGGTGAGGCCAGCATGAAGGGCAGAAAGGCGTTCTTCTCGGACTTGTAAAGCCCGGGCGCCACGAAGCGCCACATCTGCATTCCGATATAGGGAAACGCCAGAATGAACCCGCCCAGCAGCGAGACCTTGATGGCGACAAAGAACCCCTCCTGCGGCGAGATGAAGATCAACCCGCAATCCTGCCCGCGATCGGCCAGAACCGCGCACAAAGGATGCGTCAGGAAGTTGAAGATCGGCGTGGCCACCGTGAAGCAGATGATCATGCCAATCAGAAAGGCCACGACGCTGTGAATCAACCGCGTGCGCAGCTCGGTCAGATGCTCGATCAAGGGGGCCGAGGTATCTTCGATCTCGTCGGTTTTGCTCATGTCTTGCTTTCAGTGTCCAGCGCGGCTTCGGCCTCTTCCGCTTTGGCCAGCGCTTCAGCAGCTTCCTTTGCCTTGCGCTCGGCTGCGGCGCGAGCAGTCGTAGCTTGAATCTTCTTGGCCTGTTCAGCCCGTTCAGCAGCCAATTTTCCGGTTTCGCTGTCAGGATCGAACTTGGTCGGGTCGATGCTTTTGGCCATATCCTGCGCTGCCTGTTTCACGCCATCCATCGCACTGCCGACGGGGTTCGCTGCCGCGTTCAAACCCTTTTTGATTTCGTTCACCCCGGCTTCATCCGCCGCCTCGTTCATCGCATTGGTGAACTCACGCGCCATACCGCGCGCCTTGCCAACAAAGCGCCCGACATTGCGGAACAGCACCGGCAGGTCCTTTGGCCCTACGACAATCAGGGCGACGATGCCGATGATCAGAAGCTCGGTCCAGCCCAGATCAAACATCTGGACTTAGACCTTATCTTTCTCGGTCTCGGGGGTGACGTCTTTGGCCAGTTCAGACGCGTCTTGCTCCAGCTCTTCCGAACCGTCTTTGACGCCTTTCTTGAACGCGGTGATGCCCTTGCCCACTTCGCCCATCAACGAGCTGATCTTGCCGCGGCCAAACAGCACCAGAACCACAACGGCGATCAGCAGCAGGCCGGGAAGGCCGATATTGTTAAGCATGTCTTATCTCCTTCTGCGTCGGCGCAGCGCGCCGGGATTATGATCTGAGCCCGTGTCTACGCCCGGACGACCGTCCGAGAAAGTGAGGCAGATCAAATCCGCGCATGAAAGTGAACGAATCGCGCGCTTTTTGCGGGCTGGCTTTTCTCAACTGACAGGTTTATGTCAGTTGATGAAGCCTATTACGACGATATCGAAACCAAGTTCAACGGAGAACCACATGACCCATGTCGCAGAAATCGTCACCTTCACCCTCGCCGAAGGCACAACCGCAGATGAGTTCGTGAAACTGAGCCAAGCGTCCGAGGGCTTTGTCCGAACGGCCCCCGGCTTTGCCCACCGCCAGCTGAGTCAGGGCACTGATGGCCGCTGGACGGATTATGTCGTCTGGGCGGATATGAAATCCGCGCAGGATGCGGCTGCTGCCTTCATGCAGCAGGAATGCGCGGCGGCGATGATGGCGGTGATCAACCCAGACAGCGTCCAGATGCGCCATGAGACTGTGCTATGGAACATGACCGCCTGATGGCGACGTGTGCGGTGTAACATGCGCCGCACGGATCGCCTGTTCGATATCATCCAGATCCTGCGCGACGGCAAACTGCACCGCGCGAAGGACATCGCGGCCCGGCTCGAAGTGTCGGTCCGCACGATCTATCGCGACATGGACACACTGGTGGCCTCGGGCGTCCCGGTCGAAGGCGAACGCGGCGTGGGCTACATGGTGCGCGAACAGATCACCCTGCCGCCGCTGAACCTGACACCCGAGGAACTCGAAGCCCTGAACCTCGGGATGGCCATCGTGGCTGAAGCAGCCGACCCCGACCTTAAAGCCGCCGCCGAGAGCCTCGCCGACAAGATCGACGCAGTACTGCCGACACAGGTGGTGGCTCAGGCTGATACATGGAAATTCGCCGTCTACCCCTTTGCCGATGTCGCCCGCGGGCTGGCTCACATGGCCCCGATCCGCGCAGCCATAAAGTCCCGCCAGAAACTGCACCTGTCCTATCGCCGGATCGACGGCGTGCTGACGGACCGAACCATCCGCCCCCTGCACATGGAATATTGGGGCCGCGTCTGGACACTGACCGCATGGTGCGAACTACGTCAGGGCTTCCGCGTCTTCCGCATCGACCTGATCGAAGACGTCACGCCCCTGCCCGAACTGTTCCAAGATGACCCCGGCAAACGTCTCAGCGACTACGACCCAAACGCGTGATCCGCCCTTCATCTGGCCAAAAATATCCCCGCCGGAGGCATGGCCCAAAGGGCCATTCTGGTCACTTCAGGTATGGCTCCGGATCAACCGATTCAAACCCCTCACGCACCTCAAAGTGGACATACGCGTTATCCCCACCCCGTAGTTGCGCAAGCTTCTGGCCGCGCCGGACCCGGTCGCCTTTCTTGACCGTGATCTCTTCGACATTGGCATAGACTGTCAGCAGATCGTTGTTGTGCTTGACCACGATTATCGGCACTTGATCCGCATCAGCGGTGATCGCTGCAACCGTCCCGGCCTCAGCCGCCTGAACAGCGGTTCCGGGCGAGGCTGCGATGTCGATCCCTTCGTTCTTGCCCTTGTCATAGGTCCGAATGATACGCCCCGTCACCGGCAAAGACAGCGCCGAAGAACTGGAGTTGCTGGGTGCCTCAGCCGTCACATCAGGCGGCTCGGCCAGCGGTGCCACATTTTCATCCGGCAAGGGCTGCGTCGCACTTGGCGGCGTGGGCGTCGGCGACCCTTGGCCCGGTTGCGTCACATTTGTCGCCGGCTCAGCCGGAGCGGCGGCTGCCGTCTGGCGCGGTGCGGACTGGTTCTTGACCGGGATCAGAAGGAACTGACCTTCGCGGATGGCGAAATCCGGACCCAGCCCGTTCCATTCGGCCAGCGATTCCACCGGCACCTGATACAAGCGCGAAACCGTATAGGCCGTTTCGCCGCGCTTGACCTTGTGCCGGACCGGCTCGGGGCCAACCGGCGCAGGGGCCGGTGCGGGCGCAGTTCTGGCGGGTTCCAGCGTCGTGGTCTGAACCCCTCCGGACGCTGGGGCCTGATCAATTGCCGCCCCCGCAACGGCAGCAATGTCGACACCACTGCCAGCACCAACCGAACGTGGCAAGGCGACGATTTCACCCTCTCGTAGCTTGTCAGTCGGCTGCAGCCCGTTGAACCTTGCCAATTCACCTTCGGGCAAGCCGACGCGGGCGGCCACATCGCTGACCTTGTCGCCCCGCTGGGCTACGGCCACCTGATAGCTCGGATAAGAGATCACCCCACGCCCGTCCGGGGTCGGGCGGCTGGTGGTTGCGGATTGCGCCGCGTCGGTGGTCGAAAACCCGCCGACCTGACCGCGCAGGTCATAGTCCAACGGCCCCTCGCACCCGGCCAATATGGCCAGGGCTGCCACCCCGGTCGCACAGCGGCGCATCGCTGATTTAGAAACTGCTTTCATAACGTCTGCCCTCAACACCTGCCCCTGTTTTCCGGGGTTCCGGTGACTAAATCGTAAAGCCTGTTACGTTTCATCCTTCCCGAGCCCCTCAATCAGAGGCACGAAACGAACTGCCGTCAATTCGTCGTAGTCCAGACCATCCTCGGTACGCGTCACCTTGATCAACTGCTGCACCGCATCCGACTGTCCCACGGGTAAGACCATAATACCCCCGATTTTAAGCTGCGCCAAGAGCGGTCCCGGCGGATCTTCGGCGGCGGCGGTCACAATGATCCGATCAAACGGCGCTTGCTCCGGCAAACCGAACGAGCCATCGGACAGCATTGCCGTGACATTGGTTAGCCCTAACTCGCGAAACAGCTTGCCGGTTTCGTTGACCAGCCGCCTGTGGCGTTCGACCGTATAGACCCGGCGCGCCAGCTTGGACAGGATCGCCGCCTGATAGCCCGACCCGGTGCCGACCTCCAACACCGTGTCCCGGGGGCGCACGTCCAGCGCCTGTGTCATCAATCCAACGACGGAAGGCTGGCTGATCGTCTGCCCGCAGGCAATCGGCAGTGGCATATCCTCATAGGCGCGGTCCGCGAACAGGCCAGTGACGAAGCGGCCGCGATCGACCTGCTCCATCGCCTCAAGAACGCGCGCGTCCCGGACGCCGCGCTTGCGCAGGGCGAACAGGAACTGCATGACGATTTCTGGATCGAGCCCGCTCATTCGATTGACTTCAACGCCCCCAGCACATCATGCGCCGTCAGATCGGCCCGCATCGGCGTGACCGAGATATAGCCTTCCAGATTCACCGCCGCATCCGTTCCCGGGGCGGTCGGGTTGTGCTGATAGCCGCCCTTGATCCACAGGAACCGCCGACCCGAGGGCGAGCTGTGCGGCTCGACCGAGAAATGCGTGTCCTTGCGAAACCCTTGCGGCGCAACGCGGGTGCCCAGGACTTCATCTGCGGGGACAGGTGGGAAATTCACGTTATAGAACAGGCGGTAATCGCCCTGCTCTGCCGGGGTCGCATCCAGAATGCGGCGCACCAGATCGGCCCCGAACCGGGCGGCGGATTCGAACGGGTCTTCCAGACCCAGATTGCGCGGGCCGAAATACTGCGACAGGGCTATGGCAGGAATGCCCTGCAACGCAGCCTCCATCGCGCCGCCAATTGTCCCGGAATAGAGCGTATTTTCAGCCGAGTTATTCCCCCGGTTGACCCCTGATAACACAAGATCGGGCGGGCAATCGGTCATCACGTCATGCAGGCCAGCCAGCACGCAATCGGCCGGAGAGCCCTCGGCGGCAAAGCGGCGCTCATCCAGCTTCGCGATCATCATCGGGCGGGTGTAGCTGATGCAATGCCCGACACCGGATTGCTCGAACGCAGGCGCGACGACCCAGACCTCGCCATCCGGACCGGCCAGCTCGGCGGCAATCGCCTCAAGCGTGATCAAGCCCGGGGCGTTGATCCCGTCATCATTGGTCAGAAGAATACGCATGTGCCCGCTTTACCCCCACGTTTGGCCCTTGATAGACCCGCCCCCGCGCTGCGGCAAGCGACGCAACAGCGCTATCTGCGGCATTCCCGCACCACTCGGGCGGAAATTATCGCTCAGACAGGGAAGACAAAGCAGCGATCGCGGCGAATGGTCAGCCACATGACCCGCCCCGGCCCCGGCACAAAGACATTTGGCACGGTCGCTTTCAGGATTGATCCGTCATAATCCATGCGGAACTCGACCAAGCTTTCATTGCCGAGGAAGCGCGCGCGTTCGACGACACCCCGTGCCGCCACCCCGTCGGTTGGCGTTGGCAAAGGCCCCTTGCCGTTGCGGTCAAAGTCCAGCTTGACGTGCTGGGGCCGAAAAACGATCTCAACATCCGTTCCGTCCGGATAGCCCGGCGCCAAAAACTGGCCAAAAGGTGTCTGGGCCAACGCCCCATTCACTTGCGCCTGCAACACATTGACATCACTGAAAAACGCAACCGCAGCCTTATCCGCCGGGCGGGTATAGACATTGTACGGAGCCCCCTGCTGCACGATCTTGCCGCGCCGCATCAGGGCGATTTCGTCGGCCATGCGCATCGCCTCTTCCGGTTCATGCGTGACCAGAAGAACGGCAGCGTCTTCTTCCTTGAGGATCGCCAGCGTCTCATCCCGGATGCCATCGCGCAGGCGGTTGTCGAGGCCCGAGAACGGCTCATCCATCAGCATGATCCGCGGGCGCGGGGCCAATGCGCGGGCCAGCGCGACCCGCTGCTGCTCGCCCCCTGACAACTGATGCGGGAAGCCGTCGATGAAGCGCATCAGGTCGACTTTTCTCAGCAACTCCTCGACCCGCGCGCGTTTCTCGTCCTTGCTGCCCCGCAGCCCGAAGGCCACGTTGTTGGCGACGCTCAGATGCGGGAACAAAGCAAAGTCCTGAAACATCAGGCCAATCTCGCGCCGTTCGGGCGGCACCCGAAACACCGTGTCGCAGATCAGTTTGCCGTCGACGTAAATCTCGCCCGAGTCCTGCATCTCGACCCCGGCGATCATGCGCAGGGTCGTGGACTTGCCGCAACCGGACGGCCCCAAAAGGCACGTTACCCGCCCCGCCTGAACCGTCAGCGAGACGTCATCCACCACAAGCCGCCCCTCGAACCGGCGGATAATATTGCGAATTTCCAGACGAGGAGGAGTTACGTCTACTGTCACCGATGGGCCCCATTGCCTTTCCCGATTGATTTCATCGGGCTTGGGCGGGGATAGCAACCCCGCCCGTCAGGCGCAAGTGATCAGCAGCATCCGCCCGTGGCAGGCACGCCCGTAGCTTCAAACGGGCTTTCCCCGCCGCAGCCTTCGAAAATACCGTAATGGGTCGAGAAATCGCCGATAAAGTCGAAATGCCGAGCAAAACGGGTGTTGTTCAGCATCATCCAAGTGTTGCCGCAGACTGGAAACACCTTGCCCGTTTCGATCAGATGATGATCGTCCAACACAAATTCGTGCGGCGCGTTCGGAACGGTGCCTTTGTAGATCACGGCCTGACCGTAATCCTCGCAGGCTGGTTCCAGTTCGGGCAGTTTGAACAAACGATAGGTTGCCGACAGGAAGCTCAGCGGCGCGACGCGTTCTTCCAATACCGGATTTTCAATGGTCAGCGGGCGGTGCGTCACCCGGCGCGGGTCGCCGAACCCGGCTGCGCGCGACATGGACAGGAAATCGTTCCAATAGAGCGCACCGGACAGGCATTCACCGTACAAAATCTCATCCTCGGCCATCGCTTTCGGCACCCGGCGGTCTGCGTAGACGTCCGAGAAATACATCTCTCCCCCGTCCTTCAACAGCCGATGCGCCCCGCGCAGAACGGCGGCTTTGTCGGTGGCAAGGTTTATGACGCAGTTCGACACGATGATATCGAAGCTGCCCGGCTCAAGGTCCAACTCGTCCAACTTTTCGATATAGCCGTAGTGGAATTCAACATTGCTGGCAGAATGCCCAAAGGCCTGCGCGTGATAGTCCTGATGCGCGCAGGCGACATTGAGTTGTTCGGGCGTCATATCCACCCCGACAACGCGGCCCGTTTCCCCGACCATCGCCGACAGAGCATAAACATCCCGGCCCGCGCCGCAGCCCAGATCGAGGATATGCATCCCCTCAAGATCCAGCGGCGCAATCAGGCCGCAGCCGTAATAGCGGGTCAGCACATCATCATGGATTTTGGACAGGATTTTCTTGACATGATCAGGCATGTCATCGGGCGTACAGCACGCATTTGTCTGCAGGTCCGCGCTGCTTTGCAGGACTTCGCCATAGTAATTCTGCACCGATTCATGCTTCATCGCAGACTTCCTTCCCTATATCCTGAACCGCAGCTAATGCAGAGCGCCCATCTTCGCAATGCGGCGATAGGAACTTTGACAAAAGCGTGAGCGGCCCGGCGCTTATTCCAGCAACTCAAAGTCGACGCTGGCCCGCACCTTGCCGTTGACCTGAATGTCCAGCTTATGCGCCCCCGGCACCAGTTTGAACGTGGTCGCATTGGCTTTTAGCTTGTGCTTCTTGTCCAACTGCAAAGCACCACCTTTCAGAACTGCCTGTTTCAGCTTGTGTACTTTGGCTGAGGTCTTCCCGCCAGGACGCTGAAAGTGAATGATATAATCCACCAGAACCGGCTGGGCATCCGCCCCTTGCAGTGAGACCGAAAATTCCAGCGCGTCGCCGATGCGGGCATCCCTCGCAATCTTTACGGCCACCTCCATCTCAGCGTCCGGATCATAGCCCAGCATCTTCATCGCGTCCGGATGCCCGGCCTTGACCAGACCGCGCAGGGTGTGGGAGGTCATCCAATCCAGCTCATCCGGAGTCTGTCGCCCCTCGCTGTGCCACGCCTGCAGGCGGTTCAAAACAAGATCAGGGTCTTTCTTGGTGATATCGTTCAGATGGTTCGCCACTGATCGCGTCACATATCGGGTCCGGTCGCTGTGCAACCGATCCAGTAAGGGCAACGGGTCCGACACCCCCAACCCAACCGCCTGCCCCCATGGTAGACGCGGCCGCGTGCCTTCGCTGACCAGCCGGCGCACGTGGTAGCTGTCATGGGTGCACCAGGCCTGCATCCGGTCCAGCACCAGATCGGGCCAGCGGTTCAGAAACGGGCGGATTGCCCATTCCATCGAAAAGCGCTGCGTTAGTTCCTCAAGAGCATCCAGCGCCTGTTCGGGTTGTTCGATGCCAACCGTTGCCACCCATTCCCCCAAAGGCGCGAAGATGAAATCGCCGAAATCATCATCCGTTTTGCCAGGGTCCAAGGGAGGCGGCAGAGCCTTAAGCATCACTGGCGCGACTTGCGGCAACTCTCCCGGAAGGACCTCCTGCAGGCACTCGGCGATCCACGCGATCCGCTCTTTCAACTCAAGGTCCAACAGGCGAGACATGACACGTGCCTGAAACGCTTCCGCGTCGAAGGATGGGTCGGCCTTTGCAAACAGACCAGCCAGATAGCGCGTCTTGTCCGCGTTAAACAGCTGATCCTTTAGAGAAAAACCCTGAGCCATCGCTACATCGTCAGATTGGTCGCGCCACCATCCAACAGGATATTCTGCCCGACGATAAACCCGGCCTGTAGCGAGCACAAAAACGCGCAGGCCGCGCCAAACTCTTGCCGCGTACCGTAGCGCCGCGCTGGAATGGTTGCGGCCCGTTCCGCCCGCGCATCCTCGACCGAGATGTTTTTCTGCAACGAGACGGCCCCGTCCAAGGCATCCGCCCGGTCGGTGGCATGAATACCCGGCAGCAGGTTGTTGATCGTCACCCCATGCGGCGCAACCTGCCGCGAGGTCCCGGCCACATACCCGGTCAGCCCGGTCCGCGCGGCATTCGACAGGCCAAGCACCGCAATCGGCGCGCGCACGGATTGCGAGGTGATATTGACCACCCGGCCCCAACCCTTATCCATCATCCCCGGCAGCAGCGCCTTCATGAACGCAATCGGCGTCAGCATGTTGGCATCCAGCGCCTTGATGAAATCGTCCCGCTCCCAGTCCGACCACATCCCCGGAGGCGGTCCGCCCGCATTTGTAACAAGGATATCAACACCCTGCGCGGCACTTATCACCTGAGCTTGACCGTCAACCGAGGTCACATCACAAGCCACGGTCTGCACATCAACGCCATGGTCCGAGCGCAGGCGCGCGGCCTCACCCTCCAACGTCTCGGCCCCGCGCGCATTCATCACCAGATCAACGCCCACCGCCGCCAAGGCTTCAGCACAGCCCAGCCCCAGCCCCTTGCTGCTGGCACAGACCAGCGCGCGCTTTCCGCGAATTCCCAAATCCATTCTGATCCTCCCTGTCCTTGCCACACATCTAGCACCGGCCCGGCAAGGAAGACCAGAATTCAGGCTGCGTCAGTAAAAGAACTCTTCCCGGACGATCTTACCGTCGGCAACGTGATAGACGCCAACCTCTTTCATATCAAAGCTCTCGCCGCTTTCCTTCACTTTACCTTGCACCTCGAAGATCACGGCAAAGCGGTCTTCACCATGCGGGAACGGATCGCTGACAGAAGCACCAGAGACTTCGTGCGCGCCTTCCCACCATTCGTGTTTGCCCCGGATCGCGTCGCGGCCATGCGTCTCGCGGCCCATACCCTCGAAATCCTGCGCCTCGACCGAAACAGCATCCGCGGCATAGAGTTTCTCGAGGTTCTCCTTGGCGCGATCTTCGCGGCAGCCTGCGACGAGCTCGTCTGCAATCTCTTTCAAATTCATCGGTCCACTCCACTATTTGTTCACTATATGTTCTTATAGCCACATCGACATGATTCGAACCACCCCCTTTGTCTTGCCTCGGCGGGTTTCCCCGCCTATACGCGCGAATATGCTTGATACCTCGAACCAACCCTCTCTACCGCCCGAGATTGCGCGGCGCCGGACATTCGCCATCATCTCGCACCCGGATGCGGGCAAGACGACGCTGACGGAAAAGTTCCTGCTATATGGCGGTGCGATCCAGATGGCCGGTCAGGTGCGCGCCAAGGGTGAGGCACGGCGCACGCGCTCGGACTTCATGCAGATGGAGAAGGATCGGGGCATCTCGGTTTCCGCCTCGGCGATGTCGTTCGACTATGGGAACTTCCGGTTCAATCTGGTGGATACACCCGGTCACTCGGACTTCTCCGAAGACACCTATCGCACGCTGACCGCCGTGGATGCCGCCGTGATGGTGATTGACGGCGCGAAGGGTGTGGAAAGCCAGACGCAGAAACTGTTCGAGGTTTGTCGCCTGCGCGATCTGCCCATTCTGACCTTCTGTAACAAGATGGACCGCGAAAGCCGCGATACGTTCGAGATCATCGACGAAATTCAGGAAATGTTGGCCATCGACGTCACGCCCGCCGCGTGGCCGATTGGCGTGGGGCGCGATTTCATCGGCTGCTATGACATGCTGCGCGACCGGCTGGAACTGATGGATCGCGCTGACCGCAACAAGGTGGCCGAAAGCATAGAAATCAATGGCTTGGACGATCCGAAACTGGCCGAACACGTCCCCGAACACCTGCTGGACAAGCTGCTGGAAGAGGTCGAGATGGCCCGCGAATTGCTGCCCAAGCTGGACCCACAAGCGGTGCTCGAGGGGCACATGACCCCGATCTGGTTCGGCTCGGCGATCAACTCGTTCGGCGTCAAGGAACTGATGGAGGGCATTGGCGCATACGGCCCGCAGCCGCAGGTCCAGTCCGCCGAACCCCGTCAGATTGCGCCCGATGAAAAGAAGGTCGCCGGTTTTGTCTTCAAGGTGCAGGCCAATATGGACCCCAAGCACCGCGACCGGGTGGCCTTCGTGCGCATGGCCTCGGGCCATTTCAAGCGCGGCATGAAGCTGACCCATGTGCGCACGAAAAAGCCGATGGCGATCTCGAACCCGGTGCTGTTTCTGGCATCCGACCGAGAATTGGCCGAAGAGGCTTGGGCGGGCGACATCATCGGCATCCCAAACCACGGCCAGCTGCGCATCGGCGACACGCTGACCGAAGGCGAGGCAATCCGGGTCAAGGGCATCCCGTCCTTCGCGCCGGAATTGTTGCAAGGGGTGCGGGCTGGTGATCCGATGAAGGCCAAGCATCTGGAAAAAGCCCTGATGCAATTTGCCGAGGAAGGCGCGGCCAAAGTGTTCAAACCCTCGATCGGCTCGGGCTTTATCGTCGGCGTTGTCGGTGCGCTGCAATTCGAGGTGCTCGCCAGCCGGATCGAGATGGAATACGGCCTGCCCGTGCGGTTCGAGGCCTCGCAATTCACCAGCGCCCGCTGGGTCAGCGGCGAAAAGGCCGAGGTCGACAAATTCGTCAACGCCAACAAGCAGCACATCGCCCATGACCACGACGGCGACATCGTCTATTTGACCCGCCTGCAATGGGACATTGACCGAGTGATCCGCGACTATCCGGCGCTGAACCTCACCGCCACGAAAGAGATGATGACGTGAGGCAACTGGTCGATTGCACAGCCGGACTCGGCTGTGCAACTCTGCGCGCATGAGCGAGGATGATCTGACCTTTTCCGGCGGCCTGCCCGACATGCTGGACAGCTATGAGAACCGGCGCAGCCCGTTTGAATTCGGCACCGACTCGCTGCCCCCGTTAGACGCCGATCTTGCCACACTGACCCAGCACCTTGTTCCGGACAGCGCAACCCAATTGCCCGAGGTAGAAGAAAGAACCTCGTGGGACCGTAAACGCGCACAAATCGCCAAGGAATTCATCGGTAACTCCGAACTGGCCTTTCTCAACGCCCAACTGATCGCGAACCTGCGCAAACGGTCCTACCCGCGCCATGCGCCCGAGTTGTTCTGCCGCCTCTGGGCTGAGCAATCCGACCACCTGTTATCGGCGCTGGACCTGCGCTGGCTAGTGTCCTCGGTCCAGACTTTTGCCGACCATGGTCAAACGCCGACGCAACGCGAGACCGGGCACGCCCTGCGGGTCTTGTTCGGCATGATGAAGCTGTATGAATTTGAGCGTTTGTTCTCTGGGATCGCACCAGAAACACCGTTCAGATTTCGCAACAAAGTCGGGGCGGACCTGCCCTATGAAATGCGGTCTTTCTCGCTGGAACGGGGCGGTCTGGCCGTCACCGTGATTGCGCCGATCTGGACCAAGGCACTGACCGACCCGACGATTGCGCCGCTGGTTGATCACCTCATGACCGAGTTGAACAAGGACCCCGGCAGCGTGTTCCGCCGCCTGAAACGGATGCGCGACATACGCCTCGCCCGGCAAGCGCGCGCATGACAACCTGGGGTATCGTCTCCATGGTCCGGGGCGAGACCCGGGATATTCTGGGCTTCGCGGCGCATCATCTCGATCTGGGCGCGGACTTTATGTACATCTACATGGACGAACCCAACCGCCGCGCGTTTCGGGCGCTCAGGCAGCATCCGAACGTCAGGGTTCGTATATGCGACGAGGCGTTCTGGCAGAAACGTAAACGCAACCGGCCAGACAAACACCAGATCCGCCAGACCGTTCACGCCACGTTTGCCTATCGCAACACCGGCCTGGACTGGCTGGCTCATATCGACGTGGACGAGTTCCTCTGGTCGACCGAGCCCATCGCGGACCTGTTGAATTCTGTCCCTGAAAAAGTCCCCGCCGTCCGGGTCCGCCCGATGGAGGCGATGGCGGGCGGCGAGGACCTCTACAAAGCCCACATTCCCGCCGGATCCGACCGCGAGGCGCTGGTTCAGGAGATCTACCCAAACTACGGCGGGTTCGTTCTGGGCGGGTTTCTGAGCCACGTGCAGGGCAAGCTGATCGTCCGCACCGGGATGGAGAACCTGAACTTTCGCATCCATAACCTGTTCCAGAACAAACAGCTTTTGCCCTGCAAGTTCGAACTGCCGGAGCTGGAGCTATGCCATCGCCACGCACCGGATTGGGACCACTGGCTGGCCAATTACCGATTCCGGATGGAGCGGGGCTCGTATCAGGCCGGAAACTCGCCCAACGCTCCGCGCGAACTGGGTGGGCTGACCAAGCATGAACTGCACAGCTGGATCGAGGGCGAACACGGCAGCGAAGGCCTGCGCCGCTTTTTCGATGAGATGAGCGGTGCTGATCCGGATGTTCGCGCCCGGCTGCAAGCGCATGGGCTGATCCGGCACCGCCCCCTGAATCTGGACGAAAAGATCGCGAAACACTTTCCCGGAAGCTGCTGAATTGTTGCAGAAAATCCCGGTCGGCGATTGATTGCAACAGGTTAAACCCTCTTCATTTGACCCTGCCCCACGTTTTTGTTATGTCCGCCCTCAAGCCGAAATGCGCATCAGGCGCATGGCCATCCGGGCCCGGCATTTTTCTGACGCGCGGGCCAGGTAAAAGTGTCCGCATGAACCGGACATACATGACAAAGTTTAACGAACTGAACCTGAACCCGAAGGTCCTCAAAGCCATTGAGGAAGCCGGATACGAAACCCCCACCCCGATTCAGGAAGGCGCGATTCCCCCTGCGCTGGAAGGGCGCGACGTGCTGGGCATCGCCCAGACCGGGACGGGTAAAACCGCCAGCTTCACGCTGCCGATGATCACGCTGCTGGCCCGTGGCCGGGCGCGTGCGCGGATGCCACGGTCGCTGGTGCTGTGCCCGACGCGGGAACTGGCTGCACAGGTGGCCGAAAACTTCGACACCTATTCCAAACACCTGAAACTGACCAAGGCGCTGTTGATCGGCGGCGTCAGCTTCAAGGAACAAGACGCGCTGATCGACCGGGGTGTCGACGTGCTGATCGCCACGCCGGGCCGTCTGCTGGACCATTTCGAACGCGGCAAGCTGCTGCTGACCGGCGTTCAAATCATGGTTGTGGACGAAGCCGACCGGATGCTGGATATGGGCTTTATCCCCGATATCGAACGCATCTTCTCGCTGACGCCATTCACGCGCCAGACCCTGTTCTTCTCGGCCACCATGGCCAAAGAAATCGAGCGGATCACCGACACCTTCTTGTCCGCCCCCGAGCGCGTCGAAGTTGCCCGTCAGGCCACCGCGTCCGAGACCATCGAACAGGGTGTGGTCATGTTCAAAGGCGGCCGTCGCGACCGTGAGGCCAGCGCCAAGCGCAAGACCCTGCGCGCGCTGATCGATGCCGAGGGCGACGCCTGCACCAACGCGATCATCTTCTGCAACCGTAAGACCGATGTAGATATCTGCGCCAAGTCGCTGAAGAAATACGGCTATAACGCCGCCGCCATTCATGGCGATCTGGATCAGTCGCAGCGGATGAAAACGCTGGATGGGTTCCGCGACGGCTCATTGCGCTTGCTGGTGGCCTCGGATGTAGCCGCGCGCGGGCTGGACGTGCCCTCGGTCAGCCATGTGTTCAATTTCGACGTCCCCGGCCACCCCGAGGATTACGTACACCGCATCGGCCGCACCGGTCGCGCGGGGCGCGAGGGTAAGGCGATCACGATCTGCTCGGGTCGCGACGAAAAGGCGCTGGATGCGATTGAAAAATTGATCCAGAAGAATATCCCGCGCCTCGACAATCCGGTGAAGGAAGAGCCCAAGGCCGAAAAGCCGAAACCCGAGAAAAAGGTCAAAGAGGCCGAGGGCAAAAAGGACACCAAGAAGGATCGCGAACCTAAGGGGCGCGGTCGGGGCCGTAAAGACGACAACGGCCGGGCCGTCGTCGGCATGGGGGATCACATGCCCAGCTTCATCGCGCTCAGCTTTGACGAACGGCGCGCTGGCTAGGGCACTTTGCGTTTGATTTGAATCGAAATGCGCAAAACGCCTTAAATCGCCAGCACCAGTACCAGAATCGATAGTCCAAGCAAGGCCATCCCGGCGATTTCACGCCGGGTGATGGTCTCGCGGAAAAACAGGATCGAGGCGCCGAGGCTCAGGATCAGCTCGACTTGCCCCAGCGCCTTCACATAAGCCGCGTTCTGCAGGGTGAAGGCCAGAAACCAGCAAAACGACCCACCGAGGCTAGTGAGGCCGACGAATATACCGGTCGCGCGCGTCTCCCACACCGCGCGCAGTTCGGCCCGGTCGCGCCAGAGCAGCCACAGCCACATGCTGAGGAACTGAAACGTGACAACCGCCGCCAGTGTGATCAGCGCCCGGAACCAGGCGTTTATTTCGCCAAATTCCAGCGAAGCCCCCCGATAACTGACCGCCGAAAAGGCAAACAGCACGCCCGAGCCCAACCCCAATTGAGACGCCCGATTGGTCAGGTGCCGCCACCAAGCCCCGTCACCACCCGGTGTTTTCGACAGCAGCAGCACGGCCATCAGGCCCAACAGAATCGCCCCCAGCGCACCTATGGAAACCTCATCGCCAAGGATGAGGAAACCCACGATAGCCGTCTGAATAACCTCGGTTTTCTTGAACGTGATCCCAACGGCAAAGTTGCGCTGCTTGAACAGGGCAACAACGCAGATCGTCGCCAGAATCTGCGCCGTGCCGCCTATCGCCACAAACATCCAGAACCGTACGGTCAGCGGCGGCAACTCGGCCCCTGTCCCCCACAGCACCACCAACAGTCCCAGCACTGCCAACGGCATGGAATAGGCAAAACGCGCAAAAGTCGCGCCGGCGGCCGACAGCTTCACGCTGCTAAGCGATTTCTGCAGCATGAACCGCACCGTCTGGAACGAGGCGGCTGCGATGGTGACGGGAATCCATAAACTCATGAATTCCCTTCTGTCCTCAATTTACGGTTTTGGCCAGAGCGGATGCGCCACCGGGTCTTTCGCCCGCCAAAGGTATTCGCGGAAGATCTGGGCGTAGGATCGGTACACATAGGCCTCGTTACAGGCCAGATACCTGTCTTTTCCCGCCTTGTAGAGTGTGGGCAGCCGATACCACGGCACGGTCGGGTTCATGTGGTGAACGACGTGCAGATTGTTGTTCAGAAACAGAAAAGCCAAGGGGCCCCGATCTTCGACAATCACTGTCCGGGCGCGCGACTTCTCATGCGCGCGGTGTTCAAGAAAGGTGCGGATTTTGACCAGACCCAGGCCGATATAGGCGGACAGGACGTAGGCCCAGACCGGCATCGCCGAGTGAGAGACGATCCAAAGAACGACCGCAACCCCCGGCACATGCAAACCCCATGCCAGCAAAACGGCAGGGTCCCCACGCATCGCACCGCGCCCTTCGTCCCGCAGGAAAGCCGCCTGTCCGACAGCCGGACCCAGAACGATGCGGCCCAGAAGCGTGTTGTTTGCGGTGTAAAGCTGCCTCTGCCACGCGCTCAGCCCGGCCCAGACCTGCGGGTCCAGATAGTTCGACTCGGGGTCGTCGTAGGGATCGGTCAGGTTCGCATCCAGATGATGCGCCAGATGCAGGTCCCGGAATCGGTTGAACGGAATGAACAGGGTCAGCGGCAGCGCCATCAGCGCCTCGTTCAGCCACTTTTGCCGAAACGGATGCCCATGCAGCGCCTCATGCGTCAGCGAGGAATGCAGCGCCGCGACCAGACCCATGGCAGGAATAGCCAGCCACACGGACCACGACGCCAGCCAGAACACCACCGCCAGCCACGCGCCATAGCAGGCCACTATCAACGCAAAGGTTCCCCATTCGGGCGATCTGGGCGTTGTCGGTTCAGCCATGCCGCCCCCACGATATCCCCGCCCAGATGCGTTCGTAGATGACATACATCGTCAATCCGATGGCCGTGTTGACCAGCGCGACGGCTCCGCCAACAGCGGCTGAGCCTGTTGCGATCAGGCCGACCAGCGTCATGACCGCCAGGCCCATCACATTCCACACGATTGCTTTCACGACAGATCTTCGTCGCGTTTCCATTCCCGACCCCATTCTTCTTGTTCTCACAAAAGCGTTACATACGGGCCCGGCCGCTGCACATTCTGAATATGATTAACAAAACTAATCAATCATGATATTTATCATCACATGGATGACAAAATCGACAAACGCGACCGCGCTGCGCAGTTTCGTCTGCGCCTTGCCCGCGCGATGGAGGAGCGCAACGTCAGCCAAAGCGCCCTCGCCCGCAACATCGGCGTCGACCGTTCGACCGTTTCGCAGCTTCTGACCGATGAAGGCGCGCGCCTGCCCAATGCCCATGTGGTAGGCAGTTGCGCCTCGTCGCTGGGGGTTTCGGCGGACTGGCTGCTCAGCCTGTCGGACCGCCCTGAAAGCGCCGCCGAATTGCTGGCCAGTTCCCTGACCATGACCGAGGCCCCCCGCGCATTGGTCGATGAACGTATCTTCGAATGGCACCAGCAGGCTGCGGGCTACAAGATCCGCTATGTGCCAGCGACCCTGCCCGATATGCTGAAAACCCGCGCCGTTCTGGAATGGGAATACGCCCCGCATCTAGGCCGGACCGCAGATCAGGCGATCGGGGCATCCTCCGACCGTCTGGCTTGGATGCGCGGCGCGCAGTCGGACTACGAAATCGCCATGCCGTTGTTCGAAATCCGCAGCTTCGCGCATGGGGTCGGATACTATGACGGCCTGCCGTTAGAGGTGCGCCTGGAACAGATCGACCACCTGCTGGATATCTGCGAACAGCTATACCCCCGGCTGCGCATCTATCTGTTCGATGCCAAGCGGCTATACTCGGCCCCCGTCACGATCTTCGGGCCGCTGCTTTGCGTATTCTACGCAGGCAGCCACTATATGGCCTTCCGCGACCGCGACCGGATCGAGCTGTTCGCCCGCCATTTCGACACCCTGATCCGCGAGGCTGACATGACCGCCCGCCATTTCCCCGAGCACCTGAAACGGTTGCGGGCCGAGGCGGTTGACCTCTCATCCTGACACTTGGGGTATGAAATGCACACGCCTGCTGTATAGTTGACCTGCGCGAACCATCAGACATTCCGCGACAACACGGAGGATGACTGGAATGGACCCACTACAAACCGCTCAATATGCGCGTGCGCTGTATACGGCGCATGGCGACCGGGCCGAGGCGGAAGCCGCCCAGAAAATGCGCGAATGCGAGGCCGCCGGAAACACTGAAGAGGCCAAAAACTGGCAGGCTGTGCGCAGCACAATCCGCCAAATTCGCGGCCCCAATCAGGGTTAAACCGGCTTCCGGATCGCAGCCCCCGCGCCTTCGGGGTATGGCAGATCAGCCTGCGCCTCTGCGATGCGCGCCATCGCCGCCTCGATCTGCGGTGACGGCGGGCTGGGGCGTCGGGTCTCCAGGCTGACATGCAGCAGAAAGCTCTCGCCCGTAGCGAGCAGCTTGTCGCCTTCGTACATGCTGTGGAACACGTGCAGCTTCTTGCCCTGCCCCAGCAGCATCTGGGTACGCACCTGTATCCTTGCACCTGCATGGGCTTCATCCACATAGCGAATGTGGTTCTCAGCCGTGAAATAGCTGCCGCCCGAGGCGATATAGTCCGCGTCACACCCGATGATCTCCATGAACCGATCCGTGGCGGCGGCAAAAGCCTCAAGGTACTTGGTCTCGTTCATGTGACCATTGTAGTCGGTCCAGTCCAGCGGCACCGCACGCGACAGGGTCAGGATCGGCTGGCTCAGATCCGCCTGATCCAACGTCGGCAGCGCCCCCGGTTTCAGTAGCGCATCATGCTGGTTCAACACTGCCCCGGCCCCATAATTCTGCGCCTTGAGCGCCCGCATCATACCGACAAGGTTGTTATCACGGATGCGCTCCAGGTCCCGGATCGAGTGCATCCCAGACTGCGCGTCCGACTGATCGGCAATCATATCGACCAACTCATCGGTGAACTCGGGCACATCCATCAGCTTGGTCCAGGGCCATTTCAGAGCGGGCCCGAACTGCGCCATGAAATGCCGCATCCCGGCCTCGCCCCCGGCCACGCGGTAGGTTTCGAACAGACCCATCTGGGCCCAGCGGATGCCGAAGCCCATGCGGATCGCCTCATCCACTTCTTCGGTCGTGGCAATGCCGTCCTTGACCAGCCACAAAGCCTCACGCCAGACGGCTTCGAGGAACCGGTCGGCGATATGGGCATCAATTTCCTTGCGGACATGCAGCGGAAAGAAGCCGACCGAACCAAGCAGGTCTTTCGCCCTCGCAACCAGTTCAGGCGCGTTCTTCCCCGTCGGCACCATTTCAACCAGCGGCAACAGATAAACCGGGTTGAACGGATGTGTCACCACGATCTGCTCGGGCCGCAGCGCGCCCTCCTGCAGTTCCGAGGGCTTAAACCCACTGGTCGAAGACCCAATGATCGCCCCCGGATCGCACGCTTCCTGCAACCCCTTGTAGACCTCCTGTTTCAGCTCCAGCCGCTCCGGCACACTCTCTTGAATCCAGACCGCCCCCTCAACGGCTTCACTCATGTCGCCATGAAAACTCAACGCCCCCTCGACCGGCAAAGGCACATCGCTCAACCCCGGCAGAGACCGCCGCGCATTGTCCAAAACCTCCCCAATCTTCCGCTCGGCCTCCGGGTCCGGATCAAACACCCGCACATCCCAGCCGTTCAGAAGGAACCGAGCGGCCCACCCACCGCCAATAACGCCACCCCCAACGATCGCCGCTGTTTTCACCCGTTGCCCCTCACGCACAATCCGCCTCTTCATCTGGCCAAAAATATCCCGGGGGTTTGGGGGCTGGCCCCCAATTTCCAGCGTCCTCTCACGGCGCCACCTGTGCCCGCTTCACCAACCCCAACTTCTCGCGCACGGCCTCGGGCCCGATCACCCGTGCCCCCATATTCTCAATGATCGTCCCGGCGCGTTCCACCAACTGCCAGTTCTCGGCCAATACGCCCTTGTCCAGCCACAGGTTGTCCTCCAGCCCCACGCGCACATTGCCCCCTGCCAAAACGGTGGCTGCCACATAGGCCATCTGGTGCCGCCCAAGGGAAAACGCGCTGAAGGTCCAGTCATCGGGCACGTTGTTCACCATCGCCATGAAGGTATTCAGATCATCCGGCGCGCCCCATGGCACACCCATGCACAGTTGTACCAGAGCGTTGGGTTCCAGAAACCCTTCCTTCACCAACTGCTTGGCAAACCACAGATGGCCGGTGTCAAACGCCTCAATCTCAGGCTTCACGCCCATATCGGTCATCATCTGCCCCATTGCCCGCAGCGCACCGGGGGTGTTGGTCATGACGTAATCCGCCTCGGCGAAATTCATTGTGCCGCAGTCCAGGGTGCAAATCTCGGGTAAACACTCGGCAATATGCGCCACGCGCTCCGAGGCGCCGATCATGTCCGTCCCGTCAGCCACCGGGAATGGGTTCTCGACCCCGCCAAAAACGATGTCGCCACCCATCCCTGCCGTCAGGTTCAGCACAACATCCACATCCGCCTCGCGTATCCGCTCCGTCACCTCGCGGTACAGGTCCAACCGGCGGCTTGGCGCGCCGGTCTCGGGGTCGCGGACATGGCAGTGCACCACCGCCGCCCCCGCCTTGGCGGCGGCAATCGCACTTTCGGCAACCTGCGCAGGCGAGCGCGGCACATGCGGGCTGCGATCCTGCGTCCCGCCCGAGCCGGTGACGGCGCAGGTGATAAAGACGTCGCGGTTCATTTCCAGAGGCATGGCGTTTTCCCCAGCTTATACCGGCTTGTTCGTAGGGTTTTCCCCAGACTTCTCCCCGGCTATCGATTTGCGTTCGCGCCCGAGTCTGGCGCAGCCTTGGGGAAACACTTGCCAGAATGCGAATCAGACTTGATGAAATCCGCAAAAAATATTCTCCAACCCGAACATCGCGCCCTAAAAACGGCCGTGCTGGTCCTGGATGACTGCAACACGCTCTGCTTCGCTTCCGCCGTTGATCCGATGCGCGCGGCCAACCGTCTGGCAGTCCGCCCCGCGTTTGACTGGGACTACGTGACCGCCACGGCGGAGCCTGCGATGCTGACCAGCGCGCTCTGCGTTCCCGGCATCCCGCTGGCCCGCCTGCAGACCTGCGATCTGATGATCGTGGTCGCCGGGTTCCAACTGGCCCGCCACGCCACCCCCAGCCTGCTCGCCGGGCTGCGCCGGATTGCGGGCACCGGGGCCGCAATGGCCGGAATTGACGGTGGCCCTTGGCTGCTGGCTGAGGCGGGCCTGCTCGACGGCTACGCCGCCACCACCCACTGGGAGGATCTGGAAAACTTCGCCGACCGCTTCCCAAACATCGACGTGCGCCCCGACCGGTTCACGATCTCGGGCAATCGCATGACCTCAGGCGGTGCAATCCCCGCAGTTGACATGATGCTACAGATCATCGCGGCCCGCCACGGTGCGGGCTTCGCCGCCCGCGTCTCGGGTCTGTTCCTCTATGATGGCCCATCCGAACCATCAAAACCGCAAAGCAGAACAGGCGCGCCACATCGCCACACAGCCCTGACCGCCAAAGCAAATGCGCTGATGGAAGCCTCGCTTGACGAGCCCCTAACCCTCGCCGACATCGCCGACACGCTGGGCACAAGCCCCCGCACCCTGCAGCAACAGTTCCGCCTGCGCCTGAACACCACACCGCAGGACCACTACCTGCAACTCCGACTGGCCGAGGCCCGACGTCTGGTCACAGACACAGACCTGCCGCTGAGGGATGTCGCGCTGGCCACAGGGTTCGCCTCGCAGTCCAGCTTCGCCCGTGCCTTCCGCACCGCCCACGGCCTCTCGGCCCGCGACCTCAGACAAGAGCGTACCCAACCCACCCATCACTGACCGGATCCCTCTTCATCTGTCCAAAAATATCCCGGGGGAGGCGCGCGGCACGCGCGACGGGGGCAGAGCCCCCTAATACGGCATCGGATGCGCCCGGTGGGCCTGCCCAATCTCGGCCAATACCTCAGGCGACAGCTCCAGATCACGCCCGGCCAGAATATGCTCCAACTGCGCCACCGAGGTCGCCCCAAAGATCGCCGACATCATGAAGGGCCGCGTCCGACACCACGACAACGCCATATGCACCGGGTCCAGTCCATGCCGCGCGGCAATCTCAAGATAGGCCGCTACCGCATCAAACACCCGCTCGGACTTGCGCCCGCCCATCTCGGGGTTCAGCGACATGCGAGAGGCATCGGGCACGACCCCACCCTGATATTTACCGGTCAGAAACCCTGCTCCAAGCGGTGAAAAGGCCATCAGGCCAACATCCTCGTGCACGCTCAGTTCAGCCATATCCGTGTCGAAATGCCGACATAGCAGGGAATACTCGTTCTGAACCGAGGCCACACGCGGCGTACCCATCTGCTCGGCCAGACGCAGCCATTGCGCGGTGCCCCAGGCGCTTTCGTTCGACAGGCCGAAGGCACGAATATTGCCCTTGTCCACCTGCGCCTGCAGAGCCTCCAGACAGCCCTGCATATTGTCCAGAACCTCGTTCGTGTTGTGCCCGGAGGGGGAGTAATTCCAGTTCTGGCGAAACATGTAACTGCCACGATTGGGCCAGTGAAACTGATAGAGGTCGATATAGCCGGTCTGCAATCGCCGCAACGAGCCTTCGATCGCGCCGGGAATCGTCTGCGCGGTTATCGGCGCGCCGTCGCGGATATGGTTCATCCCTGCGCCGGAATGTTTGGTGGCCAGCACATAATCGCCACGGCGCGAGGGGTTGGCCGCGTTCCAGGTGCCCAGAATCTCTTCGGTGCGCCCAACGGTTTCTCTGGCCACCGGGTTCACCGGGTACATCTCGGCGGCGTCGACGAAATTGACGCCCGCGTCCAGCGCTAAATCCATCTGGCGATGCGCCTCATCCTCGGACGTTTGCGACCCGAACGTCATGGTGCCAAGGCAAAGGTCTGACACAGAAATACCCGTGCGGCCCAGCGGCTTCATTTCCATCCTGAACTCTCCTGTTGATCTGCCCGACCGTCCCCTAGGCCTCGGCTTTTTTCTCCCACCGGCCCGATTCCTCGGACCAGTATTGCGCCGAACAGCCCGCGCCGGTCAGCGCCTTCCATTGGTCCCGCGCGTGCTGTTTGGCCTCGTCGTCATTGCCGTCGAACAGGATGCAGACCCGTTCCAGCGCCGCCACTTCGTCCGGCTCGACCGGCGCGCCATCAACGGCCATCACGCATGCCGGGTCATTGGCGGCGTCGGGCCCGGTGGTCAGCAGGATCGGCTGCGCCGCATCATGCGGGCTGCCAGCCCGACCATGCGGCAGGAACCCGTCCTCGGGCCCCAGCCACAGCTTTTCGTCCAGCCAGTCCATCCGCGCCGGATCAGTGCCTCGCACGGCGATTTTCCACCCGGCCTGACGGGCCTTGTCCAGCAACACGGGCAAGGTGTGCTCCAGCGGCTGACGGGTCAGGTGGTAGAAATAGACGGCCCCCATGGGTTTACTCGAAATTGTCCTGCACAAAGCGGCTCAGCGCGCGCACGCCCCAGCCTGTCGCGCCTTTGGGCGCATAGGAGGTCTCGGCAGACACCGAGGCCACGCCCGCGATATCGAGGTGAATCCACGGCGTTTCCTCTTTCACGAACCGCTGCAGGAACTGCGCCGCCGTGATCGAACCCGCAGGCCGTCCGCCCACGTTCTTCATATCCGCAATCCGGGATTTGAGCAGCTTGTCGTAAGCATCGCCCAACGGCATTCGCCACGCGCCTTCATCCTCGGCTTTGGCCGATTTCAGGAAGGCATCGCAGAAGGTATCGTTGTTCGAGAAGACACCGGCATTCTCATGGCCCAGACCAATGATGATCGCGCCGGTGAGCGTTGCCAGATCGATCATGCCGACCGGCTCGAACCGGTCCTGCGCGTACCACATCACATCGCACAGAACCAAGCGGCCCTCGGCGTCGGTGTTGATGATCTCGACCGTGTCGCCCTTCATCGACTTTACCACATCGCCGGGACGGGTGGCGTTGCCCGAGGGCATGTTCTCGACCAGCCCAACCAGCCCCACGACATTGGCCTTGGCCTTGCGTTTAGCCAGCGCACGCATGGTACCCGCAACGACGCCTGCGCCGCCCATATCCATGGTCATGTCTTCCATGCCACCCGCCGGTTTCAGCGAGATGCCGCCGGTATCGAACACAACGCCCTTCCCGATCAAAGCCAGTGGCGCATCGTCCTTGTCGCCGCCCTTCCACTGCATCACGACCACTTTCGACGGGCTGTCCGAGCCCTGCCCGACGCTCAGCAGCGTCCGCATGCCCAACTCGGCCAGCTTGTCTTCTTCCAGAACCTCGACCTCAAGCCCCAGCGATTTCATCTCGTCCAGACGGTCGGCGAATTCGGTGGTGGTCAGCACATTTGCAGGCTCGTTGGTCAGGTCGCGGGTCATGCGCACACCGTCGGCCACTGCATAGAGCGGGGCAAAGGCGGCTTCGGCCTCGTCATGTTTCGAATGGCTGATCGTGACCGTTCCCGGGTCTTCGCTGTCCTTGGTCTTGTGCACATCGAAGTCATAGCTGCGCAGCGCGACGCCCATCGCCAGATCCTCGGTCCGGATCTGATTGCCCGCCATCACCAGCATGTCCTTGCCGCCCGCCAACTTGGCCAGCGAAGCCCCGGCCTTGCGCGCCTCGGCCGGTTCAGGGCGGCGCGGAAGGACCAGAATGTCGAGCGCTTCGGCCTCCATCCCCGCAGGCCACGCCAGCGAGATCACGTCGCCGGTCTTGGCCTTGCCAAACTTTTCGCTTTCGACCAGCCGGGCGACGGCCCCCTTGGTCAGACGATTGGCACGGCGGGCGGCGGGGCCCATCTTGCCCTCGGACGGGATGATGACCGCCACACGCCCGGCGGCCTGCGCCATAGCGTCAACGTCAAAGGCCTGAAAACGGATTGATACCAGACTGCTCATTGCAAACTCCTGAAATTCTGTTCCCCAAGACCTAGCCCGCACCGCGCGGCTTGACCAGATAGCAGTTTTCCCCCGTCCGTATTTGCAGTAAGGTCGCGCAAAAATAACTGGCAGGTCCGGGGGAAAAGACGTGGCACGAAACGGCAGGCACGCGCCGTCGCGCATATTCAGATGCGGGGACGATTTTGGCCTGAACCCCCGTTTTCCAAGCCCCACGGGGGCATTCCCGTGATCCTTGACCGCTACTTCGCCCGCCGCTTTCTGCAAAGCTTCTTCGTCATCGGCGGCATTTTCCTGACCTTGATGATTCTGATCGACCTGATTGAACAGGTCCGCCGGTTCGACGATGTCGACCTGTCCTTCGGGCAATTGCTGCAACTGAGCCTGCTTAACACCCCCGCCGCGATCAGCGAGATGCTGCCCCTGCTGGTGATCCTGGCGACCATCGCGCTGTTCGTCGGTCTGGCACGCAGCTCCGAACTTGTGGTGACGCGCGCCATCGGGCGGTCGGGCATCCGCGCGCTGGTCGCGCCGGTGCTGTTGGCCTTAGCCATCGGCGCGTTTGCCGTGGCGCTGCTGAACCCGATCGCCGCCGCCACGTCGGAAGAGTTCCAGCGCCTTTCGGATTCCTATCGCAACAACGGCAGTTCCGCCCTGTCGATCAGCAGCGAGGGGCTCTGGCTGCGGCAAAGCGCCGAAAACGGTCAGGCGGTGATCCACGCACGAGGGACCTCGAACGGGGACAGTCTTGGGCTGGACGACGTGACCATCATCACCTTCGCCCGCGACGGCAAGCCAACCCAGCAGATCATCGCCGACCGGGCCCAGCTTGACGACGGCAAATGGGTGCTGACCAATGCCAAGGTCTGGAATCTGGAAGAAGGCCAGAACCCCGAGTTCAATTCGGCCCAGCACGAACGGCTAGACCTGCCGACATCGCTGACGCGCGACCGCATTCTGGACACGTTGGGTCAGAAGAACTCGGTCTCGGTCTACGATCTTCCGCAATTGATCAAAGACCTGCGCGAAGCCGGGTTTTCGACCAAGCAGTATGAGGTCTGGCTGCAGGTTCAGCTTGCCCGTCCGATCTTTCTGGTTTCGATGGTCCTGATCGGGGCCGCCTTCACCATGCGGCATGTGCGTTTTGGTGGCACCGGCATCGCGGTGCTGACGGCGGTGTTGCTGGGCTTCGCCATCTACTTCGTGCGCAACTTTGCGCAAATCCTTGGGGAAAACGGACAATTGCCCATCTACGTCGCAGCCTGGGCCCCGCCCTTTGCCGCAATTCTGCTGTCACTCGGCCTGCTTTTACATGCGGAGGATGGCTGATGCGGCACATTCTTCCCCTGTTGCTGACAAGCGCAATGGCCTTGTCCGTCCCCGCTAGCCTTGGTGCCCAGACGGCCCCGGCTGAGGCCCAGCAGGAACAGGACCAGCCCGCCCTGCTGGTCGCCGACCGTGTTTTCATCACCAATGACCGCAAGCTGGTGGCCGAAGGCAATGTCGAGGCATTTCAGGGCGACACCAAACTGTCCGCTCAGCGCGTAGTCTACGATCAGGAAACCGGAGAGCTTGTTCTCGAAGGCCCCATCCGAATTGATCAGGGCGGGCAATCGACCCTGCTGGCGGATTCGGGTGAGTTGGACAGCGGCATCCAGAACGGCTTGCTTATTGGCGCGCGGATGGTGTTCGATCAGCAGGTTCAAATCGCCTCAGTCCAGGCGAAACGGGCGGCGGGACGGTATACTCAGTTCAGCAAGGTCTCGGCCACGTCCTGCCATGTGTGCGAGAACGGACGGCCGCCGCTCTGGCAGATCAGGGCGCGCAAAGTCACGCATGACCAATTGGAACGCCAGCTTTATTTTGAAGGTGCGCAATTGCGGGTTCTGGACCTGCCGGTGTTCTACTTCCCTTATCTGCGCCTGCCGGACCCGACGCTGGACCGCGCGACCGGGTTTCTGGTTCCGTCGATCCGCAGCACCTCGCAACTGGGAACCGGGGTTCAGGTTCCGTACTTCTTCAAGATTGGCGATCACAGGGACCTGACGCTGACACCTTACGTGTCATCCAGAACCAAGACGCTGGGCTACCGCTACCGCCAGGCTTTTGTGAACGGTCGTATTCAGATCGAGGGCGCATTCACCCGCGACGACATCCAGCCGGATCAGGATCGCGGGTATCTGTTTGCAAACGGCTCTTTCAACCTGAAGAACGACTACCGCCTGTCTTTCAACCTGCGCACAACCTCAGATGACGCGTATCTTGCTGACTACGGGCTGCCCGATTTTGACCGTTTGCGCAGTGAAATCGCGCTGGAACGGATCAAACGGGACACTGCATTCAGAACAAGCTTCATCCACTACGAGACCCTGCGCGACAGTGAGGATCAGGACGAAATACCGTCCCGTATCTTCGATCTGAACTACGAAAAACGCTTCTTCCCCAATGCGGTGGGCGGCGAAGTTCGCCTCGCCTTTATCGGTCATGCCCATGAACGCACCAGCGATACCGATATCATTGGCCGCGACATTGCGCGGGCCACATTCGACGCCGAGTGGCTGCGCAGTTGGACCTTTGCGTCCGGTCTGCGGGCGGATGCCCAGTTCGGAGCCTCGGTAGATACGTTCGACATCCACAACGACAGCCAGTTTCCCGATCAGGTCACCCGATCCACCCCACGCGCGGCCCTGACCCTGCGCTACCCGATGACCCGACGCGAAAAATCCGGGGCGACCCAGTTTCTCGAACCGATCGCGCAGGTCGGGTGGACCCATGTCTCGAACACCGATGTGCCCAACGACGAAAGCACCTTTCAGGAATTCGATCAGGGCAACCTGCTATCCCTGTCCCGCTTCCCGGCAGAGGACCAGCGCGAGGATGGCACCACCGCCGTCCTGGGCGTGAACTGGGCCCGGTACGCAGCAGGCGGCTGGCAGGCGTTGGCGACGGTCGGTCAGGTCTTTCGGGCGGACGCGGACCCGAACTTCAACCTGACCTCGGGATTGCAGGGCACGTCGTCCGATGTGCTGCTGGCGGGGCAGATCAAAACCGCCAACGGCTGGTCTTTGGCAGGCCGCGGTCTGCTAAACGGCGATTTCAGCTTTGCCAAAGCAGAACTGCGCGGCGGTTGGCAACAGGAAGGAGCCAGATTGGTCGGCAGCTATATCTGGCAGGAGCCCGACCCGGCTGAGAACCTGAACGAAGAGATCTCCGAACTGCTGCTGCTGGGCAGCTATCAGGTGGATCAAAACTGGCGGACCGGGGGCCTCGCCCGTTATGATCTGAGCGAGTCCGAACCCCTTCGTCTGGGGCTGGATGTGACCTATCAGAACGAATGCGTTCAGGTTAACATGTCTGTCAGTCGGCGCTTTACTTCAACATCGACTATTGAGCCTTCGACAGAATTCGGCTTTACCCTGTCGCTAACAGGATACGCCCTTGAAGGCGGTGGTAAGACATACAAGAGAACATGCAGTTGATATCAGGTATCTTCAGGTTTCTTCGTTCACGCCAGCGCAAAGTGATCGCGCCGGTTCTGGCTACGGCGCTGGTCGCAGGTGTCACATCTCAGGTGACAGCACAAAGCCTATTTTCACCGGCGATCCGAGTAAATCAGGACATCGTCACATGGTACGAGCTGGAACAGCGCCAGCAGTTCCTGAACGCTCTGGGCGCACCCGGCGGGACCGAGGCCGAGGTGCGTCAGGCCCTGATCGACGATCGCCTGCGCAAACAGGCCATGCGCGAGGCTGGTATCCAAACCGCCGCCGAGGATGTGCAGGTCGGGATAGATGAATTTGCGTCCCGAGGGCAGCTTTCGACCGAGCAGTTCCTGCAACTTCTGGCCGATCAGGGTGTCGATCCCGAAACGGTCCGCGATTTTGTAGCCGATCAGCTTTCCTGGCGCGACTATATCAGCGCCCGCTTCCTGTCACAGGCCCGACCGACGCAAGACGAAATCAACCGCGCACTTGGGCAAACCGGCGGCGGCGGGCTGCAGGTCCTGCTGTCCGAGGTCATCATACCGGTGAACCCGCAGACGGTGGCACAAACCGAGCTTCTGGCCGAAGAAATCTCGCAATTGGAAGGGTTCGATGCCTTTGCCGCTGCCGCAACCCAGTATTCCGCCGCAGCAACCCGCAACGATGGCGGTCGGCTGGACTGGCTGAACATCTCGAGCCTACCGCCCGCACTGCAGCCGGTGATCCTGGGCCTGAAGGACGGAGAGATCACCGATCCACTCAGCCTGCCGAACGCTGTGGCGCTGTTCCAGATGCGCGGCCTGCGTGAAGTGTCGACCGGCGCGCCGCGTTTCTCTGAAATCGACTATGCCATCTATTACCTGCCCGGCGGTCGCAGCGCCGACGGCCTCGCCTCGGCCGCGCGGCTGCGGGAAGAAGTCGACACCTGCGATGACCTCTACGGCATCGCCAAGGACCAGCCCGCCGACGTACTGGAGCGGATTACCGCCAGCCCCTCGGAAATCCCCCGCGACGTGGCGCTTGAACTGGCCAAACTGGACCGGAATGAGGTCTCGACAGCCCTGACCCGCAACAACGGGCAGACGCTGATGTTCCTGATGCTCTGCAACCGGACCCGCGATCTGGGCGAGGAAACCTCGCGCGAGGATGTGGCCAATGCCCTGACCCAGCAGCGGCTGCAGGCGTTTTCCGAAAGCCTGCTGGAACAGCTGCGGGCCGACGCCACCATCATCGAGCAATGACCGCCCCCATCGCGCTAAGCTGCGGTGATCCCGCCGGTATCGGCCCCGAGATCGCAGCAAAAGCGTGGGAGGCCCTGCGCGGCACCTGCTCGTTTTTCTATATCGGAGACGTGTCCCACCTTCCCACAGGCACACCAACCCAACAAATCAGCGATGCCTCGCAGGCCATCGCGGCCTGCGCTTCGGCCCTGCCCGTTCTGCATAAGGCGTTTCCGGTGCAGAACACACCGGGCCAACCCGCCACGGAAAACGCGGCCTCAGTGATCGAAGCCATCGAAACCGGCGTCGCGCTAGTACAGTCTGGGGCTGCATCGGCCCTGTGCACGGCTCCGATCCATAAGAAAGTTCTGATCGACGGGGCCGGGTTCTCCTATCCCGGACATACCGAGTTTCTGGCCGCCCTCGCTGGCCAAAACCGCGTGGTGATGATGCTAGCCAGCGAACAGTTGCGCGTTGTCCCCGCTACGATCCACATCGCCCTGTCAGACGTGCCCCGCCAATTGACTCCAGACCTGCTGCTGGACACCATTGCCATCACCGCCGACGGCCTGCGCCGCCAGTTCGGCATCCCCCACCCGCGCCTCGCCGTGGCCGGGCTGAACCCGCACGCCGGTGAAGGCGGCAAAATGGGGACCGAGGAACTGGACTGGATCGCCCCGCTGCTGGCCGACCTGCAGCCCGATGGCTACACCGTCACCGGCCCGCATCCCGCCGACACCATGTTCCACGCCGCCGCCCGCGCCCGCTATGACGCGGCCATCGCCATGTATCACGATCAGGCCCTGATCCCGATCAAAACCCTGGATTTCGACCGCGGCGTGAACGTGACCCTTGGCCTGCCCTTCATCCGCACCTCACCCGACCACGGTACCGCGCTCGACATAGCGGGCCAAGGCATCGCCAACCCGACCAGCCTGATCGAGGCCCTGAAACTCGCCCACCGCATGGCCCAAACCCGCTGATGCTTCACCTGTCTGAAAATATCCCCGCCGGAGGCAAAAAACCTCTGGCGCACCGCCCCCAACCCACGCCACGATAACGGCATGAGCGCCATCGACACCCTCCCTCCGCTGCGCGAAGTCATCGCCGCCCACCAGTTGTCTGCCCGCAAATCGCTGGGGCAGAACTTTCTGCTGGACCTCAACTTGACCGCCAAGATCGCCCGGCAGGCCGGGGACCTGACCGAATGTGACGTGCTCGAGATCGGCCCCGGCCCCGGTGGCCTGACCCGGGGGTTGCTGTCCGAGGGCGCACGCAAGGTCGTCGCGGTGGAAAAAGACACCCGCTGCATCGCCGCCCTGAACGAGATCGCCGCCGCATACCCAGGCAGGCTCGAGGTGATCAACGGAGACGCGCTTGAAATCGACCCGCTGGCGCTCTTGACCCCACCGATCCGCATCGCGGCCAACCTGCCCTACAACGTGGGGACCGAGCTGCTGGTGCGTTGGCTGACCCCACCCGAATGGCCGCCCTTCTGGCAAAGCCTGACTCTGATGTTCCAGCGCGAGGTCGCTGAACGCATCGTCGCCCAGCCCGGCAGCAAGGCCTATGGGCGTCTGGCAATTCTGGCCCAATGGCGCGCAGATGCCAGCATCGCCATGTCCTTGCCGCCCGGAGCTTTCACGCCACCGCCCAAGGTCTCCAGCGCGGTCGTACACCTGACCGCCCTGCCCGAACCCCGCTACCCAGCCGACGCCGATACCCTGTCACGCGTCGTCGCTGCCGCCTTCAACCAGCGCCGCAAAATGCTGCGCGCCTCGCTGAAAGGCGTGGCCCCGGATATCGAAGACCGGCTGACCACCGCAGGGATCAAACCCACGGAACGGGCCGAGCAGGTCCCGCTTGAAGCGTTTTGCGCGCTCGCGCGGGAAATCCGCAAACCCTGAACGCAAAAAACCCGGCGCATCGACCGGGGTTTTTTGACGTATTTGTCTGGCGATTTACTCAGCGGCTTCTGACGTGTCGCCGTTATCGCTGGTGGCCTCTTCCTTGGCCGGTGCCGCTTTGGGTTTGCGGGTGCGCGGGCGGCGGGGCTGCTTTTCCTTGCGCTCGGCAGGCTCGCCATCGGCAGGTTTGTTCTGGCTTTCCGGCGTCTCGACCAGACCGCTTTCGGGCGCGGCCGTAGGCTCGGCAAAATCCATCACATCGGGCTGCGGGGCCTCGGCCGGGTCGGCCTGACGAGCGGCTTCGCGTTCCTGACGCTCGGCACGTTCGCGGTCGCGTTCGGCCTGACGTTCGCGGTTCTGACGCTCCTGCTCTTCGCGGCGCGCTTCAATCTCGCGCTGCGCTTCGCTCAGCATCCGCAGGTAATGCTCGGCGTGCTGCTGGAAATTCTCAGCCGCCACACGGTCATTCGACAACTGAGCGTCACGCGCCAGCTGATTGTATTTATCAATGATTTGTTGCGGCGTGCCACGCACTTTGCCCTCGGGGCCGGAGCTGTCAAAAACCCGGTTTACGACGTTGCCGCCGGAAGGACGATTGCGGTTATTCTTGGCCCGCGAGCGGGATTTAGAAGATCTCATCTTACTTTACGTCAGCCTTGTCGTTCACTGTCGATCAACCCGTAACTTGCACTGCTCAGAAGCTTGTCCCGTACCGTGTCATCGACTTTTTGGGCTTGGCGTCAGGGGTGCGCTGGAACGGCGTCAACCTCTCCGACTATCCCTGAGTAAACATGTCCGGCCCCCACAGACAAGAGGGTAATCGCCAATTTCGCAGGTTTTTTACATTCAACGGCGATTTTTGGCCTCAATCCTGCCGATCAACCCGGCATTGTTGCACCAACGACGCGATCCCTGCCGTCCAGATCGGGGATCACGCGGATATCTGCCAGCCCTGCCGCATCAAACAGCGCCGAGACATATTTTGCCTGCGTCGGGCCGATCTCGACCAGAATTCGCCCTCCCTGGGCCAAATAATCCGGCGCGTCGGCGGCTATGCGACGATATGCATCAAGCCCATCGCCCTCGTCGGTAAGCGCCAGTCGGGGTTCATGATCGCGAACTTCGGGCGACAGGTCATGCATTTCCGCCAGCGAGATATAAGGCGGGTTCGAAACGATCAGATCGAACGTGCCGCCCACCGCTGCAAACCAGTCCGATTTGCGGATTTCGACGCGGTCCTGCACCGCATGCAACACGGCATTGGCGCTGGCCTGCAGGCACGCGGCTTCGCTTAAATCCACCCCCAAACCCGATGCACTGGCCCGTTCCGCCAGCAAGGTGATCAGAATGCAGCCCGACCCGACGCCAAGGTCCAAAACATGGTCAAACGGCTGGCTGAGGGCGGCTTCAACCAGCGCCTCGGTCTCGGGCCGCGGGTCCAGCACGTCGCCGCTGACGCGGAAGCGGCGACCGTAGAACTCGCGCTCGCCCAACAGGTGCGACACCGGCACGCGGATTGCGCGGAGGGAAACCAACTGGTCGTACCGCTCGGCGATGTCCGGCGACAGTTCCTCGGGCGCGATCAGAGTTACGCGGCTGGCCTCGATCCGCGCAGCATGGGCCAGCAAGACGCGTGCATCCCGCGCCGGGTCCTCGACGCCTGCGGCACGCAAACGTGCCGTCGCAGCCACCATGGCCTGAGCTGCTGTCAACGCCGCAATCATTGCGCCATCTCCGCCAGCAGCCGCGCCTGATCATCCGCAGTCAACGCGTCGATCACCTCATCCAGATCGCCCTGCATCACCTGATCCAGTTTATAGAGCGTCAGGTTGATGCGGTGATCCGTCATGCGGCCTTGCGGGAAATTATATGTCCTGATCCGTTCTGACCGGTCGCCAGAACCCACCTGACTGGCACGATCGGCCGAGCGTTCGCTGTCGATCCGCTGGCGTTCCAGATCATACAGGCGGGTTTTCAGCACCTGCATCGCGATCTCGCGGTTGCGGTGCTGGGACTTCTCGGAACTCGTCACCACGATGCCGCTGGGCAGGTGGGTGATCCGCACCGCCGAGTCGGTGGTGTTCACATGCTGCCCGCCCGCGCCCGAGGACCGCATCGTGTCGATGCGGATGTCATTGGCGTCGATCTGGATGTCCACATCTTCCGCCTCGGGCAGAACCGCCACCGTCGCCGCCGAGGTATGTATGCGACCGCCACTTTCGGTTTCGGGCACGCGCTGCACCCGATGCACGCCGGATTCGTATTTCATCCGGGCAAAGACGTTGTCGCCCTTGATGTGGGCCACCACTTCTTTGATGCCGCCCAGGTCTGAAGCCTGTTCCTCAATGATCTCAAACTGCCAGCCCCGCGCTTCGGCGTATCGCTGATACATCCGCAGCAGATCACCCGCGAACAGAGCCGCCTCATCGCCCCCGGTGCCAGGGCGAATCTCCAGCATCGCGGGGCGCGCATCCGCCGCGTCCTTGGGCAGCAGCGCCAGTTGCAAAGCATGCTCGGCCTCGGGGATCTGTGCCTGAAGCGTGGGGATTTCCTCTTCCGCCAGTTCCTTCATGTCCGGGTCGGCCAGCATCGCTTCGGCCTCGGCCAGATCGGCGACCAGTTGCCGCCACGCGGTGATCTGATCGACCACCGGCTTAAGGTCGGAATACTCCTTGGCCAGCGTCGCGATATCACCGCCCGAGGCACCATCGGCCATGGCAGCCTCGAGGTACTGGAAACGCTGTGTAATCTGTTCAAGACGTTCTTCGGGGATCATCCGGGCGGTGTCTCTCAATCCGGGGCTTTGGTCAAGAGCCGTCGCTGTGCTAAGCTGCCGCGCATGAAACGAATTGCTCTTGTTTTAGCGCTGTGCGCAGCCCCTGCGATGGCCGATGTCTACGGCCCGAATGGCAAGGTTCAGGACTGCTACTGCACCGACAAAGCCGGTAGCCGCGTGGAACTGGGTGAGATGATCTGCCTGCAGGTTGATGGCCGCATGTTCATGGCGCAATGCCAGATGTCGCTGAACGTGCCCATGTGGCGCGAGGTGCAGGAGGGGTGTTTGTCGTCCGGATTGCAGTCGGAGTGGCCCGAGCTTGAACCCTCGGCCCCCTCCCACGACGCAACTTAATCAATCAAAGGTCTTCCCACCGGCTGAGCTGGTGCCGCTTTCTTTTGCGCCAGATCGTCATTTCTTGGAACGCTGTCATGACAGCGCCAAAGGCCAACGAAGCAACAACCAGGCGCAAGATAAGGCAGGACGGCGGGGTTCTGAGAATGTACATTGGTACCCCCCATAGGCCGCCAAACATTAGCGGGTCCCAGAACAGTCGTGAGGCCCTACTGCGATAGAAATCCGGTATCGGTTCAAACCCGGCTTTTCTGAGAAATCTGATAACCGGTGCGGGGTTACCGCGTTCTTGCAGACCGGCATATTCCAGTTCTGCGGTGGCACGTTGGAACTTTCTTTCATAATTGCTCATATTACCCATATGGGTATTTTGGCGCGCCTTTTCAACCTATTGGAGATTTTGCAACCACCCATCCACCCGCGCCGCGTTCACCCCGAAATCCCTGCGACCAAACCGCAACCGGCCATAAACGCGCAGGATGTCTCCGTCCTGCTGCGCCGTGGTATAGTCCGGAAATCCAATAACCTTGGTGCGCGTGACGTAGGTGATCATCTCATCCTCAACCGACCCCGCCAGCACGGTGGTTCGCGGCGCAGCGCGGGCGATGGCGTCAAGTGCCTCCAGCCCGTTCGGGCCGGTCTCAACGACCCGCAGCGCCCCGCCGGGCATATCCCGGTTCGCGTCTCCTACCGGAGCGACATGCCAGCGATCCGGGTCAGAGGGGGCCAGACGGATATACGCCCCCAGCAAAACCACTCCCCCCAAAACCAGCAACAGCAGCACTTTTTTCATCCCTGATCCCGTCCCTTTTGACCCAACCTATTTGCAAAGCGCACTGAGACAAGCCGCCCTACCGCGACGTCACACCGGGCAGGATGCACAACAGTTCGAACAGCAGGTTGGCGGCGGTCAGCGCCGTGTTGCCCGACGGATCAAAGGGCGGAGAGACCTCGACCAGATCGCAGCCGACCACATTCGCCCCACCCAATGCGTGGATCAGTTGCAGCGCCTGTGGAGTGGTCAGGCCACCAATCTCGGGCGTGCCGGTGCCGGGGGCATAGGCCGGGTCCAGGCTGTCAATGTCATAGGTGATGTAGAGCGGGTGATTGCCGACCTCTTTCCGGATCATCGTTCCGATGCCGGTCAGGTTCTGCTGCCACACCTCCCACGCCGGGAACTGTTTGAAGCCCCAACCCTTCGCCTCGGCAAAGTCGCTGGCGGCGTAGCCTGAGCCCCGGATGCCGATCTGATAGGTCTTGTCGGGGACGATCAGACCTTCCTCATAGGCGCGGCGGAAGACGGTGCCGTGGGTTTCACGCTCACCGAACATCTCGTCATTCACATCCGCATGGGCGTCCACATGGACCAGCGCCACGGGGCCATGTTTGGCCGCCACAGCCCGCAGGATCGGCAGGGTGATCGAATGGTCGCCGCCCATCGCCACAGGGGTCACATCCTGCGTCAGAATGCCGTCATAGCTTTCGCGGATGATCTTCAGGCTATCGGCCAGCGAAAACGTGTTGATCGCCAGATCGCCGATATCGGCAATCTGCAGGCTGTCGAACGGGGCCGCCCCGTTGGCCATGTTATAAGGCCGGATCATCGCGCTTTCGCTGCGGATTTGTTTGGGCCCGAACCGGGTGCCCGACCGCCAAGAGGTGCCGATGTCCATCGGAATGCCCAGCACCGCCACATCCAGCCCCTCAAGCGAGGACGCCTGCGGTAGCCGCATGAACGTATTCGGCCCGGAAAACCGCGCCAGATCGTTACCGCTGATGGGTTGGTTAAACTCGGTCATGCCCAGATGCCTCCTGTCCGGTCTTTTGGTTAACCTGATAGCGGAAAGATGGCTAACCAAAGGTTAAGGCACCAGCTTGTTCCACCCCAGCAGGCAAATAATCTGCGTCGCCACATGCGCCCCGGCAATCGCCGTCGCGCCCGAGGTGTCATAGGGCGGAGACACCTCGACCACGTCGCCGCCCTTGATGTTGATCCCGGCGATGTCGCGCAGAATGATCTGCGCCTGGATCGAGGACAAACCGCCCCAAACTGGCGTTCCTGTGCCGGGCGCAAAGGCCGGGTCCAGACCATCAATGTCAAAGCTTAGATAAACCGGGCTGTCGCCGAGGATACCCCTGATCTTTTGCGCCACCGCAGCTGGCCCACTTTCATAAACCTCGCGCGCGTCGATGATGTTGACGCCCAGCGTGTCCTCGTTCGTGGTCCGTATCCCCACCTGAACCGAGCGCTTGGGGTCCACGATCCCCGACTTCACCGCCTTGTAGAACATCGTTCCGTGGTCCACGCGGGACATGTCATCATCGGCCCAGGTGTCGGTATGCGCATCGAATTGCAGCAGAGACATCGGCCCGTATTTCTCGGCATAGGCCTTCAGGATCGGGAAGCTGACATAGTGATCCCCACCCAACGCAACCGAGGCGACATCGGCCGCCAGAATGGTGCGGATGTGATCGGTCAGCGTGTCGGGAAAAGCCGGGATATTGGCATAGTCAAACGCTAGGTCCCCATAGTCGATGACCGCCAGTTCGTTCAACGCCTTGAATGGCCAGCCATAGGGCTCATCCGGCGATTGCAGGGTGCTCGCCTCACGGATGGCACGAGGCCCGAGCCGGGTGCCGGGTCTATTGGTCACCGCCTGATCGAACGGGATACCGGTCACGGCAATATCTGCGCCTGTCAGGTCCTTGGTATACAGACGGCGCAGGAACGAGGTCGCTCCGCCAAAGGTGTTCTCGTACGAGACGCCTTTCAGTTCGGGGTTGGTGAACGCCTCATCAACGTAGTTCTTCGAATCTTCCAGTGCCATGCTCTTGCCTCATCAGCCCAAAGGCTGCGCCTTTTCGACGATCCGCGCGAAGAAGGAGGCCCCAACCGGCGCGATATCGTCGTTGAAATTGTACTTTGGATGATGCAGCCCCGCGCCCTCACCCTGACCCAGAAACAGGTAGGCTCCAGGTCGTTCCTGCAGCATGTAGGAAAAATCCTCGGCCCCCATATCGCGCCCCATATTGTCGACCACACGCTCGGGTCCTGAGACATCGCGCGCGACATCGGCGGCAAACGCTGCCTTCTCGGCGTCATTGATCGTGGCCGGATAGCCCACCTGATAATCCAGCACCGCCTCAACCCCGTAAGAGGCCGCCTGCCCCGCCACGATCTGCTCCATCCGCTCCATCACCATCTTTTGCACCGCTGGATCGAAGGTGCGAACCGTACCGTTCAGGTAAGCCGTATCAGGGATCACGTTGTTGACGGTGCCGGTGTGGATCTGCGTGACAGAGACCACCAGATCTTCGACCGCATAGTGGTTCCGGCTGACGATCGTCTGGATCGCCTGCGCGATCCCGCACGCCGCCATTACAGGGTCACGGGTTTCATGCGGCATAGCCCCGTGGCCACCGACGCCCTGTATGTTTATGTCAAACGTATCCACTGCCGCCATGATCGGCCCCGGCGCGGTATAGAATGCGCCCTCGGGATTGCCGGGATCGTTGTGCAGACCGTAGACCTGAGAGATGTCGAACCGATCCATGATCCCCTCTTCGACCATCACACCGGCCCCGCCGCCCTCTTCCTCGGCAGGTTGAAAAACCAGCGCAACGCGGCCCGCGAAATTCCGCGTCTCTGCCAGGTACCGCGCAGCCCCCAGCAACATCGTGGTGTGCCCGTCATGGCCACAGGCATGCATCTTGCCGGGGTTTTTCGAGGCATAAGGCACGCCGGTCTCTTCGGGGATCGGCAACGCATCCATATCGGCGCGCAGGCCAATTGTGGGCCCCTCACCCTGCCCGTTGATAATCGCGACCATGCCGGTCTTGGCGATCCCTTCGTGCAACTCATCCACACCGAAGTCGCGCAGCCGGTCCGCCACGAAGGCCGCGGTTTCATGACATTCGAACTCCAGTTCCGGGATAGTATGCAGGTGCTGCCGCCACGCAGTCATATCATCGGCGTAATCGGCAATTCGGTTGACGACGGGCATCTGGGGTGGACTCCTGTTCCAGTCTGCGGAATGGATGCATCTGACACCGGAACGAAAGGGTTCGCAATGGCCGAAAATCCGCTGATCCACGACTCGGATGCTGGGATCGAGCGTCTGCTGGAAATCATGCGCCGACTGCGCGACCCCAATACCGGCTGCCCGTGGGACATCGAACAGGATTTCGGCACCATCGCCCCCTACACAATCGAAGAAGCCTATGAGGTCGCCGACGCTATCGAACGCGAAGCCTATGACGAGTTGAAGGGCGAGTTGGGCGATCTGCTGTTTCAATCCGTCTTCCACGCGCAAATGGCTGCCGAGGCCGGGCATTTCACCTTTCAAGACGTGGTGCGCACCATGTCGGACAAGATGGTCGCCCGGCATCCGCATGTGTTCGGCGACGAATCCCGCGAGAAATCGGCGGAACAGCAAACGGTTGACTGGGAAACCATCAAGGCCGCCGAACGCGCAGACAAGGAACAAAAAGGCGCTTTGGATGGCGTGGCCGCCAACCTGCCAGCCTTGCTGCGTGCCCATAAGCTGCAGAAGCGCGCCGCCCGCGTGGGGTTCGACTGGCCCGACGCCAGCCATGTGCTGGCCAAGATCACCGAGGAAGCTGCGGAACTGGAAGAGGCCCGCAACAGCAAGGACGCCGACGCCCTTGAAGATGAGTTCGGAGACCTGCTGTTCGTCATGGTCAATCTGGGCCGCCATCTAGGCATCGAACCCGAGGCCGCCCTGCGCCGCACCAACGCCAAATTCACCCGCAGGTTCGAACAGGTTGAGGCCCAGCTGGCTGCGCGGGGCAAGCTGCCGACGGACAGCACGCTGGAAGAAATGGATGCGCTCTGGGATGAGGTCAAAACCGAGGAACACCGCGCCAACGGCAAACTCCCGCCGGTAAGCACGGCTGCTGACACGTAAAACGGGTGGACAAGCGGGGCGGCACTTGCGAGTGTCCGGCCTCTACGCCCTCCGGGAGACAGGCTATGGCACCGCGCAAGATCATCATCGACACCGATCCCGGACAGGATGACGCCGTCGCCATTCTGCTGGCGCTGGCTAGCCCGGAAGAGATCGAGGTGCTGGGCATCACCGCCGTCGCTGGTAATGTACCGCTGGAATTGACCGCCAAGAACGCGCGCATTGTGTGTGAACTGGCCGGTCACACCGACATTCCCGTCTATGCAGGGTGCGACCGTCCGCTGAAACGCCCATTGGTTACGGCGGAGCATGTGCATGGGAAGACGGGGCTGGACGGGCCGGTTCTGCCCGACCCTCAGATGCCGTTGGCCGATGGGCACGGTGTGGATTTCATAATCGACACCCTGCGCACGCAGGAGCCGGGGACCGTGTCGCTCTGCCCCTTAGGGCCGCTGACCAATATCGCCACCGCCTTTCAGAAAGCGCCCGATATCGTTGATCGCGTTCAGGAAATCGTGCTGATGGGTGGCGCGTATTTCGAGGTTGGGAACATCACCCCGGCGGCTGAGTTCAACATCTATGTCGACCCGGAAGCCGCTGATATCGTGTTTAAATCCGGCGCTCATATCGTGGTCATGCCTTTGGATGTCACCCATGATGCGCTGGTCACCCCACATCGCAACGACGCGTTCCGGGCGCTGGAGTCCAAAGTTGGCCATGCCGTCGCCGAGATGACCGATTTCTTCGAACGGTTCGACAAAGAGAAATACGGCTCGGAAGGCGCGCCGCTGCACGACCCCTGCGTGACCGCGTATCTGATCCGCCCCGAACTGTTCTCGGGCCGCCACATCAATGTTGAGATTGAAACCCAGTCAGAATTGACGTTGGGCATGACAGTGGCGGACTGGTGGCGGGTCACGGACCGCGCGCCAAATGCCATGTTCATGGGCGACGTAGACGCTCAGGGCTTCTTCGACTTGCTAACAGAAAGACTGGCCCGACTATGAGCGCTGCACTCCGCCTCGCCCGCCCCGAAGATCTGGACCGCCTGATGGCGCTTGTGTCGGCCTTTCACGCTGAACAGGGCATCGAACAAGACGCAGACCAGCGCCGCGATGCGTTGTTGCCACTGCTCGAGGGCATCCCCCACGGCTGCGTCTATCTGATCGGTCCGGGGCGTGCGCCACTTGGTTACATCATCCTGACCTTCGGCTGGTCGGTCGAATTCGGGGGGATGGACGGCTTCGTAGACGAAATCTACATCCGCCCCGCCGTTCGCGGCCGCGGGATCGCGACCGAGGTTTTGCTGGATCTTCCCAAAGCGCTGGCCGAGGCCGGTCTGACTGCTCTGCATCTGGAAGTGGACCGTAAGAACGAGTCAGCGCAAAAGCTGTACCTGCGTACCGGTTTCAAACCCCGCGACCGGTATATACTGATGAGCCGGAAGCTCTGACAGGATCACTGGCAGGACAAAGTCGGATCAGCGCGATTCCCCGCGGAAGATCATCGACTGATTGTAGCTCATCTCATGAACCGGATCGTCCGCCGACACCTTCTGTCCGGTGATCGGGTATGTGCCGGGCGCTGAGCAGGCCGCCAGAAAAACAGTGCTGATAACTGATGCAACAAGAATGAATTTCGAACCAGTCATGATGTTCCCCTTTTCTGTAATAGCGTCAGGATAGGGAACAGTGCGCCTTGGCTAATAGGTAAAAGTTCACACAAAAGTTATATAAAATCTTATGCGCTGAGGCTTATTGATGATTTTCGACTGAAAAACAAAGGGTAACGGAAACAATAATTTTCACGTCTTCTACTCCGGACCCGCGTTTCCGAAGCTGAAATTTCACGCTGAAAGAGACGGGCGCGCTGCGCCCTCCCGCAAGACGGGAGTATAATTCTAAGCTTTCTCAACGAATACGCCGGGCCGCGTAGCAGCGGTCCGGCGCTCTGAATTGTGTAGTGATCCGCCGACGCTCAGCGTTTCAGGATCGACGCCCCGGCGTATTCGGCGACCTCGCCCAGCGACTCTTCGATGCGGATCAGTTGGTTGTATTTAGCCAACCGGTCCGACCGCGCCAACGAGCCGGTTTTGATCTGACCGCAGTTCGTCGCCACCGCCAGATCGGCAATCGTGGCGTCCTCGGTCTCGCCCGAGCGGTGGGACATCACGTTGGTGTACCGCGCACGGTGGGCCATATCGACGGCGCGCAGGGTCTCGGTCAGCGAGCCGATCTGGTTCACCTTGACCAGCATAGAGTTGGCACAACCGCGGTCGATCCCCTCAGCCAGACGTTCGGGGTTGGTCACGAACAGGTCGTCCCCCACCAGTTGAACTTCGTTACCGATGGCGTCGGTCAGGGCTTTCCAGCCGTCCCAGTCATCCTCGGACATGCCGTCTTCGATCGAGATGATCGGGTAATCGTTGACCAATGCGGCCAGATAGGCAGCGTTTTCTTCCGAGGTCAGGGTAATACCCTCACCCGCCAGAACGTATTTGCCGTCCTTGAAATATTCGGTCGCGGCGCAATCCAGCGCCAGATGGATTTCCTCACCCGGCTTGTAACCTGCCTTTTGGATGGACTTCAGGATGAAATCCAGCGCCTCACGCGTGCTGGCAATGTTCGGGGCAAAGCCGCCCTCGTCACCCACACCGGTGGCCAGACCCGCCGCAGACAGCTCTTTCTTCAGCGTGTGGAACACCTCGGACCCCATGCGCACCGCCTCGCGGATATTGCTGGCCGAGGTCGGCATGATCATGAATTCCTGAATGTCGATCGGGTTGTCGGCGTGCTCGCCACCATTGATGATGTTCATCATCGGCACCGGCAAAACCCGCGCCGAGGTGCCGCCGACATAGCGATACAAAGGCTGCGTGGTGAAATCCGCCGCCGCCTTAGCGGTCGCCAGCGAGACACCCAGAATGGCGTTTGCACCCAGACGGCCCTTGTTCTCGGTCCCGTCCAACTCGATCATCGCCTGATCAATCGCCACCTGCTCGGTCGCGTCAAAGCCTACCAGTTCCTCGGCAATCTCCCCGTTCACGGCGGCCACGGCTTCCAGAACGCCCTTGCCCATGTACCGCGCTTTGTCGCCGTCGCGCTTTTCCACCGCCTCATAGGCCCCGGTCGACGCGCCCGAGGGCACGGCCGCGCGGCCCATAGTGCCGTCTTCCAGAATCACGTCAACCTCGACCGTCGGGTTGCCCCGGCTGTCCAGAATTTCGCGTGCGTGGATGTCGATGATCGTGCTCATGAGGCCGTCCCTATGGCTGCATTCGGTTGCACGCGTCATAGCAGCAACCGGTGAAAAGTAAACCGGTCATGTTATCGCTAACACACATATTTGCAACCTTTAGGGCTAACACGCGCCTGTTTGCGCCAACAGCGATCAGGCGGTGGCCATCTGCCGCGCCAGACGGCGTTCGCGGACAAAGGTGTAAAGACCCGACCCGATGATCAGCGTCGCCCCGGCCAGCGTCATCGTGTCGGGCCGTTCGTTGAACATCAACACGCCCGCAATCATCGAAAACACCAGCCGCGTATAGCGGAAGGGCATCATGGCCGAGGCCTCACCCACCCGCATCGCCGCAACGATGCCGTAATAGCCCAACATGCTGAAGATCACCGCCGCCAGATAAGGCCCGACCTGCGCCGATTGAATCGGAGCATAAGATTGCCCTGTCGAAACCATCAACACGGCCCCCGCCAGGATTGCGGCAACATAGGCTTGCATTGCTACGACCGAAGATGCCACGCGCGCATCAATTTTGCGGGTGATCAGGTCGCGCGCGGCGATCAGGAACACGGTCGCGACAACCAAGAGTGTTTCGGGCTGGAATCCGTCGAGGCCCGGACGAATGATCATCAACACTCCGATAAAGCCGACACCAATCGCGCTCCACCGCCGCCAGCCTACTTTTTCGCCCAGAAATAACGCAGCACCCATTGTCACAGCCAGCGGCAGCGCCTGAAACACAGCGGCAACCGTGGACAGATCGATCAAAGACAACGCGGTCACAAACAGCACCGCGCCCACGCCCTCGGACGTAGCGCGCGCAAGCGGCAGCAAGGCCCACGCAGCGGGATCGAAGATCCGCTTGCGCGTGGTCAGCGACATCAGCGCAAAGGCCAAACCGCAGAAAACGCCCAACGCAATCAGAATCTGCCCGGTCGGCACAGTTGCCGACAGGTGCTTGATAAACATATCCTCGATTGCAAAAGCTGCCATCGATCCGACAAGCAGCAGAATGCCGTTTACGTTGTTCATGTATTTGTCCGCAGGAACCGGCGGCCTCATTTGCCGTCCGTCAAAACAGCTAAGCCGCATGCATATTTAGGAAGCAAGCGTAATCACATCGCCACTGATGAATTATCTTGCTGAGACCAATCGCGTTTTGTGATGGATCAGTCCCGTTTGAGCGGCACCCCGTACAGCTCTAACCGGTGGCCTTTCAACTGATACCCCAGCTTTTCCGCGATCTTTTCCTGTAGCGCTTCGATCTCGGGGTCGACAAATTCGATCACTTTGCCGGACTGCATGTCGATCAGATGGTCATGGTGGTCCCGCTCGGCATCTTCGTAGCGCGCGCGCCCGTCGCCGAACTCCAGACGTTCAAGAATTCCGGCCTCTTCGAAAAGTTTCACCGTGCGATACACAGTGGCAATCGAAATCCCGGAATCTATGGCCGAGGCGCGCCCGTACAGTTCTTCGACATCCGGATGGTCCTCGCTCTGTTCCAGAACCTGCGCGATGGTCCGCCGCTGGCCAGTCATGCGCAGCCCTTTGGCTTCGCAGCGCGCGATGATCGAATCCTTCATGATGCCCCTCAGGAACTACTCGGGTTTCTGTCTTAGTATGTCTGCGCGCCCAGCGCCACAGGGATTCGTTTGAAACGGCAAGGGTTTCAGGCGCTGCGCCGCAAATCTGCCCAGACCGGCAGATGGTCCGAGGCGATATGGGCCGGGCGGTCTTCGTGCACGCCATGCGCCAAGGCTTCGACGCCCTGTCCCAACGCGATCCGGTCCAGCGCGCCCAATGGCTGCGCCGCCGGAAAGCTGGGTTTCGGCGGCAAAAACCGCATCTCGGGCGCGAGGTTGTCCAGTACCGGTTGGCGCGACCATTCGTTGAAATCACCCGCCCAGACCGTCGGCATCCTGTCCAGCGCTGAATCGCATCGCCGAAGATGCGAGATTTGCTGACGCCGCGACGCCGGTATCAGTCCCAGATGCAATCCCATCACCCGCAGCGGCCCGATCTGTGTGTCGAACTCGACCCGCACCGCACCGCGCGGCTCTAACCCCGGCAATTCGTGATGTGCTGTCTGCCGAACCGAGATACCCTGACCCCGCCAGATCACAGCGTTGCCATGCCACCCCAGGCTGCCCGCACCGCCCAGATCCACAATCTGCCACCCGGCCTCATCCAGCATGAAATGCGGCAGCGCCGCGGGGCGGGGCGGCAGGCGTTTGTCGGCCTCTTGCAGAACCACGATGTCGGCCTGCATCTTGTCCAGAACCTGCAGGATGCGCTGTGGCTGACGGCGGAAATCCAACCCGACGCATTTCTGAATATTGTAGCTGGCAAGGCGCAGGGTACGGGAACTGGTCATCGGCATCCGGTTTAACAATCAAATGCAAGGGTGCCAAACTCAACGCCCGGCGCAACCTGATTTTGCTATACCTCGCGATTTCGTCACACAGGCGCGGGGAACTTCATCCAACGCCCACAGAAACGACATAAAACCGTGTACAGATCATCCTGCACCGCTAAACTGCGCCAAAAAAGGGAATGCAGGTTTTGGACGCCAACTCCAGGTTCGCCACCATGGTCATCGCCGATATTTCGGGAAGCACACCGCTGTATCAGGCTGTGGGCGATGATGAGGCGCAGCGGCTGCTTCAGCTTGAAATCGACCGGCTGCGGACTGTGATGCTGGAATTTGGCGGCATACCGGTGGGCCAGAAGGGCGACGATGTCCTCAGCTATTTTGACGACCCGAATGCGGCGGTTTATGCGACCCTGCAGATGATTGAACGCCCGGCCGAAGCGCCGGTCTCCGTCCATGTCGGCGTGCATAGCGGGCCAATCGTCGTGGCCGAGCGGGGTATCTATGGCGAGGCCGTCAACGTCACCGCCCGCCTGTCCACCGCCGCCAACCCGCGCGAGGCTTGTATCAGCGACGACGTCGCCTCGATGCTGTCGCCAGAGCTTCGGCAGCTTCTCAAGCCGCTTGGCGGGCTCACCCTGAAAGGGCTGAGCGAGCCGGTTACGGCATATTCGCTGGTCAACTCCGTGCTGGACCCGTCAACACAAACCCGTTTGCCGCTGGATTTCGGTCGGACCGAAAGCAACCTGCAGGGTGGGGATACCCTGACTTTGATTCTCAGCTACAAGGACCGAGCCTGGCGCTGCCGAAACGATGGTGAGTTCAAACTGGGCCGGTCGTCCGACTGCGACGTCGTGCTGCCGCAGCCATGGGTTTCACGGCTGCATGCAGTTCTGAGCATGAAAAGCGGCAAGCTGTTTCTGACGGATCGCAGCACATCGGGCACCTATGTAAAATCGGAAGGCGGCCAGGAAATCCAGCTGAAACGCGAAACGATCATGCTGACCAGCAGCGGTCTGATTTCGCCCACCCTGCCCATCGAACAGTCCGAAGCCTGTTTGCGATTTGACCTTATCGGTCGCCCTCAGGTTCCGCAGAACGTGGCCTGAACCACCTCGTTTACCGTAGGAGGCCGTGCCAAGTCGGTCTGGTCCGGTTGATCCTCGTAAGGTTTGGCAAGCACGGTATTCAGCCGGTGAAACGGTGCATAGTCTCCGGCGACTGCGGCCTCGATCATCTGTTCGATCCGGTGATTGCGCGGGATGTAGGCCGGGTTGGCGGAGGCCATGACCTGTTGCGGATCGTCCTCGCGCTGAAGCCGCGCCTGCCAGCCCTCGGACCAGCTATCAAACGCATCGGGATCGGTGAACTGGTCCCGCGTGTTATCGCTGCCCAAAGCCCTGAACGTATTGGTGAAATCGGCCTGGTTCTGCGCCATGCGAGTCAGCAGGTCCGAGATCATCTCAAGGTCGCCATCTTCGGCCGTCGCAAGACCGATTTTCGCGCGGAAACGGGCAAGCCAGTTCTGCTGCAGCAGGTCCGGCATGGCGTGGACGATCTCGGTGGCTTCCTCGACCGCGGCGTCTTTATCCTCGACTTGCTGGATCAGCGCCGTCGCCAGTTGGGCGAGGTTCCAAACGGCGATATCCGGCTGGTTGGAATAGGCATAGCGCCCCATCCGGTCGATTGAGCTGTAGACCGTATTGGGGTGATAGCTGTCCATAAACGCGCATGGCCCGTAGTCAATGGTCTCACCGGCAATCGAGCAATTGTCGGTGTTCATCACCCCGTGAATGAAGCCGACGCTCATCCACCCGGCAATCAGCCGCGCCTGCGCATCCCGCACCGCGCGCAGCAGGCCCATCGGTCCTTCGGCCTCTGGGTAGTGGCGCCCAATGGCATAGTCAGTCAGGCGTCGCAGGCTATCCAACTGACCGCGCGCGGCAAAGACCTGAAACGTGCCCACCCGCAGGTGGCTTTGCGCCACGCGGGTAAGAACCGCACCTGGCATCGGGCCTTCACGCAGGACGACCTCGCCCGTTTCAACGGCGGCGAGCGCACGCGTGGTTGGGATGCCCAGCGCATGCATGGCCTCGGACACCACGTATTCCCTGAGGACAGGCCCCAGCCACGCCCGTCCGTCTCCCTGTCGCGAGAACGGCGTGGGGCCGGAACCCTTAAGCTGAATGTCGCGGCGGATACCGTCGGTTCCCACGGTCTCGCCCAACAAAACCGCCCGCCCGTCGCCAAGCTGCGGGTTGTAGTGCCCGAACTGATGCCCGGAATAGAGCTGCGCCAGCGGCTCGGCCCCTCTGGGCAGGGTGTTCCCCGAGAAGGCCTCGGCCATCTCCTGCACGTCACCAGGAGAGACCCGCAAAAGCCGCGCGAGGCCCTCGTTGAACGCGATCATCTGCGGCGCGCGCACCGGAACAGGGGCTTGCCGTGCGAAAAATCCGTCCGGCAGGCGGGCATAGGAGTTGTCAAAGGGGATCGTCAGGGTCATGTCGCAAACATATGCACCCTGCGCATGATTGCCATAGCAGATCGTGCGCGCGCGTGCATAATCGCCCTAACTCACGAGGACACCATGACCGCTGACCAGATCATCGACCACCTGAACCTGCAGCAACACCCCGAGGGCGGCTGGTTCAAAGAGACCTGGCGCGCCGACAATCCGGGGCGCGCGACCGGGACCTGTATCTATTTCCTGCTAAAGGCTGGGGAAAGCAGCCACTGGCACCGGGTCGATGCGACCGAGATTTGGCTTTTTCATGCAGGCGCACCGCTGGTCCTGTCGCTGAGCGAAACAGATGAAGGGCCTGCAAGCGATCACCTGCTGACGCCTGACTTGTCGCAGGGCGCGCCGCAAGTGATCGTGCCCGAAGGCCATTGGCAGGCAGCGCGTAGTACCGGCGAGTATACTCTGGTCAGTTGCACCGTTTCTCCGGGGTTCGAGTTCGAGGGCTTCGAACTGGCCGCGCCAGGTTTTGACATCCCGAAAGGCTGAGGAATGGACCACCGCGCCCTGATCGCCACAATACCGCCCGAGGCGAAGGACCATCTGCAGAGACGGTCCGACTGGGCGGGCTTGAAGCATCTTGCGCTGTATTTTGGGATGCTCACCGTGACCAGCGCCGGGATCGCCGCGCAAATCCCGCTCTGGCCGCTGCTGATCCTGCCGCAGGGCATTCTGTTGGTCTTCCTGTTCACGCTGAGCCACGAATGCACCCATAAAACGCCGTTCAGAACCGAGTGGCTGAATGACGCGGTCGGGCATCTGGTCTCGGTGCCGATCGCCCTGCCCTTTACATGGTTCCGTTATTTCCATCTGGCGCATCACAAATGGACCAATCATCCGCAGAAAGACCCCGAGCTGGACGGCAAGCCCCGCCCCGACAATTGGCGCAGCCTGATCATTTACCTCAGCGGGTGGCCCTATTGGTCCGGCATGGTGCGCACCCTTCTGCGCAATGCCGCAGGAAAGATCGACGCGCCTTACCTTCCAGCCCGCCAACATCGCGCCATCCGAACCGAGGCGCGGGTTCTTCTGGCGCTATACACCCTTACTACGCTCAGCCTGTTCTATACCTCGGCCCTGTTCTGGCTCTGGCTGCTGCCGGTGCTGATCGGCCAGCCTTTTTTGCGCCTCTATTTGCTGGCGGAACATGGGCTCTGCCCACCCGTGGCCAACATGCTGGAGAACTCACGCACGACATTCACCAACCGGATCGTCCGGTTCGTGGCATGGAATATGCCCTATCATGCGGAACATCACGCCTTCCCGAACGTGCCGTTCCACCATCTACCCGCCTTCCACGACTGGACGCGGGCGCATCTGAAATCCACCTCGGACGGGTATACCGAATTTGCGGCTGACTACACGCGCGCTTTGAACAACTGAGCCCCGCGTTATTCCTTACGCTCTTTGGCGCGAAGGATTGCGGAGATCAGCGGAACCAACAAGGCGGGCAAAGACCCCAGAGGGTTCGCGCCGATGCTTTTCACTGCCTGAACGACCTCACGCGCTTCAACCGCCATTTCTTCCAACTCGTCCTCGATATCGGCGATGGCCATGTCGCGGACCTCGACTGCCGGGGCGATTTCGTCCTCGACATTCGTGCGCTTGGCAAACAGCACAAGCAGAACGGCCAGCAGCAGGTTGGCGAGGGACAAAACGGCTGCTGACGCCCCCGAGGACATCCATGTTTTCAGCGTAAAAAACAGCGCGACATCCAACAGAACCAGGCCAGCCAAGGCCGAGATCCCGGCCAACACCATCAAAATGGTCTGCTGCTGCATGACGGCGAAACGGCGGCGCGCGATCAGGCGTTCGGTGCGGTAGATCGTTGTCAGATTTTTGCTGAGTCTGTTCATGTCCCGTATCCTAACTACGCACCCGGCCAACGACATACCCAAGGGTGAAGGCGACCAACAAAGCGGTGATCGGGTACTGCTTCTGCAGCCTGCCGAATTCTTCGACCACATCCTCGCCCAGCGCCTCGGCCTTTTTCAGGTCTATGCCGTGCTCTTCCAGCATCTTTCGAATCTCGTCCGCCGTTTTCAAAGGCGGTGAGGCCTCGGGCTCCGCGCGTTCCTCGGCCTTTGCTTCCAACGTAGCATTGCGCGCCCGAAGCGCGTTCAGTTCAGCTTCCAGTTCCGCCTTGGTCGCCATACCCACCTACCTTCAATATGCCCGGATCAGACCATGCCGTAACCCTTGCACATCATTGCGGTTTTTTGAACTGCTGTTCTGCGGCGGCCCCGGCAGACCGGTTCAGACAGCGCGATCCATTGACACCGAACTGACAACCCCGCCGCCCACCAACGCCCGCACGCCGGTCGTTCCGGGGCACGAGGTCGGCAACCCCCGCGCCACGCGCACGGCGAGATAGGCAAAGGCCTGTGCTTCCAACATGTCGCCGTCCAGACCAACTGTCTCGACCGGCTCGACCGGACAGTCCAGCGCGACCCGCAGCATCTCCATCAGCACCGGGTTATGACGCCCGCCGCCTGTCACCAGCAGCCGCGCGGGCGGCTTGGGGCAATGCTCCATCCCCTGCACCACCCCGGCGGCACACATGCCGGTCAGCGTGGCGACCGCATCGGAATCGCTGAGTTCCTGCACCAGCCCGATCATCTCGGCAAAGTCGTTGCGGTCCAGCGATTTCGGCGGCATGCGGGTGAAGAACGGCTCGGCCAGGAATAGCTCCAGCGCGCCGGTCTCGACGCTCCCGCCGCGCGCCACCGCACCGTCGCGATCCATCGGCAGGCCCAGCCGCGCCTGCATAAAGTCATCGACCGGCGCATTGGCCGGGCCGGTGTCAAAGGCCAGCAGAGCCCCCGGCATCTCGGGCCCGTCAAAGGATGGGTCCACATAGGTCAGGTTCCCAACCCCGCCGAGGTTCAGAAAGCACAGAGGGTCCTGTGCCCCAATCCACTTGGCACAGGCAAAATGGAAGAACGGCGCAAGCGGCGCGCCCTCACCGCCCATTTTCACATCGTCGCTGCGAAAGTCCCAGACCACCGGCAGGCCCAGCGCCTGCGCGAGACCAAAGCCATCACCCACCTGCAGCGTGCCCCGCCCGCGCGGTTCATGCGCAAGGGTCTGGCCGTGAAAACCGATCAGGTCGACATCTTCGAATTCCGAAAGCGCCTCGGCATGGGCCAGCGTCACAAGCTCCGCCGCCGCTTCGACCTGAGGCCCGCTCCATTGCCCAAGGGCGGCGCGTAGCTGAGTACGCTCGGCCTCGGAATACGCCCGATAGCCGCTTTCGCCGAACCCCAATATCCGGTGCCCGTCCGTTTCCACCACGGCGGCATCCACCCCGTCCAGCGAGGTGCCGGACATCGCGCCCAGCGCCCGGATCGCCTTGTTTGTCTTGATGGCCAGGCCCACGCCCTTCTCCCGTTTGGTGATGTGGATTTTCGCAGGGGCTTTACACCCTTGGGTTGCGATCTGACCAAACTGCAACCTATCCGCAGCCCATGGCAAGAGCCTTGCGCTGCATCCTTCAGCTTTTTTCGCCGCCTGCGCCCCGGGATCAACACCAAGGCCCCAATCCCATTGCAGAAAACCGATTTCTGCGCCAGCATTGAGGGCGGGCAAGACACAAATACCGATCGTGTGATGAGCAAGAATGGGACAGCCTGAGACGTCAAAACCAACGCGCACGGTTGAAAGCCGGAACTACCAGTTGATCTTCTGGTCGGGGGCGCTGTCTACCATCGGGACGCAACTGGTCAACCCGCGCCTGGTGCTGCCGTTCCTGTATCTCGCCCTGGGCGCGCCCACGTTCATCGCGGGGCTGCTGCTGCCCTGCGTCACCGGCGCGCGGCTGATTGCTGAAATTTTTGTCTCACCCTTCATCAATCGCGTCACCCGGGCGAAACTGGCCGTCTATGTGCCCAATATCCTGACCGGAGTGATCCTGTCCATCGTCGCGCTGTTTGCGACCAACCTGCCGCAGCTGATGGTCGTTTTGCTGTTCCTTGCGACGGCGGCGATCATGGGGCTGTGTCAGGGGCTGGCCAGCCTTGGCACCAGCCAGATCTATGGCGTGTCTGTACCGGATGCCAAGCGCAATCGGATGGTGTTTGCGCAGGCCACGATCTCGGGCGCTTTAGCGATTGTCGTTGTCTGGGTAACCAAGGACCTTCTGGTCTCGGACCAGCCCATGCAGCGCCATATCGTTGTCATGTGGTGCGGCGTTGTCGCCATGTTTGCCGCCGGCATCAGCTTTGCCGGTGTGCGCATCTTCGAGGAGGACCAGCCGCCCAGACCTACCCCCGCCAAGAAGCCCAAACCAATGGCCGAACTGGCGACCGGCTTCAAAACCGGCATGGGCTATCCCTGGTATCGCAAGTTCCTGGTCACCCGGCTGCTGTTTGTGTCGGTCGAACTGGCCATGCCTTTCTACACCATCCACGCCGCCACCTATCACGTGGGCACCAAACACTCTCTGAGTTACTTCGTGATCGGGGCCAGCGCCGGTGTCGTGATCGGCTCGATCATCTGGGGCTGGCTCAGCGGCCGGATCTCGGTGAAGCCGGTGATGTGGCTGGGATGCCTGATCTCGGCGCTGTCGGCGGTCTTGGCGTTGGGGTTCACTTTCATGGGCTATGCGCAGAACGTCTGGCTGTACGCGGCGGTGATCCTTTTGTTGTCGCTCGGCGGCAACGGCGTGATCTATGGCCGCTACCTGTACATCATCGAAATGACCAAAGAGACCGAGCGCCCCTATCTCGTCGCCCTCGGAGATGTCACCGCCGGGCTGGTCGGCATCGCCTTTGCGGCAGCCCTTGGGGCGGTGGCGCATCTGCATGATCCGATCACGCCGATCTTCGCGCTGGCGGCGTTGAACCTGATTGCGATGGTGTTTGCCTTCCGCCTGCCGCCGACCAAAAGCTGACCTCTGCACGTTAAAACGGGCAAATGCACCTTTTACTTGGCATTGCACGGCCCTATACGTTGCCGCGCAACATCAACCCAAAGGGCACGATATGACCTACCACCCCAAATCGGATTTCATCGCCACGATGATCGAGCGCGGCTTTCTCGCCGACTGCACCGATTATCAGGGCCTTGACGACGCGCTGATCAGCGGGGTGCAGACGGCCTATATCGGTTACGACGCCACGGCGCAGTCGCTGCACGTGGGTCACCTGATGAACATCATGGTGCTGCGCTGGCTGCAGAAAACCGGCCACAAACCGATCACCCTGATGGGCGGCGGCACGACCAAGGTGGGCGACCCCTCGTTCCGCTCGGACGAGCGCCCCCTGCTGGGCCCCGAACAGATCGGCGCCAATATCGCGGGCATGAAGCAGGTGTTCGCCAAATACCTGTCCTACGATGACAGCGACATCGGCGCGCTGATGCTGAACAATGCCGAATGGCTCGACAGCCTGAACTACCTCGATTTCCTGCGCGATATCGGGCGGCATTTCTCGGTCAACCGGATGCTGTCCTTCGAGTCAGTGAAATCCCGGCTGGACCGCGAGCAATCGCTCAGCTTCCTCGAATTCAACTACATGATCCTGCAGGCCTATGATTTCCTGGAACTGAACCGCCGCTATAGCTGCGTTCTGCAGATGGGCGGCTCGGATCAGTGGGGCAATATCGTCAACGGCATCGACCTGACCCGCCGCGTGCTGGATCAGGAAATCTATGGCCTGACCACGCCACTGCTGACCACCAGCGATGGCCGCAAGATGGGCAAATCCCAAGGCGGAGCCGTCTGGCTGAACGGCGATATGCTGAGTGCCTATGAGTTCTGGCAGTTCTGGCGCAACACCACCGATGCGGACGTAGGCCGGTTCCTGAAAATCTTCACCGAGCTTCCCGTCGACGAGTGCGACCGTCTGGCCGCGCTGCAAGGGTCCGAGATCAACGAGGCCAAAATTCGCCTCGCCAATGAAGTTACCACCCTGCTGCACGGGACCGAGGCCGCAGCCACGGCTGAGGCCACCGCCCGCGAGGTGTTCGAAAAAGGCGGCGTGGGCGAGGACCTCCCGACCTTGACGCTGAATGCCGAAGACCTGCCCGCCTCGATTGTGCAGATCATCGTCAAATCCGGCCTCGCCAAATCCGGCAAAGAGGCCAAACGCCTGATCGCCGAGAACGGAGCCAAGCTGGACGACGCCCCCCTGACCGATGCAGGGCTGATGATCGACGCGGGCGCTCTGTCCTCGCCCATCAAGCTGAGCGCTGGCAAGAAGCGGCACGCGCTGGTGCAGTTGGGCTAAGCGGTTCGACTACCAACACAGCAACGCCCACCCCTTGGGTGGCCGTTGTGGTTTCAGAAGGATGCGGGTCAAACCGGCTTAGCGCTTGCCGCCGCCCTTACCGGGCTTGCCGCCACCGCCTTCATCATCATTGGCGTTGTTGCCGCGTCCGGGGCTGCTGCCTTCCGAGCCGTTCCCGTGCCCGTTATTCCCTTTGCCGCCGCCTTTACCCTTGCCGGGGCCGTCGCCGCCTTTACCGCCACCTTTCCCTTTGCCGGGTCCGTCGCCGCCCTTGCCGCCGCCTTTGCCGGGTTTGCCATCGCCTGGCTTGCCACCGCCATCACCCGGCTCATCACCGCCACCATCACCGGGGCCGTCGTTGCCACCTCCGTCACCGGGACCATCATTGCCACCACCGTCGCCGGGGCCATCGTTGCCACCACCGCCTCCGGGACCATCGTTACCACCGCCGTCGCCGGGATTGTCATTGCCGCCACCGCCAGCATCCGCAACTTGACCGGCCCCCGGTGTGTTGCGATCAGAACTCCGATCCTCACCCAGAGTGCTGGCCGCGTTCGAAATGCTTGCCGTCGGCAGGTCAGTCAACAACGCGGCCAGTCCGGGGCATTGCGCTCCGGTCACGGTCAGGGTTGTTTCGAAATCAGACCGGCTCTGAAGCCGCTCCAAGAAGCTTGGCGTGACCTGCGCGCAGTCGCACAGGGCCGCATAGTCGCCAGCATTGGCATAATCCCGCGCGGTTTTCCAGTTGCAGGTCTCAGGTGCCGCAGACGCGCTGCCCACCATCAGAGTTCCCATGAATGGCACAGCAGTAAGCGCGCCCAATTTCTGCTTCGTACTCTTCGACATTTCAGCACCTCGTGACCAAAAGACGCCCGATGTGATCGGGCAGTTCAGCACCGAAATGGCGATGTCGCGTGAAGCCCCGCTAAAGTGTTTCTGAGGATATATTTAGAATCCACCGACCCAACGGCTGGCACCATCAAACCTATGGACATAGAGCGTTCAAATCAGTTATTGAACAATCGTTCATATACCTGCAAGGAGCCCGCCATGCACCTATCCGACACCGCCGCCATCATCACCGGAGGGGCGTCCGGTCTGGGTGAGGCCACGGCGCGCTACTTCGCAGCCCAGGGCGCGCAGGTCACATTGCTTGACCGGGATGCGACGCGCGGCACGCAAGTCGCCGCAGAAATCAACGGGCATTTTGCGCAAACCGATGTGACGCATGAGCCGTCGGTGGCCGAGGCCATCGCTCACGCGATGGGCAAAATGGGCAAGATCACCGCCGCCGTGAACTGCGCAGGCATCGCCATTGGTGCTAAGACAGTGGGCAAGGACGGGCCACACCCGCTGGACGCGTTCCAGCGCACTATCGACATCAACCTGGTCGGCAGCTTCAACGTCTCGCGCTTGGCCGCCGCCGAGATGGCAAAGAACGAGCCCGACGCGGACGGCGCGCGTGGTGTCATCATCAACACCGCTTCGATCGCGGCCTTTGACGGGCAAAAGGGTCAGGCGGCTTATGCGGCGTCAAAAGGTGGCGTCGTGGGTATGACACTGCCGATGGCGCGCGATCTGGCCTCGACCGGCATCCGAGTGATGGGCATCGCGCCGGGCATCTTCATGACGCCAATGCTGGCCGGTCTGCCCGAGGAAGTACAGCAACAACTCGCCGCCGACGTCCCCAACCCGCCGCGTCTGGGCGACCCCAGCGAGTACGGGCGGCTGGCCGGGTTCATCGTCGAGATGGGCTATCTCAACGGAGAGGTCATCCGCATCGACGGCGCGTTACGGATGCGCTAGACCTGCCGCATGACCGAGCGGGAGAAGATGGAAGCGGGCGCGTGGTATTGCTGCCTCGACCCCGAACTTGAGGCGATGCGCGCAACGGCGCGCCGCGCTGTGCGTGCCCATAACACCTGCGATCCCGAAGAGCGGGGCGCGATGGCCCCCGCCCTGCGTTCCTTGTTTGCACATGTGGGAACGGACTGCTTTCTTGAGGCCCCGTTTCACTGCGCCTATGGCGTGAACATCCATCTGGGCAACCGGGTCTATTTCAACGCCGGTTGCGTCATTCTGGATACGGCGCGGGTCCAGATCGGCGACGACACCATGTTTGGCCCTAACGCCCAAATCTATTGCGCGCAACATGCCAAAGACCCTGCCGAGCGCGCCCGTGGGCTGGAAATCGGCCTGCCCGTCACCATCGGTCGCAATGTCTGGGTTGGCGGCAGTGCTATCCTGATGCCCGGCATCACAATCGGCGACAACGCCATTATCGGCGCAGGCAGCGTGGTGACGCGGGATGTCAGCCCCGGCGCGACGGTCGTCGGCAATCCGGCCCGTCCTGTTGACTAGCCAAGGCGGCCTAGACCCCCTCGGCCTTCTCTTCCAACATCAGCCATTCCTCCTCGGCCGCTGACAGCTTTGCCTGTCGCTCGACCAGAGCTTCCGTCGCTTTCTGGAACTTGACCGGCTCTCGCTTGAACAGCTCGGGGTCTGACATAAGTTCCTCAAGCTTGCCGATTTCGGCCTCAAGGCGCGCAATTTCCGCAGGCAGCTTCTCAAGCCGGTGCTTTTCCGAGAAAGAAAGCCCCACCTTCGGCTTCGCCTCTTGCGTTACCTTCGGCTTTGAAGCCTTTGTTTTCTCTTCTTTCTTCTCGAAAACATCACCGCGTTGCGCAATATAGTCTGTCCATCCTCCGGCATAGACCGTCGCCCGGCCATTGCCCTCCATCGCGATGGTCGTTGTCGCCACCCGGTCCAGAAAATCCCGGTCGTGGCTGACTAGCAGAACGGTGCCGTCATAATCGTCCAGCAGTTCCTGCAACAAATCCAGCGTCTCGACATCCAGATCGTTCGTCGGTTCGTCCAACACCAGCAGGTTTGAAGGCTTGGCCATCAGCTTCGCCAACAGCAACCGCGCTTTTTCCCCACCGGACAACGACTTAACCGCCGCTCTTGCCTGCCGTTCGTCAAACAGAAACTCCTTGAGGTAACCCACAACATGCTTCGGCTGCCCGCCCACCATGACCTGATCGGCCTTGCCGGAAACCCGCATCTCAGGGTCACCGGTCAGGCTGTCCCACAGGGTCATCTCGAGATCGAGCTGCGCACGGGTCTGATCAAAAACGGCAATCTCAAGGTTGGTGCCCAGCGTGACCGTGCCCGCATCCGGGGCCTCTTGCCCCAGCAACATCTTCAGCAGCGTCGTCTTGCCTACGCCGTTCGGCCCGACAAAGGCCACCCGATCGCCGCGCTGCACCAACAGGTTGAAATTGCGCACGATCTGCTGATCGCCAAACGCTTTCGAAACACCTTTGGCCTCGATCACCTTGCGGCCCGACTTTGGGCCGGATTCCAGCGACATGGCCGCCGATCCCTGCCGCTTGATCTGCGCCGCTTTCTCGGCCCGCAAAGCCTGTAACGCGCGCACCCGGCCCTGATTGCGCTTGCGACGGGCGCTGATGCCTTCGACGGCCCATTTGGCCTCAGACTTGATCAGCCGGTTCAACTTGTGCCGCTGCTGGTCTTCTTCTTCCCAAACCTTATCGCGCCAGGCCTCGAACGCTTCAAACCCCTGCTCCTGCCGCCGCACAACACCCCGATCAATCCACAGCGTCGCGCGGGTCAAAGCACGCAGAAACGCCCGATCATGCGAGATCAGAACAAACGCCGCCCGCGTCGCGCCCAACTCGCGCTCCAACCAGGCGATGGCCTCAATGTCCAAATGGTTTGTCGGCTCATCCAACAGCATCAGATCCGGCGCTTCCGCCATCAACTTGGCCAGCGCCGCCCGCCGCCGCTCCCCGCCCGAGGCGGTCTCAACCGCGCGTGACGGATCAAACTTCAACCCCTCGCCCGCACGCTCAACCTTGTACAGCTCACCAGGTTCCAACCCGCTCGAGGCGTAGTCCCCCAAGGTCGCGAAACCCTCCATACCGGGGTCCTGCTCCATATATCCAACGGATTTCCCCGGCGGAATCACGATGTCGCCCCGATCCGCCTCGACCAGACCAGCCATAACCTTCATCAATGTCGATTTGCCCGACCCATTGCGCCCGACCAGCGCCACTCGGTCACCCGGTTGAACCACCAGATCAAGCTCGGAAAACACCGGATCACCCCCGAAGGTCAGGGAAATGCCGGACATCTGCAACAAAGGAATTCTCGCCATGCCCGCCAGCTAAACCCGCAAGGCAGGCGCGTCAACGCCCACACCTTCTTCTCGTCAAAAATACGGAATTACCCGGCCACCGCCCGTAGCAAACGCTTCCGTGCCGGGGGTATCGCTCCAATCTCAAGCCCGGTGAACACATGCAGCGTGTTCATGTGCCGATCCACCACCGCGTGATCACTGACCCAGCCGCCCATCATCAGATAGGTGCGCAGAAGCGGAGGCATCCTCAGCATCGCCTTCTTTGCGTCCGGCCTGCGCCGCAGACGGGCCGCGAACCGGAACACATCCGGTGCCTTGACCCGCGGCAACCAGCGCTTGGGCCCCAGATGCCGGTGCTTGAGCATGGCGAACGCGTCCAGATACTGCCCGGTCTCGGTTCCCGCGAAAGAAGAACAGCCAAACAGCATCTCGACCTCGTTCTGATCCACATAGGCCGTCATCGCGCCCCACGCGACACGCAGAATATCAGGGTCAGTCCAGTCCGGATGGATGCAGAACCGGCCCATCTCCACCATCCGTCCGCTGAAACCCTTGAGGGACGACAGATCATAAAACTGTGCGGAATAGCTGCGCCCGATCTCAGCCCCATGTTCCATCACCAGCATACGAAAGCAGCAGACCATTTGCCCGGCTGACCGCATATCCTCGACCAGCACATGGGCGCACGCAGCGTCAAGACCGTCCTGATCGACCTGACGGGTGCCAAAGGCCAGCGTCCGCAGGCGTTGGGCCGCCGCGACATCCGCGGTCGACTGGGCCAGACGGGCGCGATAGCGCCCTTTGCTCAACAAAACTGCCGTTGTCATGGTCGCATCCTCCACGGTTGCTGACCTGTTGTCGTCCTTGTTGTTTGGGTAACACATGACATGTGACCGCCATGTGACCTAAGCAAGGGACCGGCCTGTTTTAGTTGGCACCCGGAATATTGGCTGGGTTGAAGTTACCGATGTTACCCAGCAACTGCCGCAGGAAGCCTTTGTCCTGAACACTCGACTCGGTCACGCGGCGTTCCAGCGGAATGACAAGGCCATCCTCAAGGCCGAAACGTTCGATATTACGGACAACGCCGCGCTGGTCGAAACTGATAGCCACCAGCTCGCGCGAGACAACCTCGGGCCGTTTGGGGCCGTAGTGGCGAACCCGCGAGCGGACATAATAGTATCCGGAATCTTTGACTACGCCAGACGCACCGGGCGCGCCGATGGCCTCGGCCACGCTATCGCGGGTGTCTTTGCCAACCTGAATTTCGGCCAGCTGGTCCGCAGGTGGCACATATCCGTGATTCTGGAAGACAGGCGAGCAAGCCCCGGCAATACCCAGGCCCACAACAATGACCAGCGATTTCGCAGCCGGTTTAAACCTGTTTACAACCTTCAACATACGCACCCTCTTGCCTTGGCCTGTCACGGCTTCTATCCGATTACAGAAACCGCTGCCACGGTTCAACACAGGAAAGACTCTATGATGACTAACGTCACATCACTTCGGGTGGCCGATCTGCCGCAAAACGCCCCCACGCCCTTTGACCTGCGCCCGGGCGCGCAGGCGCTGGAAGCGCTGAAAAACGATCTTAACCTGCTGGGCCTGCGCAAACTCAGCTTTGTGGGTCAGGTCCGCGCGCAGGGCAAACGCGACTGGGAGTTGACCGGCAAGCTGGGCGCAACCGTGATTCAGCCCTGCGTCGTTACGCTGGAGCCGGTCACGACCCGGATCGACATCCCGGTGTCCCGCCTGTTTCTGGCCGACTGGACCGACCCGGACGAAGACGAGTTCGAAATCCCCAAAGGCGACGAGACCGAGCCCTTGGGTCCCGAGATCGACCCCGCGCAGGTGATGGCCGAGGCGCTGTCCCTCGCCCTGCCCCAATACCCGCGCAAGGATGGCGCGGAGCTCGGTCAGGCCGACTATACCGAACCGGGCAAACAGGCGATGACGGACGACGACGCCAAGCCCTTTGCCGGGTTGGCAGGATTGCGCGATGCGCTCAAAAAAGACGAGTGACAGGGCGCTGATTTCCTGTCATAGCAGGCGGTCAGAAAAATCGCTTGAACATACCGAGAATCGCAGTATTTTCGCGCGCTCATCGGATTTTGGGTTGGACATTGCGGGGCTCGTCCCCTAAACGCGCGTCAAACCACGATAAAACGAACTACGAAACCCGGGCTGGCAGCGAATCTGCCGCCCCCAGTCAGACAAAGGTTGAGACCATGGCCGTCCAACAGAACAAAGTTTCCAAGTCGCGTCGCAACAACCGCCGCGCACACGACGCTCTGGTTGCTGCAAACCCGAACGAATGCCCCAACTGCGGTGAACTGAAGCGCCCCCACCACGTTTGTGCATCCTGCGGCCACTATGATGATCGCGAAGTCGTCGCACAGGCCGACGAAATCGATCTGGACGAAGACGCAGCCTAAGCCTGATCGAGCGCAGGCCAAGGCATGACTGAACAACCCTCGCACGCCGGTCGGATCACCATCTCGGTAGACGCTATGGGTGGGGACGCGGGTCCCGCAGTCGTTGTTGCAGGCATTGCGAATTCGGCCAAAAAGAACCCCGATATCGGGTTTCTGCTGCACGGTCCGGAACAGACCTTGCGCAAGCTTGTCGCCAAACGACGTGTCCTTGATGGGCGCGTCGTTTTTCGTGATTGCCGCGATGTGGTCACGATGGAGGACAAGCCCAGTCAGGTGGTGCGCAACGGCAAGCAGACCTCGATGTGGTCCACGCTTGAGGCCGTGCGTCAGGGCGAGGCACACGGCGCGGTGTCCTGCGGCAATACCGGCGCGCTGATGGCGCTGTCGATGATGCGACTGCGCAAGTTGCCGGGCGTGAACCGGCCTGCCATCGCCATTCTATGGCCCTCGCGGAACCCGCAGGGGTTCAACGTAATGCTGGATGTCGGCGCGGATGTGCGCGCCGATGCCAAGGACCTGTTGCAATACGCTCTGATGGGTGCGTCTTACGCGCGCAACGGCATGGCGCTGACCCGCCCCCGGATCGGTCTGCTGAATGTGGGCACCGAGGAACACAAAGGCCGGGCGGAGTTGAAAGAAGCCCACGCCATGATCTCGGATTTCGCGGACCCTGCGAATTTCGATTTTGTAGGCTTTGTCGAAGGAAGCGACATTCCTGGCGACAAGGCCGATGTCATCGTGACTGACGGGTTCACCGGCAACGTCGCGATCAAGACCGGAGAAGGCACCGCAAGCCTGATCGGCGATCTGCTGCGGCAAGCGTTCAAGTATTCGCCCCTGTCCCGTTTGGCTTCGGTTCTGGCCATCACGTCGCTGAACCGGCTGAAAAAACGCATCGACCCGCGCCGGGTGAATGGCGGCGTTTTCCTTGGCCTGAACGGCACCGTGGTCAAATCCCATGGCGGCGCGGACGCGACCGGCGTGTCCGCGGCGGTCAAGCTGGCGTTCACCTTGGCCCAGTCAGGATTTGCCGAAAAATTGGCGGCACGGGTTGCATCAACGGCCCAGCTTGCCCAAGATGCCGCGCAATCTGCGCCGCAGACCGAAAAATAACAAAAAGGCAGTACCCCAACATGGCAGGCCGTTCAGTTGTTGTAGGTGTCGGGCATTATTTGCCTGAACGCGTTGTTCCGAATTCCGAGTTCGAAAAGACGCTGGACACAACCGATGAATGGATTCGGACCCGCTCGGGGATTGAACGCCGCCACTTTGCCGCAGATGGCCAAACAACGTCGGATCTGGCAACCCACGCGGCCGAGGCGGCGCTGGCCGATGCGGGGCTGACGGCGGATGATATCGACGCCATCGTCCTGGCCACCTCGACCGCCGATCTGACCTTTCCGTCTGCGGCGACGATGGTTCAGGCCCGGTTGGGCATGACCAATGGATTTGCTTTCGACGTTCAGGCCGTGTGCGCCGGATTCGTCTTTGCACTCAGCAACGCCGATGCTCTGATCCTGTCGGGTCAGGCCAAACGCGTTCTGGTGATCGGGGCCGAGACGTTTTCCCGAATCATGGACTGGACCGACCGATCCACTTGCGTCCTGTTCGGCGACGGCGCGGGCGCGCTGGTGCTTGAAGCGCAGGAGAGTGCAGGCACCCCTACAGACCGAGGCATTCTGGCAACCGATCTGAATTCGGACGGGCGCTACAAGGACCTGCTCTATGTCGACGGCGGTGTGTCGACTCATACGACCGGGCACCTACGGATGCAGGGCAATCAGGTCTTCCGTCATGCCGTTGAAAAGCTTGCAAAAACTGCTGAAACCGCCTTGGAACGCGCGGGTCTCAGCAGCGCTGATGTTGACTGGGTCGTGCCGCATCAGGCCAATATCCGCATCATTCAGGGCACCGCGAAGAAGATGGGCCTGCCGATGGAGAACGTGGTGGTCACCGTGCAGGATCACGGCAATACCTCTGCCGCCTCGATCCCTCTGGCCCTGTCGGTGGGCAAGGAACGCGGGCAGATCAAGCAGGGCGATCTGATTGTGACCGAGGCCATCGGCGGCGGTCTGGCCTGGGGCGCGGTGGCGCTGCGCTGGTAACAGGCGCAATCCGGCTTACACAGCCGCCTGCAATTCATTGATATTGACAGCGAATTTCCCCTGACCCTATTCTTTCCTATCAACAGGGGAATTGGCATGGGCGACAAAACACTGACCCGAATGGATCTGAGCGAGGCTGTCTTTCGCGAGGTAGGCCTCTCACGCAACGAAAGCGCGCAATTGGTCGAAAGCGTTCTGAACCACATGTCCGACGCGCTTGTGCGCGGCGAGCAGGTCAAGATTTCATCCTTCGGCACGTTCAGCGTTCGGGACAAAACCGCCCGCATCGGCCGCAACCCCAAAACCGGCGAAGAGGTTCCGATTCAACCCCGCCGCGTTCTGACCTTCCGCCCGTCGCACCTGATGAAGGATCGCGTCGCCGCCGGGAACCGCAAGTAAGTCAGAGGTCCCGCAGAGATGAGCAAGTCCCCCGACGCGTTTCGCACGATCAGTGAGGTTGCGGACTGGCTGGGAGTGCAGGCCCATGTGCTGCGATTCTGGGAAAGTCGGTTCAGTCAGGTCAAACCCGTGAAGCGCGCCGGTGGGCGGCGTTATTACCGGCCCAACGACATGCGCCTGCTGGGGGGCATCAAGAAGCTGCTGCACGAGGATGGCATCACCATCAAAGGCGTGCAGCGCATCCTGCGCGAACAGGGCGTGGCCAATGTTGCCGCCCTGTCTCAGCCGCTGGACGAACCTGCCGAGGCTGACGCCACAGTGGTCCCCTTCGCCGCGAAACAACCCGCCACGGCCGAGCAAATCCATATGGATCTGGACGAACCTTCGACGCCACAGGCCGCGCCAGAACACCCAAGCCCCGCCGCTGCATCTGCGGACCCTGCGCCGGCAGAGCCGGAGCTGGACACCGCCCCGCTGCTGGGTGGTGTCGCGTCGCTGGCCTGGAACCGCGACGAGTATGACGATACGCTTCTGGCCCGAATCGCACCGATTGCGCGGGACCTGCGCACGTGGTTGGATCGGGTGGAAACCAAGGTGGCCGGATAGGAAAAAAGGCATTGTTTTCCTCTTGCCCCTGCCGGGAAAATCTTTATGAACAGCCCAACGTCGGGCTATGGCGCAGCCTGGTAGCGCGTCCGTCTGGGGGACGGAAGGTCGCAGGTTCGAGTCCTGCTAGCCCGACCAAATCACACCGACGTTTATGGCACACAGGCCAGATCCCGCTCTGGCACATGAGGGGATCGGAATGACCGGCGTATGCCCGAACCAGCAGCTTGAGGCGATGATCGCGCGAGGTGAGATCACGGCCAGCCCCGAGATCATCCCGGCTCAAGTTCAACCCGCCAGCCTTGATTTACGATTGGGAACAGTGGCTTACCGTGTTCGCGCGTCGTTCCTTGCGGGCGAAAGCCGGTCTGTCGCCGACCGTCTGGCCGAGTTCGAAATGCACCGCATCGACATCACCGATGGCGCGGTTCTGGAAAAAGGCTGCGTCTATCTGGTGCCGCTGATGGAATCGTTGGCCCTGCCCGATGATGTCAGCGCCGTGGCCAACGCCAAAAGCTCGACCGGGCGGCTGGACCTGCTGACCCGCACCATCACCGATGGCGGCACTGAATTTGACCGCGTTCCCGCAGGCTACACCGGGCCTTTGTACGCCGAGATTTGCCCGCGCTCCTTCTCGGTCCTCGTCCGCCCCGGCATGCGTTTGAACCAGATCCGGTTCCGTCAGGGTCAGGCGGTTCTGACCGATGCGGAACTGACCGCGCTGCATATGGACTCGCCCCTTGTGGATGGGCCTGCGGTGATTCAGGACGGGTTGGGCTTTTCGGTCGACCTGCAACTGCCCGACACCGATCTGGTCGGCTATCGCGCCAAGCCGCATACCGGCGTCATAGACCTGGACCGGATCGGCGAATACGACCCGCAGGAATACTGGGAAGAGGTGCGCACCAATGATGGCCGCATCATCCTCGACCCCGGCGCGTTCTATATCCTCGTCAGCCGCGAGGCGGTTCATATCCCGCCAATGTATGCCGCCGAAATGGCCCCCTATCTGGCAATGGTCGGGGAGTTCCGGGTGCACTACGCAGGTTTCTTCGACCCCGGTTTCGGCCACGCCGCCGCCGGTGGTGCAGGCTCGCGCGGCGTGCTTGAGGTCCGCTGCCACGAAGCACCGTTTGTGCTGGAGCATGGTCAGGTTGTTGGGCGGCTGGTTTATGAACGGATGGCCGAGATGCCCACGCAGCTATACGGCGCGGGTATTGCGTCGAACTATCAGGGGCAAGGCCTGAAACTGTCGAAGCATTTCAAGGCGGGTTAGAACTTCATGAACCGGCGCATCTGTCGGGTCATCCGTTGCGCCTGTTTCATGTTCTGCTTTTGCCGCTTGGAACTGTCCGCCACCTGACGCTTGGCTTCCGGATCGCGCGGGGCTTGCCCCGGTTTGCCCGTCCGACTGGCCATGTCAAAGCCCTTGTCCACGCCACGTGTCACCAACCGCCGTATGACCTGACGCACGATCATGTCGATGATCCGGTTTGCGTTCATTGCTCAACTCCGTTTGCTGGGACACAACTTAAGGGGTCTTTGCGGTGGAAAAAGGGCCAGTTGGCTATTCTTCCTCGAAAAGTTCCGTCTGATCCTCGTCTGCCTCATCTTCGCGGCCCTCGCCCAGCGGAATCGCCCCCGGGGGCGGACGGTTTTCCAGCAGCCCTGCGGCGCGCAATTCCTTGAGCCCCGGCAAGTCGCGCGCATTTTCCAGCCCGAAGTGATCCAGAAACTGCGGCGTCACCACGAAAGTCACCGGACGACCCGGCGTCATGCGGCGGCGGCCCAGCCTGATCCACTCCATTTCCAGCAACTGGTCGATGGTGCCGCGCGAGACGGACACGCCGCGTATTTCCTCGATCTCGGCTCGGGTGCAGGGCTGATGATAGGCGACAATAGCCAGCGTTTCGATGGCGGCGCGGCTCAGCTTGCGGGTTTCGACCGTTTCCTTCTGCATCAGAAAGCCCAGATCCGGTGCCGTCCGGATCGCCCAAGCCTCACCCACACGGACCACACGCACACCGCGCCCTTCATAGCGTTTTTGCAGCAATTCAACCGCTTGCGCCGCGTCGCTGCCATGGGGCATCCGGGCCTCAAGATCGGCCACGGTGACAGGTTCGGCGCTGGCGAACAGCACCGCTTCGACCATGCGCTCCTGTTCGGCCAAGGGGGGCGCTTCGAACAGCGTACCGGTCTCTTCGGGGGCGTCAGTCACGGGTTTCGGTCCTTTTCCGCAGATGGATCGGAGCGAAAGTCTCGCTCTGCTTGATCTCCATATGTCCTTCCTTCACCAGTTCCAGCGAGGCCGCAAAGGTCGCCGCCGTGGCGGACCTGCGGCGCACCGGATCGGCATCCCAGCCGTCGGGCAGATAGGTCTCCATATCCGTCCAAGCGCCGGCAAACCCGATCAGAGGGCGCATCCGTTCCAGCGCCTGTTCCATGGTAAAAACGGCGTCGCGGTCCATGACGAAGGGGCGGAATTCGTCGCGGGTGCGGATGCGCGCATAGCCCTGCATCAGGTCCAGCAGCGTCGCGGAATAGGTCACGGTGCGGATGCGGGTAACATCTTCGCCCTGCCCGCGTTTAAAGAAATCTCGACCTAGCTGATCGCGCGCCATCAACCGCGCGGCGACGTCCCGCATGGCCTGAAGACGTTCAAGCTGGAACGCCAGATGCGCGGCCAGCTCTTCGCCCGAGGGGCCTTCATCATCTGGGTCGGGTGGCAGCAGCAGGCGGGATTTCAGAAACGCCAGCCAGGCGGCCATGACCAGATAATCGGCGGCCAGTTCGATCCGCAGCGCGCGGGCCTTTTCGACAAAGGCCAGATATTGCTGTGCCAGCGCCAGAACCGAGATTTTCCGCAGGTCGACCTTTTGCGTCCGCGACAGGGTCAGCAGCACGTCCAGCGGGCCTTCGAACCCGTCGACGTCAACGATCAGCGCTTCGGCCGCAAGACGATCCGCGACCGAGACCGGGTCTTCGCTGAAAAGGTTATCGTTCATATACCTGCCCGCCCATTAGGGCAGATAGTTCCGCCTCGGCGGCTTGGATGTCAAGTTCCTGCGGGGCTTTGCGCATGGCCAGCGCACGCTCCGCGCGGGTTTGTGCCATGTCCGACATCTGACCTGCGGCTTCCAGCACTTCGGCGCGTTCCGCAAAGCTTCCGTTACAGTGCAGGACAACATCGCACCCCGCTTGCAATGCCTGCCGCGACAGGTCCGCGGCGGACCCGCTGAGCGCCTTCATCGAGATGTCGTCGGTCATGATCAGGCCTTTGAAGCCGATCACCTCGCGGATCACCTGCATCATCGGTGCTGAGATCGTTGCCGGCGTCGAGTCGATCTGTTCGAACACCAGATGCGCCGTCATCCCCATGGGCAGATCGTTCAGCGCGCGGAACGGCGCAAAGTCCGTCTCAGTCAGCTCTTCCAACGACAGGTCAACGCGTGGCAGGTCGAAATGGGTGTCCAGCGTCGCACGGCCGTGGCCGGGCATGTGCTTCACAACGGGCAAAACCCCGCCCTCCAGATGGGCCTTGGCCACCGCGCGCCCGATCTTTCCGATCTGGTCCGCGTCACTGCCGTAGCAGCGGTTTCGGAGAAAAGCATGGGTGTCGGCCCACGCCATGTCAGCCGTGGGGGCACAATTGCTGTCGATGCCTAGTTCGAACAGTTCGTGGGCAATCAGACGATAACGCAGATACATGGCCCGTTCGGCCTGATCCCCGGCGCGGTCCGCGTGATCAAGCGGGGGCAGCCACTCGCGGGCCAAAGGAGCGCGCAGGCGTTGCACACGCCCGCCCTCCTGATCAATGGTGATGGGGCAATTGCGGCCAACCGCCTCGCGGAAATCGTCGCACAGGGCACGGACCTGATCGGCAGTGTCGATATTGCGGGCAAACAGAATGAACCCGAACGGGTTCATCTGGCGGAACAGGGCGCGTTCCTCATCACTCAGGCGCAGACCTTCGGCATCGGTGATCGTCGCACCGAAATTCACCGAACGGCCACCGGGATGCAATCGGCCCCCTGTGCCACCAGCGCGGCGCAGAACTGGCGCGAGTCGCTCAGGTCATCGAAGCCCAGCACGCGCAGGCGGTAGAACGTGCGCCCACCACTTGAGGTTTTCTGGATAACGCGTTGTTTTCCATCCATATACTCGCCAAACCGACCGTTCAGCCTCGCCCATTCGGACTTGGCAACATCCACGCTTTCGTAAGCGCCCAACTGGGCCAGACGTGTCCCCTTGTTCAGGGTGTCGGGATCAACATCCAGACCCACGGCCGTTTTGACGGCGGCATTGATTGCGTCCTCGGCAGGCGCGCTGCGCAGGCTACGGGCCGGGCGGGTATGGGGCCGCAGAGACCGCCGCACACCGGGCAGCGCCGCCAGTTCCGGATCCGGCAGCGAGGCCGCCAGATCGGCGGGATCAATGGCAGGTTCCTCTTCGGGCAACGCCAGCGCGGCAACTTGGACGCCCTCGTCCTGCGGCTGTTCCTGTTTCGCCGCCTCTCCGGCCAGTTCCGCGACCAGAGCGTCAACGGCGTTCTGTCGCAGCTCAGCCGCTTCACGGTTCGAGATCGGCTCTTCAATCACATGCACCGCTTTTGTCGGCTTCAGTTCACCGGCGGGCAGGTCCTCATCGGTCAGGGACACCGGACGCGGTGCCAGGATCAGGCGATCTGCCGGGGCCGCAGCCGAACCTTCAGCCGCCACTGCATTCACGGCAAGGCCCTGGTGATCCGCAGGAGTGCCGCCGGGCTTTTCGGGCTGAATACGCATCGGTCCCTCTGCCGCGCGTACAACCGGAACGCCGCTGACATCCCTCATGACCAGCTTATAGCCCCAAACGCCAACCCCGACTACCAGCGCCACCGAGGCAACCGCACCCAGCACATTGACCGCACGCCCCAGACCAAAAGACCGCGCAGGCGCGGTGTGGTCCTGCATATCTTCGGGATACTCATACGCATCCTGCGCATGGGGTTGATTCGTGTACTGCGCGTGCTCGGGGCTTTCCTGCCCCGAGTAATCGTAACTCGTCATATCCGCCTCACCGCCCGTTTCGCGCCGTAAAATTGGGCGCGCGGGTCATTTCTTGCCTACCTCGTACCGGCGGTTCGGGCGATATTTGTTACCGCATCTCCTGCGCCGGAGTAACGCCAAGAATACCCAAGCCCGCTGAAATCACAACAGAAACGGCCCGGGCCAATGCGATTTTTGACTGGCTTGTGGCAACATCGCCATCCTGGATGAAACGCAGCTGGGTTTCATCATTGCCCTTGTTCCACAGCGCGTGGAAATCGCCTGCGAGTTCATACAGGTAGAAAGCAACCCGGTGCGGCTCATTGGTGCGGGCGGCAATTTCGACCAGACGCGGCCATTCGGCCAGCTTCTTGGCAACCGCCAGTTCGGACGGGTGGTCGATCTTGCCCCTGTCAGACGCGACGAGGGTCGTATCCTGCGCGTCAATCCCGGCCTCAGCCGCGCGGCGCAGCACGCTCATGACGCGGGCATGGGCGTATTGCACGTAGAACACCGGGTTCTCACGGCTTTGTTCCAGCACCTTGTCGAAATCGAAATCCAGCGAGGCATCATTGCGCCGTGTCAGCATGACAAAACGGGTAACGTCAGGCCCAACCTGCTCTAACACGTCGCGCAGGGTGATAAACGTCCCTGCCCGTTTCGACATCTTGAACGGCTCACCATTCTTGAACAGTTTCACAAGCTGCGTCAGCTTAATGTCGAAGGACACCCGCTTTTCGCTGTCCAAGGCCGCCACGATCGCTTTCATCCGTTTGACATAGCCGCCGTGATCGGCACCGAACACGTCGATGATGACGTCAAAACCACGTTTGATCTTGTCATAGTGATAAGCCAGATCGGGCGCGAAATAGGTCCAGCCGCCATCCGATTTCTGCACCGGACGGTCGACATCGTCGCCATATTCGGTCGCCTTGAACAGCATCTGTTCGCGCGGCTCCCAGTCCTCGGGCGGGGCTTTGCCCTTGGGCGGTTCCAGCACGCCGCGATAGACCAGCCCCATCCCTTTGAGCTCTTCCAGCGTCTTTTCGATCTTGCCACTGTCATAATACGACCACTCGGACGTCCAGACATCCATCTGAACCCCCAGCAAGCCCAGATCTTCGCGGATCTGCCGCATCATCTCGTCAATGGTGAAATCGCGGAAGGTGACAAGCCAGTCGGCCTCGGGCTTGTCGATCATGCTGTCGCCGAACTTCTCTTTCAGCGCCTCACCGACGGGCACGAGGTAATCGCCGGGGTACAGCCCCTCTTTGACCTCGAATTCCAGCCCGTTGGCCTCGCGGTAGCGTTCATAAGCCGACCGCGCCAGCACATCGACCTGCCCGCCGCCATCATTGACCCAGTATTCCCGGGTCACGTCGAACCCGGCATAATCCAGCAGACCCGCCAGCGCATCGCCAAACACCGCGCCCCGGCAATGGCCCACATGCAGCGGTCCGGTTGGGTTGGCCGAGACAAATTCCACATTCGCAGTCTTGCCCGCTCCCATGTCGGACTTGCCGTAATCCGTGCCCTTTTCCAGAACCGATCCCACAATGCCCTGCCAGACCGGCAGCGCCAACCGCAGGTTCAAAAACCCGGGGCCTGCGACCTCGGCGCTGGTGATCCGGTCATCCGCTGCCAGCTTACCTGCCAGAGCTTCGGCAATGTCGCGGGGCTTCATTCCGGCGGGCTTGGCCAAAACCATCGCTGCGTTGGTCGCCATGTCGCCATGCGCCGCATCGCGCGGAGGTTCGACCGCCACATTGTCAAAGCTCAACCCCTCGGGCAGCGTGCCTTCGGACTGCATTTTTGCCAGCGCGTCCAGTACAAGGGCGCGGATCTCGGAAAACAGGTTCATTTCGAATGTCCTTCTGCTTGCCGGGCGGTTTACCACGCAAAGCGCCAAGGTCAATGGACGCCTAAAGTTTGAGCTTGGTTCAGCCGCGCAGACCGGTAATGTCGAATTTGCAATACAACCGCCGGAGCCCCCAATGATGCGCCTTGCCTTGCCCCTTACCCTGTTGCTGACCGCCTCTTCTGTCTGGGCCGAAATGCCCGCGCCGCAGGGCCATGTGATCCTGACGCTGGGCGGCGCGGTTGACGAAACCAACCTGCCCGCGCGCCGCGAAAATGACGGCGGTTTGCTTGGGTTTCTTGAGGTCACCCATGACGGGGCCGCCGGTTTTGATGCCGCGATTCTGGACGGGCTTGAGCAGGTCGAGATCACCATCCCCTATGGCCCGCCGGACAACCAGCGCGACTATACCTTCGCGGGCCCGCTGCTGTCCGAAGTGATGAAGATGGCCGGCGCCGAGGGTAAAACCGCGCTGCCCATGGCGATGGACGGCTATCAGGCGGAAATTCCGTGGCAGAGCATTGAGACACACCAACCCATCGTAGCAACCCATGCCGACGGCGCGCCGATGGGCATCGGCGGCTATGGTCCCACGATGATTGTCTTCCCACCCACGGACGACGCCGACCTGAAGCAGGAACAAGCAGGCCAGCAGGTCTGGGCCATCGCCTACATCGCGATCGAGTGATCTCCGGTCAGCCGGGCATGGTCCTGCAATGCAAACCTGTCGGTCATGCCCGCGATATAGTCCGACACGATGCGGGCGAGCGCCGTTTCGCCTTGGGCCGCTTCGATGTCCGCATGCCAGCGCGCAGGCATTTGCCTTGGGTCGCTCAGATAAATTGGGAATAGCTCCTGAACGACCTTGCTGACCTCGGCCCGCACCTGCATCACCGCAGGCGCGCGGTACATTCGGGCAAAGAGAAAAGCGCGAATTTCTTTCAGTTGCGCCCAAAGACCGGCAGAGAACTGTACGACCGGGTAGCCCAGATGACGGACCTCCTCGACCGATTGAGCACCGGAGGCCTCGATCAGGTTTCGGGACGTATCAATGACATCCGACACCATAACGCCGAACACCCTGCGCAACGCCTCGTGCCGCCGCCGATAGGCATCAAGGCCGGGATATTTGCGATCCACCTCGGCATAGCAGTCGCCGACGATGGGCAGTTGCTCGATCTCGGCATCTGAAAAGAGCCCCGCCCGCAGCCCGTCCAGCAAATCGTGGTTGTTATAAGCTATGTCATCCGACAGCGCCGCCACCTGCGCCTCGGCACTGGCATGGGTGTGCAATTCCAGATCAAAGCCACCATTGCACTCGGCCAGCGCCCAGGGCAGTTCCCCCAACACGGGGCCATTGTGCTTGGCGATGCCTTCAAGGCACTCCCATGTCAGATTACAGCCGTCGAATTCCGCATAGTGCCTTTCTAGTTTCGTGACGATCCGGATCGCTTGCGCATTGTGATCGAAACCGCCATACGGCTGCATCAAAGCATGCAGAGCGTCCTCACCCGTATGACCAAACGGCGTGTGCCCTAGATCATGCGCCAATGCCACAGCTTCAGTCAGTTCCGGGTTCAGGCCCAAGGCCCCAGCAATGGTCCGCGCGACCTGCGCCACTTCAATGGAATGGGTCAGACGGGTGCGATAGCTGTCGCCCTCATGTTCGACAAAAACCTGCGTCTTGTGCTTGAGACGCCGAAAGGCGCTGGCATGAATGATCCTGTCCCTGTCGCGCTGAAAGCAGGACCGGAAACTGCTCTCCTCTTCCGGCACCAGCCGCCCCCTTGCGCGGCCCGGATCCGAGGCAAAACCCGCTCGCTCCACTCGTCTTGTCCTTGTCGCCTGTCGTCAGGTTTCATATATTGTACCGTGGTTCAGAAATAAACCTTTGGAGTCTGGCATGAATCTGCCCCCGACAGTCACAGAACGCGCCTTTGATCGTCTGGCCGAGATTGGCGCAGCAGATCAAGGGCAAGCCCTGCGCGTGGCGGTGGAAGGCGGTGGATGTTCCGGTTTTCAATACGAAATCGCGCTGGACACCCCGAAAGAGGATGACCTGATCCTTGAGGGCAAAGGCCAGAAAGTCATCGTCGACTCAATCTCGCTGCCGTTTCTGGAAAACGCGGTGATTGATTTCACGCAGGAACTGATCGGAGCGCGTTTTGTGATCGAGAATCCAAACGCCACCTCTTCCTGCGGCTGCGGCACGTCCTTTTCGATGTAGCGCCAGTGGGGGCTTTGCCCCCACACCCCCAGGATATTTTTGGACAGATGAAGCAGGGATCCGCTCTCCGACCAATCCGTCGGAGAGCTTCACCTGTCGCGATCATCGGCGTCCCCGCCTGTACCGCCTGATCTTCTTCACTCAAAATGGTTAAAGATCCGTTTCTTCATCTGTCTAAAAGTATCCCGGAGCGCGAGGCAGAGCCTCGCAAATCCGCCCAACACTTGCCGCTGGGGTTTGAATGAGCGATAGGTTGCCACAAGCCAACGGAGGACCGCGCATGAAAATCGCCACGTTCAATATCAACGGCATCAAGGCGCGGGTCGAGGCGCTGCCCCGTTGGCTCGACGATGCGCAGCCCGACGTCGTGTTGCTGCAAGAGATCAAGTCGATCGATGAAAACTTCCCGCGCGAGATATTTGAAGATCGCGGCTACAACGTAGAAACCCACGGGCAGAAGAGTTTCAACGGCGTGGCGATCCTGTCCAAACTGCCTTTAGAAGACGTCTCACGCGGGTTACCGGGGGATGAGGAGGATGAACAGGCACGGTGGATTGAGGCCACCGTCATTGGCAAAATGCCCCTGCGTATTTGCGGGCTGTATCTGCCCAACGGCAATCCTGTTCCCGGCCCAAAATATGATTACAAGTTGGCGTGGATGGAGCGTCTGTATGATCGCGCTCGTGATCTTTTGTCGACAGAGGAACCGGCCCTTATGGCAGGTGACTACAACATCATTCCGCAAGCCGAAGACGCGAAGCGCCCGGATGACTGGCGCGAGGATGCGTTGTTCCGACCGGAAAGCCGCACTGCGTTCCGCAAGATTCTGAACCTCGGGTATACCGAGGCATTTCGGGCGCGCACGCAGGGGCCCGGGCATTACTCATTCTGGGATTACCAGGCCGGGGCGTGGAACAAGAATGACGGTATTCGCATCGACCACTTCCTGCTGACCCCGCAGGCTGCCGATCTGATGCGGGATTGCCGGATTGACGCCGAGGTGCGCGGGCATGAAAAACCCTCGGACCATGTCCCGGTCTGGGTCGATCTGGATCTGTAGGGGCTCAAACGGTCGCGTCGTAACGATAAATCCACTCATAGCGTCGGGACAGGCGCGGGCCGATCACCGTTAACGCCGTCTGAGCTGCCAGCCGAGCCGCCCCGGTCAGGTGGAAATTGCGGGCATTGGCGTTAGCTGCCTCTACGACCTTTTGTGCACGCAGCCGTCGTGTTTGCTCATAGGCGGCAAGCGCGCGGGTTACGCCTGATTGTTCCTTGAAAGATCGCGCAAATATCCACGCATCTTCAAGTGCCAAACACGCCCCCTGTGCCATGAAAGGCAGCGTTGGATGGGCTGCATCGCCTAACAGGGCCAGCCGTCCGTTTTGCCATTTTTCGGCGACCGGGCGCAGGAATAGCGCCCACAGATGCGCCTCGTCCACTTTGGCGAGAATGTCCCGTACCGGCCCACCGAAATCGGCGAAGCGCGCGCGCAAGTCGTCCGGGTCGCCGGGGCGGCGCCAGCCTTCTTCCTGCCAATCCGAGCGTTCTTCGATCGCCACGATGTTCAGCAGGTTTTGGTTGCGCAAGGGATAGGTCACAACGTGGCGGTGCGGGCCCATTGTCAGCGTCGCTTTCGGGGTTTGTTCGCGCTGTTCCCAAGGAATTGTCGCGCGCCAGGCGACCTGATGGGTGAATTCCGGAGTCTCGGGACCATTCAGGATAGGCCGGATGATGCTACGCCCGCCATCCGCCGCTATGGCGCATTCAGCGCGCAGCCTTTCGCCATCGTCCATAACCACCTCAGCCTCGGCGGGGTGTTTGATCACCTGTGTCACGCGGGAACCCAGACGGATATCGACACCCGCCCGTTGCGCCGCCGTGTGCAGCAGATCCAGCAGATCGGCGCGGTGGTAGTAATAGGTCGGACCCGCAGATGGGGCAGGCAAACGGCTGATCAGGCGGCCTTTGCGGTAGTCCCGCAACAGGGTGCCGTGCGATCTCTGCCCCGCCTCGGGGATGTCCTTGACCACACCCAGCGCGCGCAGAACGCACATGCCGTTGGCGCTGATCTGCAGCCCTGCGCCCACCTCGATCAGGGCTGGGGCCTGCTCCAACACCGTGACTTTAGCGCCCGATTGTCGCAATGCCAGCGCGGCCGCCAGTCCACCGATCCCGCCGCCGACGACACAGAATTTCAGCCTGTCGATCTTCATGGCACCGCCTTAACGCAAAAACGCCAGAGCGACAGGCCCCGGCGTTTCCGTTTTACCAAGTTTCCCAGCGATCAATCGTCGCGGTGGACTTTTTCGCGGCGCTCGTGACGCTCTTGCGCTTCAAGCGTCATGGTTGCGATCGGCCGTGCGTCCAGACGTTTCAGAGAAATCGGATCGCCAGTCTTTTCGCAGTACCCGTATTCGCCTTCGTCGATCCGGCGCAGGGCTGCGTCAATCTTGGCAACCAGCTTGCGCTGACGATCCCGTGTGCGCAGTTCCAGGGCCCGGTCGGTTTCTTCGCTGGCCCGATCTGCAACATCGGGAATGTTCCGGGTATTGTCCTGAAGCCCTTCGATCGTGTCGCGGCTGCCTGCTAACAGTTCATTTTTCCAATCCAGCAGCTTGCGGCGAAAATACTCAAGCTGTTGATCGTTCATAAACGGTTCATCTTCGGCCGGGCGGTAATCTTCCGGCAGAAAAACTTCCTGCTTCATCTTTGCTCCCTCGGTATGGCCAGAAACGTCGTTGGTTGCGGTCGTTTCACCTGACATTTGGCACCCCCTTCTGCGCTGCATGTATCCGACGCGCGTGGGAATGTCACTACACAAACGTAGCGCAAACGCGCCGTCACAAGAACCGGTCTAAATATGAGACTTTTACAAACAAAACCTTGTTTTTCTGTGAACTTTATCGGGCCATTTCTGGGCGCCCTACAACCCATGCGGCACCCGGCCACAAGCGAATCAAGCAAAACGGATTGAAGTCGCTGCAAAATTCATCAAACACGACGCAGGGGCCCGGGTTGTCAAAAACCCTGGCTCTCTGTAACCCGGAAACCACAATTCTGCCCGCACATCACGCGAATCCACACGAGGGGCCTATGACCGCACGTTTTCAAGGCACAGCCGAATATGTCGCCACCGACGATCTGACCATTGCCGTGAACGCAGCCGTCACGCTGGAGCGTCCGCTGTTGGTCAAGGGCGAGCCCGGAACCGGCAAGACCGAACTAGCGCGGCAGGTGGCCGGGGCGTTGAGCCTGAAGATGATCGAGTGGAACGTCAAATCCACCACCCGCGCGCAGCAGGGCTTGTACGAATATGACGCGGTGAGCCGGTTGCGCGACAGTCAGTTGGGCGAGGAGCGCGTGCATGATGTGTCGAACTATATCCGCAAGGGCAAGCTGTGGCAGGCGTTCGAGGCAGACGAAAAGGTGGTTCTGCTGATCGATGAGATCGACAAGGCCGATATCGAATTTCCCAACGACCTACTCCAAGAGCTCGATAAGATGGAGTTCCACGTCTACGAGACCGGTCAGACGATTCGCGCCAAGCACCGCCCCATCGTCATCATAACCTCGAACAATGAAAAGGAACTGCCCGACGCGTTCCTGCGCCGCTGTTTCTTCCACTATATCCGCTTTCCGGATGAGGCCACGATGCGCCGGATCGTCGAGGTACACCACCCCGGCATCAAAGACGCGCTGCTGACCACCGCCCTGACCCAGTTCTATGAAATCCGCGAGACGCAGGGGTTGAAGAAAAAGCCCTCGACCTCGGAAGTTCTGGATTGGCTGAAACTGCTGCTGGCCGAGGATCTGACGTCTGAGGACCTCAAGCGCGACGGAGCGAATGCACTGCCCAAGCTGCATGGAGCATTACTGAAGAACGAACAGGATGTGCACCTGTTTGAGCGGCTGGCGTTTATGGCACGATCCAAGCGATAACGACGGCCTGACCGGCGCGCGGGGATCACGGCTTGCCTTACGGCGGGCTGAATGCAAGCATTGTGCATGGCCCACCGCTCGGGTCCCGGCACCACAACAGCAGAGCAGGACGTCCTTTGGCCGACAATTTGACAATCCGCCCCCTGCGGCCCGAGGACCGAGAGCCATGGGCCGAGATGTGGCAGGACTATCTGGCGTTTTACGAAACTTCGGTGCCGGATGAGATTTACGATTCCACCTTTTCGCGCCTGCTGGGCGATGATCCGCATGATTTTTCGTGCTTCGTGGCCGACCTGAACGGGCAGCTTGTGGGGCTGACCCACTACCTGTTTCACCGCCACGCGTGGAAGGTGGAAAACGTCTGCTATCTGCAGGACCTGTTTGCCCGCCCCGAGGCGCGCGGAACCGGCGTCGGGCGGGCGTTGATCCAGGCAGTTTATGATGAGGCAGACCGGCAGGGCGCGCCGTCGGTCTATTGGCTGACGCAGGATTTCAACCACACGGCCCGGCAATTGTACGACCGGATCGGCAAGAAGTCGCCCTTTATACGGTACAACCGCTCATGAAGCGGTGGGGCGCATTCCTTCTGGTGGCTGCGGTGTCGGCCTGTACACAGGTGGACCGGATCGAGCTACCGACCCGCGTGAACGTCGCCGAAATATCGCTGCCCCCCGCCAAGAGCTTCGCCCGCTCGTATCCCACCGCTCCGGCCCGGTCGAACAAGAACATCGCCGCCGATTTCGTTTCGCTGCATTTCGAACTTGAAAGCGGAGCCCCCCTGCCCGTTTTCACCCGCTTTGAAACGCCCGTCACTCTGCGCCTGACCGGCACACCGACCCCAAGCATGCAGCGGGACCTGACCCGCCTGTTGAACCGCATTCGGCGCGAAGCGGGGATCGACATCCGCCAAATCGACGAGGGTCAGGCTAACATCACCGTCGAGGCAGTCAGTCAGGAGCAAATCCATCGCGTTCTGCCGAACGCCGCCTGCTTTGTCGTTCCCAACGCATCCAGCCTGGAAGAATACCGCCGCGACAGGCGCAAAGCCAAAAGCAGCTGGACCGAGCTGCGCCGCCGCGAGCGGCTGGGCATCTTCATCCCCTATGACGTCAGTCCGCAGGAAATGCGCGATTGCCTGCATGAGGAAATCGCGCAGGCGCTGGGGCCACTGAACGACCTGTATCACCTGCCGGATTCAGTGTTCAACGATGACAACATCCATACCGTTCTGACCGGGTTCGACATGTTGATCCTGCGCGCGGCCTATGCGCCCGAATTGCAGACCGGCATGACCCGAGAAGAGGTTGCCGCTGTCATCCCGGGCATCCTTCGTCGGTTGAACCCGAGGGGAGAGAACCTGCCGGTGCAGCCGTTCTCGGAAACCCCACGGGAATGGATCGAGGCAATCCAGAAATCGGTTGGGGCCGGGCCGGGCTCTCCGCGGCAAATGCGGGCAGTCAAAAAGGCAGCGAGGATCGGTCAGCAGATGGGCTGGACGGACCACCGCCGCGCCTATCCCCACTATCTGATGGGTCGCATGGTGCAGTTCGATGACCCAGAGGAAGCACAGCGTCAATTTCAGATCGCCCTGCAATATTTGCGTGCCACACCTGGAACTGAGGTACACCAGGCGCATGTTACCACCCAGACCGCAGCCTATGCGCTGGCGAAAGGTGGCGGCCCCAGCGCGCTACCTGATCTGGATCGGGCGATCGGCGTGATGACGCGGGCCGAGAACGCATCCATCCTCGCCACGCTACTGTTGCTGAAATCCGAGGCGCTCCGGCAATCGGGCCGAATACAGGAAGCACGCGCCGTCAGGCTGGACAGTCTGGGGTGGGCGCGCTACGGCTTCGGCTCGGATCTGGTGGCACAGTCGCTGACTCAGGACGTCGCGGCCAGAGCCCCGGCAAACAGCAGCAGAGGTGGATGAAACACACATGTTAGTGGTTCTGGGAATGGCGCTTATCGGGGCGATCCTGGGCGCTTTAACTGCGCGCAAACGCAACGGCAACGCGGCGGACATGGCGCAATATGCCGCCGGTTATGGCATTGCCTTTGCGCTGGTGGGCCTCATAATCTCGATGGTGTTGGTGCGACTGGTGGTCTGACGCGATGTTTCTGCCGTTCTTCGAAAACCTTCGTAAAGCAGGCATTCCCGTATCGCTGCGGGAATACCTGACCTTTCTGGAAGGTATGAAGAAGGGCCTCGCCACCTATGATGTCGAGGCGCTCTACTACCTCGCCCGCGTCTCGATGGTGAAGGACGAGCGCAACATCGACAAGTTCGACCGCGCCTTTGCCGCCAGTTTCGAAGGGCTGGATCAGATCAGCTTCGATCAGGTGCTGGAAGCGGTCGATATCCCGTCGGACTGGCTGGCCAAGATGGCCGAGAAACACCTCAGCGAGGAAGAAAAGGCCGAGATCGAAGCGCTTGGCGGTTTCGACAAGCTGATGGAGACGCTGCGCGAACGGCTGAAGGACCAGCAAGGCCGCCATCAGGGCGGTAACAAGTGGATCGGCACCGCCGGAACCAGCCCCTTTGGCGCCTATGGTTACAACCCCGAAGGGGTGCGCGTCGGGCAAAAAGAAAGCCGCCACCAGCGCGCTGTCAAGATCTGGGACAAGCGTGAATTCAAGAACCTGGACGACACAGTTGAACTGGGCACCCGGAATATCAAGGTTGCCTTGAAACGCCTGCGCCGCTGGGCGCGCGAAGGGGCCGCCGAAGAGTTGGATCTTGATGGCACCATCCGCGCAACCGCCGAGCATGGCTATCTGGACGTCAAAACCCGCCCCGAACGCCACAATGCGGTGAAGGTTCTGTTGTTCCTCGATGTGGGCGGTTCGATGGACGCGCATATCCGAGTGGTCGAAGAACTTTTCTCGGCCGCGCGCAGCGAATTCAAGCACCTGGAGTACTATTACTTCCACAACTGCCTCTATGAAGGCGTCTGGCGTGACAACCGCCGCCGCTGGGATCAGCAAACGCCCACGCATGAGGTCCTGCGCACCTATGGCGCAGATTATAAATGCATCTTTGTCGGCGACGCCTCTATGAGCCCCTACGAGATTGCCTATCCCGGTGGCGCGAACGAGCACTGGAACCAGGAGGCCGGTCAGGTTTGGCTGCAGCGGGCGCGCGATCAGTGGGCATCAAACCTGTGGATCAACCCCGTGCCCGAGAAGTACTGGGGCTACACCCAGTCCATCGGCATGATGCGCGAGATTTTCGAGGATCGGATGGTGCCGATGACTCTGGCAGGGTTGGAACAGGGGATGCGGGAACTGACGCGTTGAGGCAAGCTGGCATTGGCCCGGCCTTCGCCCCCGACACCCGATTTCATTAAATGAAATCGGACCGGAAACTTTTGAAGTTTCCGGGGCCCCGTCGGTGAGATCTGTTTTCTCTCGAAATTTTCGGGACAGCTATAGTTGCCCTCAGGCCGCGAAGAAGCCATATCCTTCTTATGCTGCGCCTAACCCCGATCCTGCTGGCCATCGCTTATGCCGTCGTGATGTACCGGATTTCCGTCTGGCGCACGCATCGCGAACTGGACGCCAAATCGACCGAACTGGCCGATCCGGCACTCAAGCGCATGACCGACCGGCTGGCTGTTGCTTTGGATGTGGAACGGGTGCCGGTTTATATCTACGAGATCGACCCGGTAAACGGTCTGGCCGCGCCGGATGGGCGTATCTTCATCACGCGTGGGTTCTATCGCAAGTTCCGCAACGGAGAGGTCTCGGCCGAGGAAATGGCCAGTGTCATTGCGCATGAATTGGGCCATGTCGCCTTGGGTCACGCGCGGCGGCGGATGATTGATTTTTCCGGGCAGAACGCCATGCGGACGGCGTTGATTATGGTGTTGAACCGGTTCATTCCATTCATTGGCGCGCTGATTGCGAATGCTCTGACCTCGCTTTTGGCGTCGCGTCTGTCGCGGGCGGATGAGTATGAGGCAGACGAGTACGCTGCTGCCCTGCTGACCAAGGCCGGGATTGGCATAGGGCCGCAGAAATCGCTGTTTCACAAGCTGGAAGACCTGACGCAGCAGCGGGCGGGTGTTGTTCCGGCGTGGTTGATGAGCCACCCCAAGACGGATGAGCGGATTGCGGCGCTTGAGGTGCTTGAACGGCGTTGGGCTGGTGGCTGATTACAGCGCAGCGAGAGGCCAGCCTCTCGCGCTCTCCGGGATATTTTTGGACAGATGAAGAGGATTCTGTTCAGTGCGACAGGGCTTTGCCCAGGCGTGGCAGGCGGGCTTTTTTCATAAGGGCGCGCAGGGTCCATTGGTTGCCGGACAAGCGGTTGGCTTCATCCAGAACGCGGGTGGCGAGATGTGTCATACCGCCGGGATCGGCAAGCCAGAACGCGTGCAGAAGACCGTCGGGGTCGCGTCGGTTGAGGCCTTCTTCGGTAAGGATGTTTCTGGGGAAGTCCTTTGCGTTGACTGTCACGATGATATCTGCCGAGCCCGCGATGGCCGTGGCCAGAACATGGATGTCCGCGCTGTCAGGCAGCCAGAGCCGTTGTTCCAGACCTGGCGGGGCGGCGCGTTCCGCCTTGGGCCAATGCGACTGGACCAATGCTATTTCGGCGCGGGCTTGCGCCTCGCCTTCTGGGCCGAGTTTTCGGGCGGCGCGGGCCCATTCTTCGAGGATGCGCTGAGACCAGAGTGGGGTGAAATGGCCGAGGCTGGCCGAGCCCAGCAGCATCTCTCGCATCACCGTGGGGTAGATGACGCAGGTGTCCAGAACCGCCTTCACAGCCGGTAGAACACAGCTTTGAGGTAGCCGCTTTCGGCCAGTTGCGGCAATTGCGGGTGGTCGGGCCCGGCGAAGCCTGTGTGGATCAGTTGCGCCTGTCGTCCGGCGCGGCCAATCCCGCGGGATGAGGCGTCGCGGAAGCGGCCCAGATCAGCCGCGTGCGAGCAGGAGCACAGGCCCAGATAGCCGCCCGGTTTGACCAAAGGCGCGGCAAGGCGGGCTATGCGTTCGTATGCGCGCAGGCCTGCATCCAGCGCTTGTTTTGATGGGGCGAAGGCTGGCGGGTCGCAGATCACCATGTCGAATTGCGCGCCCTCTTCGCCCAATTGGGTCAGGACGTCGAAGGCGTCGCCTTGGCGGGTTTGGAACCGGTCGGCGCAGCCCGAGGCCTCGGCGCCTTTGGTCGCCAAGTCCAGCGCGGCGGCGGAGCCATCGACCGAAAGCGCCTGTGCGGCCCCTCCGGCCAGCATGGCCAGCGCGAAGCCCCCAACATGGCTGAACACGTCCAAAATCTGCGCGCCGGGATGCACCAACCGAGCGGCGAAGGCGTGGTTGGGGCGCTGGTCGTAGAACAGGCCGGTTTTCTGGCCGCCGGTCAGATCGGCCATGTAAGTCGCACCGTTCATGGGCACGGGCACAGGGGCATCGGGAGTTGTTCCGCGCAGGGTTTGGTTCACATCGTCCAGCCCCTCAAGCCCGCGTGTGCGGCCTGAGGCGTTTTTTAACACGGTCGTTACGCCCGTCACCTTAACCAGCGCGTCCGTCAGCGTTTCCAAATGCGCCTCGGCCCATGCGGCGTTGGGTTGGATGACGCAGGTATCGCCGAAACGGTCGATGATCACGCCGGGCAGGCCATCGGCCTCGGCGTGGATCAGGCGGTAGTACGGCGCGTCGAACAATTGTTCCCGCATTTCAAGCGCACGACGCAGGCGGGTTTCGAACCACTCGGCGTTCAGGTCGGCCTGAAGGTTTCGGTCCAAAACGCGGCACATGATCTTTGACTCGGGGTTGACCGCGACCAGCGCAATGGGCGCGCGTTTGTCATCCTCCAGAATGGCAAGTGACCCAGCGGCGATCTTGCGGGTACGGCGGTCGGTGACGATGTCGTTGGCGTAGACCCAAGTGAAGCCGTGGCGCAGGCCGCGCGCGTTGGCTTTGGGTTTAAGGCGGATGCGGGGGCGGTCAGCGGCTTGGGTCATGACGCCCTCATAATCCTGAACTGCGTGGTGGGAAAGCCCCGTTAACGGGGACGGCTGCGCCAGCCGCCGCGCCGTTTCGGGGCTTGCGCAGCTTGCAGACCCTCGGCCAACACCTGCGTCATCGGGTGATCGGCGTCCTGCGCGGAATAGGCCGCGTGCAAATCGGCCAGCGCCTGTTTCTGGTCCTGCCCGTCCGGCAGGCTGAGCGCCCAGTCCAGAAAGATGCTGCGGCATTCGGGCAAGGTGATGCCCTCGATGCGGTAGGCCTCGCGGATCAGGCCCTTGGGATCGTTGGGATCACTGCTGCGCGCCATCTTCGCCCCTTTTGATCACGCTGCCGATCAGAGCGGCGGCGGTGGTGTAACTGTCCTGCAATGCGGCCTGCAGCTCTTCCACCCGTTCGAACCCGGTGGCGCGGCACAAAAAGGCCGAACCGCCCTCGCCGATCTTGTCGGCCTCGATCACTTTGCCGGACAGCAGCCGCGCGGCGCATTGCACCGACCAGCATAGGTCGTAACTGTCCTTCAGCGTTTGCGCCTGCGCGACATCCAGCAGGCCGGCAGCGACCGCCCCGTCGAGCCCGGACTGCACATCGCGTCGCGGTATCCCCGCCAACAGGGCTCCGGTCTCGGCCATCAACTCGATATCCATCATCCGACCGGGGCCGTTTTTGGCATCCCACACACCGGCGGGCGATTTCGCGGCGGCCAGCCGGGTTCGCATGTCGGCCACTTCGCGCAGAACCTTGTCCTTGTCGCGCGGGTGAGACAGGAATTCGGCCCGAAACGCCTCGATATCCTCGGCCAAGGCCGGATCACCCGCCACAACATGGGCGCGGGTCAGGGCGAGGTGTTCCCAGACCCATGCTTCCTCTTGCTGGTAGTGGGTGAAGCTGGCCCAGCTTGTCGCCACCGGCCCCTGATTGCCCGAGGGGCGCAGGCGCATGTCGACCTCGTACAGCCGTCCCTGCGACATCGGGGCGGACAGCGCCGTGATCAGCGCCTGCGTGAACCGCGCATAGTAGGTCCGGGTTGCCAGAGGGCGCGGGCCATCGGACATATCCTGATCCAGCGGGTCGTAGATCACGATCATGTCCAGATCGGATTCCGAGTTGATGCGCCCTGCCCCCAGCGACCCCATGCCCAGTACTGCGGCCCCTCGCCCCGGTGCGGGGCCGTGCTTCCGGGCGAAAGTCTCGGCAACATGCGGCAGGATCGCGGCGATGACCGCCCGCGCCAGATCGGCATACTGACGCCCCGCCTGCGCCCCGCCGATCAATCCGCGCAGATGATGCACGCCGATGCGGAAATGCCATTCCTTGCACCAGCGCCGCGCGAAATCGAGTTGCGTTTCATAGTCCGCCTCCTGCGCCAGCGCCTGTGCCAATTCGGCCTGCAGCACCGCCTGCCCTGGCCAATCGGCAAAGAAACTGCCGCCAATCACCGCGTCAAACACCGAGGCGTTGCGGGAAAGGTGGGAGGCCAGGGCGTGCGAGGTGCCCACGATGTCGATCAGCAGGTCGATCAGATGGGGATTGGCCTCGAACAGGGAAAAAAGCTGAACGCCAGCGGGCAATCCGGCGAGGAACCCGTCGAGCGCCATCAGCGCCTCCTCGGGTTGGGCGGTTTTTGCGAGGCGCGACAGAAGTTCGGGCTTGAGGCGGTCGAAGATGCGCCTGCCCCTTTGGGTGCGAAGCGCCGGGTAAGTTGTCCAGCGGGCGAGGATGCCTTTGTCGAACTCGACCTCTTGCGCGGGCGTCGGGGTGGCACCGGGGCCGGGCGCGAAGAACCCTTCGGTCAGGTCGTGTACCTCGGTCAGGCGTCGGGTCAGGTCCTGCGTCAGTTCGGCACTGCTGAAGCCCATCAGGCAGGCAACGCGTTCGATCCCATCTTGGGAATTGGGCACTTTATGGGTCTGGGCGTCGTGGATCATCTGGATACGGTGTTCGACCTCGCGGTGGGCGCGGTAGTGATCGGTCAGCTTGGCGGCGACCTCATCGGGCACCCAGTTCTTTTCCGCCAGCGCGACCAGCCCCGGAACCGTGCCACGCACCCGCAGATCGGGATCGCGCCCGCCTGCGATCAACTGCCGGGTCTGAGTGAAGAACTCGATCTCGCGGATTCCGCCCTGCCCCAGCTTCATGTCATGACCCGGGATAGACAGGGTGCCGCCCGTCCCTTTGTTCTCGCGAATGCGCAGGCGCATGTCGTGGGCGTCCTGAATGGCGGCGAAATCCAGATGGCGACGCCAGACGAACGGGCGCAGCGCATCCAGAAACCGCTGTCCCGCGGCGATGTCCCCGGCGCAGGGCCGCGCCTTGATATAAGCGGCGCGTTCCCAAGTGCGGCCGAGGCTTTCATAATATCGCTCTGCTGCCTCCATCGCCATGCAGACCGGCGTCACCGCCGGATCAGGGCGCAGGCGCAGATCGGTGCGAAAGACATAGCCATCCGCCGTCTTGTCGCTGAGCGTGGCACAGAAATTGCGCGTGGCGCGGACCATGCCGTGGCGGGCCTCGTAGAAATCATCGGGGTCAAACCGCGTCTCGTCGAACAGAACGATCAGGTCGATATCCGAGCTGTAGTTCAGCTCATGCGCGCCCATTTTCCCCATGGCGAGGATCACCATCCCGGCCGCGGTTTCGACATCCTCCTCGGTCATGCCGGGCAGTTTCTTGCGGCGGATCAGGGCGGCGATCTCGGCCTTGGCCGCCACATCCGCGGCCAGCGCGCCGAAATCCGTCAGTGCCGCTGTCACCTTTTCCAAAGGCCACGCCCCGGCGATATCCGCCAGTGCGGTCAGCAACGCCAACCGGCGCTTGGCTTGCCGCAGCCCGGGCTTCAACTGATCGGGCGGCAGGGCCCGTGCCGCCGCCATGACATCCGCCAACGCCTGATCCGGGCTGTGCAGCGCTTGTGGCAGCCAGTTTTTCTCGCGCTCGATCAGGCCTTTGAGATAGGGGCTGGACCCTGCCGTTCCAGCAATCAGATCACCCTGTTCTGTGGTCAGATCAGGCATCAAAGCACGGGCTTCTTCCCCCAAGGCTTGATCAAAGGCGTGCGGCAGACGGTGAATAGCAAGAGCGTCAGTCATATGCGCAACCTGCGCATCGCCATGGGGCGGCGTCAATGGGGCAATCTGGTCAGGCCTGTTCGACCGGAGTGTCCTGGCTGAAGCTGTTGACCCAGACCTCGTGTCGGCGTTCCCAGAGTGATGAGATCAGCATCGCCTCCCACCCCTGCGCGTCGGGCCGCAGATAGTCGGCGCGATAGGACAAAAGCACGATATCAGGCGTCAGGACCCGCAGCTTTTCGTCGCTCAGTTTGAACTCGGCCATTGTCGGTGCATCGGCGAACTGCCCCACGTGATCGTCCCGATTAGCAAAGCCCGAGGGGTACACGCCCAGAAAATCAGCGCTCAGCAACGCGCGATCCGCTTGTGCGTTCCCATCGACCAATGCCATCCAAACCTGCTTTTCCAGATCGAGGATTGCACCAAGGGTCGGGGCGGGCTTTTTGTCATCCATATCCATAAGGACAGCCTGCGTGTGATGCGCCAAATCGTCAACCAGATCGCAGGATGTAAATCTTTTTCACATTGACCTCTTGCAACACCCCAACGGAACCCCATCTAGACAATGTGAAAGGAATTTACATCAACCCTGGAGAGCCCAAATGACCGCACTGTCCGAACCCGCCGCCCCTTCGAATCCGGGATGGTTCCACCGTGCCGAGGCCTGGATGGACGACAAAGGCAAAGGTGCCTGGATCGCAGCCATGGTCCTTGGATTCATCTTCTTCTGGCCCGTGGGCCTGGCCCTTCTGGCCTATATGATCTGGAGCAAACGCATGTTCAGCAAGTCCTGCAGCCGCCGCAAATCCTGGCACAGCCACATGAGCGCTATGAAACCGTCGGGCAACAGCGCGTTTGACGCCTACAAGGCCGATACGCTGGCGCGGCTGGAACGCGAACAGCAGGACTTTGAAGCCTTCCTGCACCGCTTGCGCGAGGCCAAGGACAAGGCCGAGTTCGACCAGTTCATGGATGAACGCGCCCGAGAAAACCATGACGAAGCGGATAAGGGCGAACCTGCCTGATCCCTCTTGCCCTGTCCCACCAAATCGGGACAGGGTATCGCCAACTGCCCATCTGGAAATCAAACCATGAATCACCTGCCCGATCCCGACAGCCAGCCCGAGTTCTACCGGTCCGTGACGACCAAGCGCTTTGTCGCGTGGCTGTTCGATATCGCCTTTATCTCGCTGCTATGTATCGTGCCGATTTTCCTGACCTTCGGTATGGGGCTGTTCTTCCTGCCGCTGATCTACGGTGTGATCAGCTTTGTCTACCGGGTGATCACCATTTCCAACGGCTCTGCCACGCTGGGCATGCGCTTTATGGGAATCGAACTGCGCGACGCCTTTGGCGAGCGCATGGATATGGGCAAAGCCGTGGCCCATACTGCCGGGTACTTCATCAGCATGGCGTTTTTCGTGGTCCAGATCGTCTCGATCATCATGATGCTGACCAGCGCCCGCTGTCAGGGCCTGACCGACGCCTTCCTTGGCACCGTGATGATCAACCAGCGCGCCTGATCTGCGCCTCAGTTAATCTCTTGGCGGCACAAAAAACCGTTGCTATCATCCGGTCTCAGGAAACACGGGACCTTCATGCGACACACGCTGCCAATCGCGCCACAGTTCTATGTGACGGCACCTCAGCCCTGCCCTTATCTTGAGGGCAGGATGGAGCGTAAGCTGTTCACCGCACTGCAGGGCGAAGGCGCGGATCAGCTGAACAACTCTCTGTCGCAACAAGGGTTTCGCCGGTCCCAGAACGTTCTCTACCGCCCGTCCTGCACCGATTGCGCGGCGTGCCTGTCGGCCCGGATCGACGTGTCGGCCTTTCGCCCGCGCAAAAGCCAGAAACGGGCTGCAAAGCGCAATTCCTACCTGCAACGACGCGCCACCTCGCCCTGGGCTACGGACGAGCAGTTCGAACTGTTCCGTCGGTACCTTGACACCCGCCACGCCGATGGCGGCATGGCTGACATGGACGTGTTCGAGTTCGCGGCGATGATCGAGGAAACCCCGATCCGCAGCCGCGTGGTGGAATATGTGGACCCCGAAACCGGCAATCTGATCGCCGTCAGCCTGACGGACGTTCTGGATGACGGGTTGAGTATGGTCTATTCCTTCTACGATCCGCACCAGCCCCAGAACTCGCTGGGCACGTATATGATCCTTGATCACATCGACATCGCGCGCGAGGCTGGCCTGCCTTTCGTCTATCTCGGCTATTGGGTCCCCGGCAGCCCGAAGATGGGGTACAAGGCCAAGTTCGCGGGGCTTGAGGTTTACATTCAGGGCAACTGGCAAAAGATCAAAGACCCCGAGGCCTTTACCGGCACGGCCCACCACCCGCTGTCGACCGCTCCGATTGCCGAGCAGGTGGCCAGTATCCAACTGCCGGACCGCCACCCCACCAAGGGCTGATCCCCATATGAAACAATCCCTGCACGCCGTCACCCTTGTGGTGCCGGACTATGATGACGCGATCGCGTTCTATACCCGGACGCTGGATTTCGAGCTAACGCAGGACATTGATCTGGGCGGCGGGAAACGCTGGGTTCGGGTTACGCCGCCCGGATCGGACGGCGCGTCGCTGCTGTTGGCCAAAGCCATCTCGGCCGGTCAGAAGGCCGCCATCGGCAACCAGACCGGCGGGCGTGTGGGCTTCTTCCTGCAGACGGATGACTTTCACCGCGACCATGCAGCAATGCTGGCCAAGGGGGTCGAGTTCGAGGAAGATCCCCGGCACGAGCCCTACGGAACCGTCGCTGTCTGGCGCGATCCGTTTGGCAATCGCTGGGACCTGATCATGTTCAAAGACTGATCCAAGCCCCTGTAGTAAAATAATTTTTCTGATTTTAGCCCAAATTACCTGACCCCAAGCAATCACTTCTGCACAATTTTATTGCAAAAATGTGAACTCGCATATTTTTTAAGCAGTTGAAAACTGACGCAACGTCACCAAATACTTTGAACCCGCTCGGCAGAGCGTGCGTTTCGATTACGACCGGCACAGCCGGACTTCACGGACATAATGATTTCGGCACCGGATCCCCGATCCGGCGCGCTGAGTGCGATAAGGGGAAGAAAAATGAAATACGCCGCCCGCAGAGTGCTGTCTGCAAACCTGACGACGCAGATCATGCTGGCCCTCGCCTTGGGGTCTATTCTTGGCATTACGCTGAATTACCTTGATATTCCGGCCCTTGAAAACGGCCTGACCAACGGCCTGTTCGCCATGGTCGGCCAGATGTTCCTGAACGCCCTGCAGATGCTTGTGGTACCGCTTGTGGTCTTCTCGCTGCTCTGCGGCGTGGTCGGGATCGGAGACGTCAAAGTACTGGGCCGCATCGGCGGTCTGACCTTTGTCACCTACCTTGTGACAACCGCGCTGGCGGTCACAACCGCGCTTGCTTTCGCCAATATCATCAACCCCGGCAGCGGGTTTGAGAGCATGCATCTGGCGGATCACAATGTTGCCGTTAACTCGGCGGAATCGGCCTGGCAGATTCTGGCCAACATCGTGCCGAAGAACCCGGTTCATGCGCTGGCCAATGGCGAGATGCTGCAGATCATCTTCTACGTCATCGTCGTAGGCGTTGCGGTTCTGATGATCGGCAGCCGCGCCAAAGCGTTTGTCGAAGGCTGCGAGTTCATGAACGATCTGGCGATGAAGATCGTCGAAATCGTCATGGCCTTTGCCCCCATCGGCGTGTTTTGCCTGATCGCCAGAACCTTCGCGATGGAAGGCTTCGGCCTGTTCGTGCCGGTGATGGGCTATCTGACCACGATCAGCCTGACTCTGGTGTTCCACCTCTGCGTCACGCTGATGGCCCTGCTCTATGTGTTCACCGGCCTCAGCCCGCTGGCGTTCCTGCGGAAAATGCGCTCGGCACAGGTATTCGCGTTTTCGACCTCAAGCTCGAACGCGACGATCCCGGCCAGCATGCAATGCGTGACGCAGCGGATCGGCGTTGACCGCTCGGTCGCCTCGTTCGGGGTACCGCTGGGCGCGACGATCAACATGGATGGCACCGCGATCATGCATGGCGTGGCGACCGTGTTCCTGGCCAACGCCTATGGGATTGATCTGGGCCTTGGTGGCTACATGACCATCATCTCGATCTCGGTTCTGGCTTCGATCGGCACCGCAGGCGTTCCGGGCGTGGGCATCGTGATGCTGGCCATGGTCCTGAACCAGCTGGGCATGCCGCTCGACGGTATCGCGATCATTCTGGCCGTTGACCGGATCCTCGACATGATGCGGACCGTGGTGAACATCACCGGTGATGCGGTCGTCACGACGATCGTGGCAGACCGGGTCGGCAAGCTGGACCGCGCCGTGTTCAACGACCCCGAGGCTGGCAAAAGGGACCTGTCTCAACTGGAAATCGACCACGAGGCCGAGCTTGAGTTTGCAAAACTTACCCACGCAAAACCAAGCTGACAAACCAACAGCCCGGAGGCCAAACGGCCTCCGGGCATTTTTCTTTACACCGCAGCGCGCAGCGCTGCCGGGCCCAACCAGAGGAGGCACGCCAAAGGCGTGTTGACGATGGGCGGGAGCTTTCCCCTAGCTCCGAGGCCGAATATCCTCACCAAAGAACACCAGCGTCCCGTCCTCGTCCAGAACATGAAACTCGCGCTGCAGATAGGGCTGATCGAACGGAGGCCGCACACGCCCCTTCGGCAAGTCCTCCAGATCAGGCAACAGGCTTTCATACAGCGCGTCGATCCCCTCGACATCAATGTAGAACGACTGGTTGTCCCCAAGCGGCTTGCCGTCATCGCGGGGTGGGCATTCCAGCAGCCGAATGGCAACCGGCCCGCGTGACAGATAGGCGTAGTTTTCCTGTTGAAAGCCGCAGGTGAAGCCCAGACGGTCACAGTAAAACTCAATCTGCGTCTTCAATGACGAACACAGAACAAATGGCGTTATTTGCAGTATCTTTGACATGTCAGCCCCCGTGTTGGCCACTGAAAGACTAACACGTTTCAGTCCAACAGATCGTCCTGCCGTATCCCGGCCCGCTGATAGTGGTGTGGCAGCACGCGCCCGTAAAGCTGCTGCGTCCGCTCAATCCCGCCACACATCCCTTCCGCCTCGACAAATGAGAAAATCCCCACATACCGGCTGCGCGCACCCTTGACCGGAGCAACCCGATGCAGCGCGTATCTGCCCTTGAATATCTGCAGGTCACCCGGCTGCAACTCCAACTCGCGCACTCTGCCCCTGTTCCCGTCCAGGATCGAGGTCACGGCGCCGAAATTCTCATCCTCAGCGCTACGCAGGTTCGGGACATATTCAAAGCAGCCGCCGGCTTCCCCGTTCTGAATGGCCAGGGTCACCGTGTAATTGTTCGTATCGAAGTGCCACGGGAATCCCTGCCCTTCCTCGACCACGTTGATGATCACGTCCGCCAGTGGATCGTCATAGCGAAAGAACCGGTCTTCTGCTTCGTTCAGCGCATCACGGACAAACGGCATGAAGCCTTCAAACTCGTAAATCCGACGCAGCGGTCCGGATTTGGGAAAGTTATCCGCTGGCACAAAGGCATTTGAACGATCGTAGAAGCGGCGGATCGGATGGCCGATCCCGAGCCGCGGGTCGTCTTTGGAGAAATAGGCGTTTGTTCTGTTGAAGGACCGGTGGGCTTTGGACGCCACCTCATCGGCTTCACGCACCAACACTTCCAACCCGGCCTCATGAACAAAGCCCGGCAGAACGGCGCATCCGTCCCGATCCAGTTCCCGCCGCAAGTCCGCAATCATCTGATCATAGGCCCGCGAGCCCGGCCGATCGATCGGGTATCGGCCCAGATCCACCAAATCCATCAACATAATCCGCCTCCGTGAACTGACTTGTCAGGAACAGCGTGACTCGGACAAACGGGCATCTCATGTCAGTTTGGGACATTACGTTGACGCATTTCGACATGCGCAAATTCGCCACAACGTACCTGAATTCGCGGAAATTCCGCAGATGCGGCAATCTGCGCAAGAAAATGTCGCAAAATTCACCCCTCCGGTTAGAAAATTGGGTCATTTGCCTGTTGACGCCCCCATCGCCCGGTCATAATGTCCCCCGCAAGCAGAAAAGGAGCCTCTGGCGATGAAAGCGCTAGTCGTAATCGTAGGAACCACGCGCATGGGCCGGTAACGGTAAACCATAATCGAACCCATGCGCCTCCGAAAAAATCTCGGGGGCTTTTTTTATGCAGAACGCAAGACACATGTCGCGAACGGAGCAAAGCAGATGACACGTGAGATGACCGGCGCAAAGATGGTGGTTCAGGCCCTCAAGGATCAGGGCGTGGACACGGTATTCGGATACCCCGGCGGCGCCGTGCTACCGATCTATGACGAAATCTTTCTGCAAAACGACATTCGCCACATTCTGGTGCGCCACGAACAGGGTGCCGTGCACGCCGCCGAAGGCTACGCGCGCTCGACTGGCAAACCCGGCGTTGCGCTCGTGACTTCCGGCCCCGGCGCAACCAACGCGGTGACCGGGCTGACTGACGCATTGCTGGATTCGATCCCGATTGTGGTTCTGACCGGTCAGGTTCCGACCTTCATGATTGGCTCTGACGCGTTTCAAGAGGCCGATACCGTGGGCATCACCCGCCCCTGCACCAAGCATAACTGGCTGGTGAAGGACACCGATTCCCTGGCCCAGACGATGCACGAGGCTTTCCACGTTGCCAAATCGGGCCGTCCCGGTCCGGTGCTGATCGACATTCCGAAGGACGTCCAGTTTGCATCCGGCGAATACAGCCCGCCCAAGCCTTCGACCTCGCACTATCAGCCTGCGCTGAAAGGCGATCTGGAAGAGATCACCGAACTGGTTGCCGCGATGGAGACAGCCAAGAAACCGGTGTTCTATACGGGCGGTGGCGTCATCAACTCAGGCCCGGCGGCCAGCCAGTTGCTGCGCGAGTTGGTGGATTCGACCGGTTTCCCCATCACCTCGACCCTGATGGGATTGGGTGCCTACCCTGCGTCAGGTAAAAACTGGCTGGGGATGCTGGGCATGCATGGTCTCTACGAGGCCAACATGGCGATGCACGACTGCGACCTGATGATCAATATCGGCGCGCGGTTCGACGACCGGATTACGGGCCGGATTGATGCGTTCTCGCCGAACTCGAAGAAAGTGCATATCGACATCGACCCCTCGTCGATCAACAAGGTCATCCGCGTTGACATCCCGATTGTTGGCGACGTGGCGCATGTTCTGGAAGACGTTTTGAAGGTCTGGAAAGCGCGCGGGCGTAAGATCGATGCCGCGAATGTGCAGCAGTGGCAGAACCAGATCAGCGAATGGCGTAAGATCAACTGCCTTGCCTTCACCAACAGCGAAAAGTCGATCAAACCGCAATACGCGCTGCAGCGGCTTGAGGAACTGACCAAGAAGCACGACCGCTACATCACCACCGAGGTCGGCCAGCATCAGATGTGGGCCGCGCAGTATCTGGGCTTTGAAGACCCCAACCGCTGGATGACCTCGGGCGGGCTGGGCACGATGGGCTACGGTTTTCCGGCCTCGATCGGCGTGCAAATGGCGCACCCGGACGCGCTGGTGATCAACGTGGCAGGCGAGGCGTCGTGGCTGATGAACATGCAGGAAATGGGCACCGCTGTGCAGTACCGTCTGCCGGTGAAGCAGTTCATCCTGAACAACGAACGCCTCGGCATGGTGCGCCAGTGGCAGGAGTTGCTGCATGGCGAGCGTTACTCGCATTCGTGGTCCGAAGCCCTGCCCGATTTCGTCAAACTGGCCGAGGCTTTCGGGGCCAAGGGCATCATGATCAGCGATCCCGCCGATCTGGACGACGCGATTATGGAGATGATCAACTACGACGGCCCGGTGATCTTCGATTGTCTGGTCGAGAAGCACGAGAACTGCTTCCCGATGATCCCCTCGGGCAAGGCCCACAACGAAATGCTGCTGGGCGAGGCCGAAACGCAGGGCGTGATCGACTCCAAAGGTTCGGTTCTGGTTTAACAAAATTCGACGAATTTTGTCGGGCGCCCCGGTGCCCGACCATCGCAGGATGATGAAAGGGACGTAAATGTCTGCCCTACAAATCAAAAAAGGCTCTACCCGCCACTCGGCCTATAACCTACGACCCACGTTTTCCGACGTTCAGGAACGGCACACCATCGCCGTTCTGGTCGAAAACGAACCCGGTGTTCTGGCCCGCGTGATCGGCCTTTTCTCGGGCCGTGGTTATAACATCGAAAGCCTGACCGTGGCCGAGGTTGACCATACCGGCCACCTGAGCCGCATCACCATCGTCACCACCGGAACCCCGCAGGTGATCGAGCAGATCAAGGCGCAGTTGGGTCGGATCGTGACCGTTCACGATGTTCACGACTTGACGGTCGAGGGTCCCTCGGTCGAGCGGGAACTAGCGATCATCAAGGTGGTCGGCGAAGGCGACAAACGAGTCGAGGCGCTGCGGCTGGCCGATATCTTCCGCGCCAATGTGGTGGACAGCACTCTGAACTCTTTCATCTTCGAAATCACCGGCGCACCCGACAAGATCGACGCCTTCGCCGATCTGATGCGGCCGCTGGGTCTGGTCGAGGTCGCCCGCACCGGTGTTGCCGCCCTCTTGCGTGGCGACTGACCTAGAATTTCATGCGCCTTCGGCTGGCCGACCAGCCGAAGGTTTCCAATTCCTGTCACAAATACGCTGCAACCCATCTGGTACGCCAACGGGCATGTGCAGAAAATGCGTGCTTTTTGGCCCACCTCCACAATAAAGCTCAGACAAAACCGCGCAAAACTGTTGCCTTTGACCTGCAGCGCGTTAGCTTGCTTTCCGCAGCGGTAGAAGGGGAAACGTTGCAGGGGTTCATCTTTATGATTTCTGACGCGCGTTCGGTCTGCTGATCGACGTCGTTTTGGTTTTTCCTCAGTGTTGGAAGCAAGGCCTGGGATAGTATGACCGACCATATTCGCAGCCCGGCGGAACTGCGCGCCATGTTTGGCTCGAATCTCAAGCGGTTGGTGCGGCGGTACCCGACCGTCTCGGGGCTATGCCGGCAGTTGGGCATCAATCGGACCCAGTTCAATCGTTACTTGACCGGCGAAAGCTTTCCACGCCCCGAGGTTCTGGATCGCATCTGCCGGTTTTTCGACGTCGATGCCCGCATTCTGCTGACCGATCTGGATGACATTCCGCGGCCCGTGGATCATCCGGCAGCGTCGCTTTTGACCGAGTTTTTGGGCTCGGGCTCTGACTCCTCACACAATGCCGGGTTTCAATCAGGTTTCTATCGTGTAACCGAACGCGGCGGTGGCGGCACACTGAACCTGTTATACGCAAAGCGGTTGCCTCAATGCACGCTGGTCCGCGGGTACGCGCCCCGCTCAACCATGCCCCGCGCGTTACCCAAAGCGCGCGAGATAAAGGGCATCGCCGTCAGTACCGCAGGGCAAACCTATATCCTGTTGTCCCGCCGCAATGGTGAGAACAGCCATCTTTATCTGATTTCCAGGTCGCCGAATGACGCCGAACAAGTCTGGAGTGGCAAGCTGATCGCAATGTCAAACCCGCCGAATGGCGGCACACAAACACGCCTGATCGATGTGCACCATCTGGGGCAAAACGCGAAAACCGTGCTTGGCGCCGCCCGCAATGCGGCGAACCAAGAGGTCGGCATATTGGCAACCAACGAAGGTTGAACGCGAGTGGCGCTAGCCTTCGGCGACCTCAGAACCCTGCGTGATCTGGCGGTACAGGTGCCAACTGGCATGCCCCAATAGCGGTAGCACCAGAAACAGGCCCAGAAACCACGGGATCATCGACACGAACGTCACGACTGCGATAAATGCCCCCCACCCCAGCATGACGGGCAGATTGGCCGCGACATAGGAATAACTGGAGATCATCGCCGTCACGAAATCCAGCTCTCGATCCAGCAGCATCGGGATCGACAGCACGCTGAGCATATACAAAAGCGTTGCAAATATAGCCCCGACCGCGGTGCCTACGGCCAGCATTGTCAGACCGTTCAAGGTCCAGAACACTTCCAGTGACGAAGACACGTTGGTCATCGTCGACAGGCCCATGAACAGCGCAAAGATCATGTGCCCGAGGAAGAACCAGAACAGAAACATGACAACGATAATGGCGCAGATCGACGGCAATTGACGGCGGCTTTGCTGCACAACGACGCCGAAGATTGAGCCCATATCCAGCGGCTCACCCTGCTCAAGCCTATGAGAAACCTCATACAGACCCACCGCCGCAAACGGGCCGATCAGAGGGAAACCGATGGCTGCAAGAACCAGCCAGAACGTTGTTCCGGTCTGAATCGTGACCCAGGCCATCGCCCATCCGGCCAGAACATAAAACCCCGCAAAGATCAGCCCGAACAGCGGGGCACGGCGAAAATCGCCCCAGGCCTGTTGCAAGGCTGTGCGCAGCATAGCCGTATCAGCCGGGCGCATCTCAGGCACGCCAAAGGGTTTGTCCATGTGTCTCCTCCTCCCGTTCCGGCGTTATGGCATCGCCGGTCTTCTTTCCGGCCATTTCGTCGCCGCGTGATAGGCCGCCCCTATCGAAAGCAGGCGTGCGTCTGCCCCGCGTGGGCCGAAGATCTGCACACCCATCGGCAATCCGTTGGCACCAAAGCCTGCGGGCGCGGCCAGACAGGGCAGCCCAATCAGGCTGACAGGAACCGTCACCTGCATCCAGCGATGATAGGTATCCATTTCCTGCCCAGCAATCCGGGTCGGGTATTCGGCTTCGATGCCAAAGGGCCAGACCTGAGCGGCAGGCAGAACCAGAGCGTCATAATCCTGAAACAACACTGCGGTTTTTCGGAACCAGCCAGACCGGATCAGGCTGGCTCTATGCACCTCCATCGCTGTGAGCGCGAGGCCGCGATCCAGCTCCCACTGCGCGCTGTCCTTCAGCGATGCGCGCTGGTCCAGCAAAGGCTCAAGGTTCGCCGCGACGTTCCAGGAGCGCAAGGTGATCCAGCTGTTCCAAATCTCTTCCGGGTCGAAAGGCGGGGGCACCGCATCGACCTGCACACCGAGGTCTTCGAACACGGTCAGCGCGTCCCGGCACAGGTCTAGTATGCCGTGGTCCATCGGAAACGCCCCGCCCCAGTCGCCCAGCCAGCCGATCCGAACGCCGGTTAGGTCGGTGGCTTGCACCGGCGACACAGGTTCGCTGCGTGCAGCCAATGGCGATCTGGGGTCAGGCCCTGAGATCACGTCCAGCAATAACCCCAGATCTTCGGGGCTGCGAGCCATGGGGCCAAGTGTCGAAAGCTGATGCAGGAACCCGTCACCGACCGGATCGGAGGGCACCCTGCCCCAACTGGGCCGGAACCCGTAAACGTTGTTCCACGCCGCCGGGTTGCGCAGGCTGCCCATCATGTCGGACCCGTCCGCCAGCGCCGCCATCCCCGTCGCCAGCGCAACGGCAGCGCCGCCGGAAGACCCGCCGCAACTGCGCCCGGTGTCATACGGGTTCCGGGTCGCCCCATAGACCGAGTTGAACGTGTTCGAGCCCAAACCGAACTCGGGCGTATTTGTCTTGCCGATCAGTATCGCCCCTGCCGCCCGCATCCGTTTAGCGATCAGGGCGTCGGTATCCGGCACAAAGTTCCGAAAAATCGGAGAGCCCTGAGACGACACAACCCCCGCCACATTGACCAGATCCTTGACCGCAATCGGCAGCCCGTGCAGCGGCCCCCGGATGGGTCCGTCATCATGGGCTTGCGCCTCGGCCAGCAACGCATCCCTGTCCCGCAGCGCGACGATGGCGTTGACCGCGCCATTGACTGCTTCGATCCGGTCCAGCGTTGCACGCATCAGATCGAGGGCCGACAACTGGCGGTTTGCCAGCTGGCCCAGCAACTCGGTGGCCGATGTGACGGGATGGATCATTTTCGCCTGTGATGCTGCCTTTCAGAGCCAGCCTAACCAGACGCGCAGATCATTTAAACCTGCTGTTTAGATGTATTTTTAACGCAGACCGCAGCGCTGGCGACTTATCCCTCGCCCTGCGCCTCGGACCGGCTTTTGCCAGCGACGTTCAGCGCCAGCGTTGCGGCCATGAACCCGTCCAAATCACCGTCCAGAACCCCTTTGGTGTCCGAGGTTTCGTGGTTCGTCCGCAAGTCCTTCACCATTTGGTAAGGCTGCAGCACATAGGATCGGATCTGATTGCCCCAGCCCGCATCGCCCTTGGCCTCATGCGCGGCGTTGATATCCGCGTTGCGGCGGTCGAGTTCCTGCTGATACAGCCGCGATTTCAGCGCCTTCATGGCGATATCCCGGTTCTGGTGCTGCGACTTTTCGGAACTAGTAACAACAATCCCGGTCGGGATGTGCGTGATCCGCACCGCCGAGTCTGTGGTATTAACGTGCTGACCACCCGCGCCCGAAGACCGGTAGGTATCAATGCGGATGTCCGCCGGGTTGACCTCGATCTCGATATTGTCGTCTACCACGGGATAGACCCAAACCGAACTAAAAGAGGTATGCCGCTTCGCTGCCGAGTCATAGGGCGAAATCCTTACCAACCGGTGCACGCCGCTTTCCGATTTCAGCCAGCCATAGGCGTTATGCCCGGAAATCTTATAGGCGGCGGATTTGATCCCTGCCTCTTCCCCCGCTGTCTCGGATTGCAGCTCGACCGTATAGCCCTTCTTCTCGGCCCACCGCACATACATCCGCGCGAGCATCGAGGCCCAATCGCAGCTTTCGGTCCCGCCTGCGCCCGAGTTGATCTCGAGGAAGGTGTCATTGCCATCTGCCTCGCCATCCAGCAGCGCCTCAAGCTCTTTCTTGGCGGCCTTCGCGCCAAGCGCCTTGATGGCCGCTTCGGCATCCTGAACGACCTCTTCGTCCTCTTCCATCTCGCCCAACTCGATCAGTTCGATATTGTCGCTCAGATCGGTCTTGATGGACTCGTAGGTCTCAATGGCGTCCACCAGCATCTGACGCTCGCGCATCAGTTTCTGGGCGCTTTCGGGGCTGTCCCACAGGTTGGGGTCTTCGACGCGCGCATTGAACTCCTCAAGCCGATGCGGCGCGGTTTCATAGTCCATGCGCTGCGCCAGCAGCTCTAGCGACTTTTCGATTTCCGCCACGATGTTCTGGGTTTCGGCGCGCATGGTCTTGTCCCAACTTGCTCAATCAGGCCTGCGTGATAGCAAGAGGCGCAGGCCACCACAAGACGGGCGGGATGGGAATGCTGAGCACGGCGAAGAAGTTTGCAGATGAGTGGGGGCTGAGCCTTCTGTATCAAGTCGCCGACACCGGCCATGCGCAGGTGTTGAAGGTTCAAACGGCCAATGGTCCAGCCGCGTTGAAACTCTATCGCCGGGCGGATCGGGGCAATGAGGCCGCCGGGGTAGAGCTTCTGAGGCTTTGGCAAGATCGCGGCGCTGTTCGGGTTCTGGCAGAGGCGCGAAACGCCGTGTTGATGGAGTGGTTGGAGGGGCAATCTTTGGGCGACATAGCCCGGGCGGGTCAGCCGGATCGCGCCCTGCAGATGCTCGCCGGCACGGCGCGGCGGCTGCACCGCGCACCCACGGTTCAATGCGCGGGCCTGAAACCTTTGCATCAGGTGTTCACCCCGCTATTTGATTGCACGTTCGCCGATAGTTGCCACCCTTTGGAGCAGCACATGCGGCGCGCAATCGCCTTGGCACAGGACCTGCTGGACACTCAGACAACAGCAACGCCGCTGCATGGGGATTTGCACCCGGACAATGTCATCCTGACGCCGGATGGTCCCTGTGTGATTGATGCCAAAGGATATCTGGGCGATCCGGCTTTTGAACTCGCCAATGCACTTCGTCACCCAAAAGGAATGCCCGATCTGGTGCGCCAAAGGCGACAGGTCGAAGCCTGCCTAACACTCTACGCCGACGCGATGCAGATATCACGCGCCCGCCTTGCCAAATGGGCAGCCGCAAAATGCGCCTTGTCGATTTTCTGGAGGTCAAACGGCCTCATCACTGATGACGATGAGGCCGATTTGCTGCACCTTTTCCTACAGATCGCGGATCAATAAAGCCCGCCGGTCGTCACATCGCCCTGCGTGGCCTTTGGTCCCACGATGACAGTCTGACCGGTCGAGGTCTGCACCTGAACACCGGCGCGCTGAACCTCTTCGAACAGCGGCAGGTCCGAGCCGATGGCGAAGCCGCCGTCATAAACTCGGTCGATGAACCCATCGACGCCATCGCGGAAGTATTCGGCCACCACATATTCGCCGCTGGCCTCTTGGGGCAGACGCGCGCCGCTGAAGCGGTCGATCTTGATGAAATGACCACCCGGAGGCACTTCGAACGGGCCGCCGCCGTATTTCTCGACCGCTTTTTCCATGAAGCTTTGGAACACAGGGCCGCACATGGTGCCGCCGTAAGCTCCACGCCCCATCGGGCGGGGACGGTCGTAACCGATGTAGCAACCGGCGACGATGTTGGATGTGAAGCCGATAAACCACGCGTCCTTGGATTCGTTGGTTGTTCCGGTTTTACCCGCTGTCGGCACCGGCAGGTTCACATGGCGAGACGCCGTGCCGCGATCCACAACGCCCTTCATCATCGAGGTCAACTGATACGCGGTGATTGCGTCCATGACCTGAGAGCGGTTGGTCTCAATGGTTGGCGACTCATCCGGTTCCAGCCAGCTTGAGTTACAATCCAGGCACTGTCGGTCGTCGTGGCGATAGATGGTCTTGCCGAACCGGTCCTGAATTCGGTCGACCAGAGTGGGCTCGACCCGCTCACCGCCATTGGCGAACATCGCGTAGGCGGCGACCATTTTGTAAAGCGTGGTTTCCTCGGACCCCAGCGAGTTCGCTAGGAACGCGCCCATGCGGTCATAAACGCCGAACCGTTCGGCGTAGCCTGCGACAACCGGCATCGTGACCTCTTGCGCCAGACGAATGGTCATCAGGTTCCGCGATTGTTCAATCCCCGTGCGTAGCGGCGTGGGGCCGTAGAACTTGTTGGACGAGTTCTTGGGCCGCCACAGGCCTTGGGGCGTGTTCACCTCGATCGGGGCATCCACAACGATGGTGGCCGGGCTATAGCCACTGTCCAGCGCGGCGGCATAGACGAAGGGTTTGAACGAAGACCCCGGCTGGCGCTGCGCCTGCGTGGCGCGGTTGAATACGGTGTCCTGATACGAGAACCCGCCCTGCATAGCCAGAACGCGGCCCGAGTTCACGTCCATCGCGACAAAGCCGCCCTGCACTTCGGGCACCTGACGGGCGGACCACTGGCCCTCTTCCCCCGCCATGACAAGGATCACGTCACCGCGTTTGAAGTTCGCGGCAAAGTCGCCCTGCATCCACTTGATGTCAGAGCGTGGAATGATGCCGTCGGCAGGGCCGTCCTCGATCCCGACGGTCAGGGACTGATCGGCTACGTTCAGCACCACGGCAGGGTACCATTGGGTCGGCAGCACCACATCGCGCGGGATTTCGATGATGGACAGCGCCTCGCGCCATTGCGCCTCATCTGCCAGCTTTTCTTCGGCGATGACCTCACCCGTGCCGCGCCATTTGCCACGAGACAGGTCATATTTCTGCAGCGCCTCGCGCAGCGCACGGGCTGCTTCGACCTGCATTTCTTCGTCCACGGACGCACGGACGGTAAAGCCTCCGGTAAAAAACTCACCCTCGCCAAAATCCTCGCTCAGCTGGCGGCGGATTTCGTCGGTGAAATAGTCACGAGGCGGCAGAGCAGTACGGAAGCTTTCGAAATCGCCGTTCTGCACCGAGCGCAGGGGCATCTCGACCTCGGTATCATAGGTGGCCTGATCAATATAGCCGTTCTGACGCATCTCGCGCAGCACGTAGTTGCGGCGGTCTAGCAGGCGCTGTTTCTGTCGCACCGGGTGGTAATCCGAGGGCGCCTTGGGCATCGCGGCCAGCATCGCCGCCTCATGCGGGGCCAGTTCCTGCAGCGTCTTGTTAAAATAGGTCTGGGCAGCAGCCGTCACGCCATAAGAGTTCTGGCCCAGAAAGATCTCATTCATATAGAGTTCGAGGATCTGTTCCTTGTCCAAGGTATCCTCAAGCCGTGTGGCGAGGATGATCTCCTTGATCTTGCGCTCGGCCCGGCGGTCGCCGGACAGCAGGAAGTTCTTCATCACCTGCTGCGTGATGGTCGAGGCACCCCGCACGGTTTCGCCTTTGGTCCGTACAGCCTCAACCCCGGCGGCGATGATGCCGCGCGGGTCATAGCCCTGATGGGTGTAGAAATTCTTATCTTCCGCCGAGATGAACGCCTGTTTCACCAGATCGGGGATTTCTTCCGACGGCGTGAACAGGCGGCGCTCTTGTGCGAATTCGTCGATCAGTTGCCCTTCGCCCGAGTATATCCGGCTGATGGTTGGCGGCTTGTATTGCGCCAGCGATTCATGGCTGGGCAGGTCACGGCCATACATCCAAAAGACCGCACCGATCACCAGTGCGGCCATGAAGATACCCAAAGTTACGAGGCTGAAGATCGCCCCGAAAATCGAAAGAATGAACCGGATCACGTTACTGCCTTTTTCTCGCGCTGCCGCCTATATAGGGATGCACGGCACAAGGGTCAAAACCACAAGCGCATTCTAGCCGTTTTGGACGCCCGGGTCACTGACCAATCAGGGTTTGCCGGATCACATCCTGCTGGTGCCAGTCATCCAGACCGCTTTTGATGCCCACCGCCATCTTCGCCCGCCATTCCGGATTTTTCAGGTTTTTCAAGTCTCTGGCGCTGGAAAGAAATCCAAGTTCAACCAGTACCGAAGGGATATCCGCCGCCTTGAGCACCGAAAAAGAGGCCGTGCGCAAGGGTTTGCTATTCATGGGCCCGCCCTGCTGCGCCATGCCGTTCGCCAAAGCTTGCGCCAGCGCGTTCGTGCGGGGTTTGGTTTCCTGCCGTGCCATGTCCAGCAGGACATCGGCCACCTGATCGTCGGCCCCGTTCAGGTCGATACCTGAAATCAGGTCGCCCCGGTCATGCCGTTCGGCCAGCTTCACGCTGGCCACATCCGACGCATCCGCAGACAGGGTATAAACCGCCGCGCCATGTGCCTGCCCTTCCGAGAGTGAATCGGCGTGCAGAGAAATGAACACATCCGCCCCGGCCCGATGCGCCAGTGCAATGCGGCGTTCCAGCGAGACGAACTGATCCTCGACGCGAGTCAGAACCACCTCGTAACCGCCTGACCGCAAAAGCAGCTCGCGCAGCTCCCGTGCAAAGACCAGCATCATGGTCTTCTCGTCGATCCCGCCGACCTCGGCCCCCGGATCAATGCCCCCATGGCCGGGATCCAGCATCACGCGCAGGGTGCGGTCTGCATTGCGCGGGACCACACCGTCGATCACCGCCGGTTCCGGCAAATCCCAACCGGGGTTGCGCGGCGCACCTGCCGAGGCGTTGAAAGCGTCAAAATCGGTGCCTTTCAGATGCAGCGACAACAGCGCCGTGCCCGAGACCTCATTGATCCGCAAATCCGCTGTATCTACAGCCATCGGCGCGCCCAGTTCCAGAACCAGACGCGACCAGCCCGGCACGTAGGCACCGAACTGCACACCGCTGATGCGCTTGGATTGCAGGAAGTCGTCGCGGTTCAGGCCGGTCCAGTCCACCTCCTGAAAATCCAGAACCATCCGGTAGGGATCGCGCAGGGTGAAGATGCGGTATGGCACACCCTGGCTGAGGCTAAGGTCCACGCGTACACCGGTCTGCCCGGTATCGACGATCCGGCTGTCCTTAGGCTGAATACGCGCCAACGCGCTGAAATCCTGCGCAACGGCAGCACCAGCCAGCGCCCAGATCAGCGCGATGCAAAAGAGTATCCTGCTCATGGCCTCAAGTTTTCCCGAGATCGTTTGCGCGCCAGCCTATCCCATCGGGTGGCGTTTGTGAACGGCTCAGGCCCGTTCCGTGATCGCCCCGCGCTCGGCCATGAAGGTATGCAGCCGGTCCAGCCCCTCTTGAATGTCAGCGGTGGCACGAGCGTAGGAAAAGCGCAGCGTCGTGTGGCCGCGTTCCGGGTCGAAATCCAGACCGGGCGTGACGGCGACACCGGCCTTGTCGAGAATCTCGGCCGCAAAGGCGCGGCTGTCATTGGTCAGGTCCGACACGTCGGCATAGACATAAAACGCCCCGTCAGGCGGCGCGATGTTGGTGAAGCCAGCTTTGGGCAGACTGTCCAGCATCAAGGCGCGGTTCTGGCGATAGATGTCCAAATTGGCCTGCAGTTCGTCCTCGCACTCCATCGCCGCAAGTGCCGCGACCTGACTGGCATGCGGCGCGCAGATGAACATATTCTGCGCAATGCGCTCGACCACGCGCACTTGATCCTCGGGCACCACCATCCAGCCGACGCGCCAGCCGGTCATCGAGAAATACTTGGAGAACGAATTGATCACATAGCACTCATCCGTCAGTTCTAGCGCGGTGACGGCTTTGGCCTCATACTCCAGACCGTGGTAGATTTCGTCGCTGATGAAGGATGCGCCCTGCCCCTGCGCTGCGTCGATCAGCGCGCGCATGGCCGCGTGATCCAGCATGGTGCCGGTGGGGTTCGCGGGTGAAGCAACCATAAGCCCCTGCAGGTCCAACCCGGCGAAATCGGCCGGAATTGGTTGCAACCGGTTCTCCGGCGCAGTGGGCAGATCGACGGGCACCAGACCCAGAGCTTTCAGTATCTGACGGTACGAGGGGTATCCCGGCGCGCCGATGCCAACGCGGTCGCCGCTGTCGAACAGTGCGGTGAAGGCCAGCAGGAAACCGCCCGAGGATCCGGGGGTGATCACCACCCGCTCGGGGTTCAGATCGACATTGTACCATTCGCCATACATCCGGGCGATGCGCTGCCGCAACGCGGGCAGACCCAGCGCCACGGTATAGCCCAGCGGGCCTTGTTCCATTGCGCTTGCCAAGGCCTTAGTCGCGCCCTTGGGGGCACCGGTTCCGGGCTGGCCGACCTCCATATGGATCACGTGGCGACCTGCCTCCTCGGCTTTGCGCGCGGCCTCCATCACATCCATCACAATGAAAGGATCGACCCCGGACCGGGTTGAGTTTCTCATGCCCATCTCCCATGTTGCAGCCATGGCTTTTGAACGCGTATCCAGGCTGGCGTCAATCCCGGCCCTGATGCTGGCTGCGGTGATGTGGCTGGCAGCAGCCGCGCAAAGCCATGCGCAAGGCCTGATCCGGGACGCTGATATAGAACACGGGTTGCGCGAACTGGCCTTTCCGGTACTGCGCGCCGCTGGCCTGAACACCAATCGCGTGCGCATCCTGGTGGTCAATGACAGCACCTTCAACGCTTTCGTCATAGACTACAACGCTATCTATCTGAATTATGGGCTGATTCTGACGGTGGACAGCCCCGACATGCTGCAAGCCGTAATCGCGCATGAGGCGGCGCATATCGCCAACGGCCACCTGGCTCGGCGCGCCGAAAATCTGAAAGCCGCGAAGCGCAAGGCCGGTCTGGGCACTGCCCTCGCCCTGATCGCCGGAGCCGCCGGCGCTGGGGAAGCCGCGGCCGGGATCGCTACAGGTACGCAATCTGCCGCCCTGCGCAGTTTTCTGGGGCATACACGGGCCGAGGAATCCGCCGCCGACCGGAGTGCAGCCAGCTATTTGCGATGGGCAGGCATCTCACCCAGTGGCATGGTTAAGCTGCATCGAAAGTTTGCCGGTCAGGAATTGCTGAGCCCAGCCAATCAGGACCCCTATATGCGCTCACACCCGACCAGTCGCGAACGCCTGCGCGTGGCTGAGACGTTTCTGGATCAGTTCGGCGACAAGGCACAGCCGAATGCCAATGCCGATTACTGGTTCGCACGGGTCAAAGGCAAACTCTCGGCCTTTCTGCGCTCACCCACATGGACCCTGCGTCGATCGCATGAGGAAACCGACTACGACATTCGCATGATGCGCGAGGCCTCGGCCCATCACCAGAACCGCGATCTGGCCCGCGCCCGCGCCGCGATTGACGAGGCTTTGGCGATGCGCCCCGAAGATCCGTTCTACTACGAACTAAAAGGGCAAATCATGCTGGAAAACAGGCAGTTGCAAGAGGCTGTTACAGCATATGGGCAAGCGGTTGAGATGGCCCCGAATGACTCGCTGATTCTGGCGGGCTATGGGCGGGCTTTACTGGCACAGGGCAAGACGAAGGAAGCCTTGCAAGCTCTTGAAAACGCACGCGCCCGCGACTACCGCGACGCGCGGTTGATGCGCGATCTAGGGGCGGCTTACGCTAAGGTTGGCAATAGCGGGATGGCCTCGACCGTCACCGCAGAACGGTATGCGCTGCAGGGCAAACTGGCCGATGCAGGCATTCACGCGAAACGGGCCATCGGGCAGTTGCCCGAAGGCTCACCGGGTTGGCAAAGGGCGCAGGATGTGTTGATTGCTTCACAACGCGCCGAAAAGGAAAAAAGGAAACGGAAATGATCCTCAGACATGCAGCACCAGCCCTTCTGGGGCTTTCCATGCTCACCAGTCCCGCACAGGCGCTGGACCTGAACGCCATGAGTGACGCCGAAAAAGACGAATTCGGCGAGCAGGTTCGGGAGTATCTGCTGGAAAACCCCGAAGTGATCCTTGAGGCAATCAACATTCTGGAAGAACGCACCGCCGCAGCTGAAGCGCATGCCGACAAGGAACTGGTCGCCGCCAACGCGGACGAGCTGTTCGACGACGGCTATAGCTGGGTCGGCGGCAACCCTGAAGGCGATATCACACTGGTCGAGTTCATGGATTATCGCTGCGGCTATTGCCGCCGGGCCGTACCCGAGGTGGCAAGCCTGCTGGCCGAAGACGGCAATATCCGGCTGGTGATCAAGGAACTGCCGATTTTGGGCGAAGGCTCGGTCCTGTCGTCACGCTTTGCCATCGCGACCAAGCAGGTGGCCGGTGGCGATGCTTACAAGCAGGTTCACGACGCGCTGCTGGAGTTCGGCGGTGAACCATCCGAGGTCACCTTGCGCCGCATCTCGGACGGTCTTGGGCTGGACAGCGATGCGATCATCGATGCGATGGACAGCGACAAGGTGACCGAAGAGATCGCCCAGACCCGCGCACTGGCACAGCGGATGCGGATCACGGGTACGCCATCCTTCGTTTTGGGCACCGAAATGCTGCGGGGCTTCCTGCCTGCAGAACAGATGCAGCAGATTGCCGACGGGGTTCGGGCCGAGCAGGGTTAATTGGATCGGGCCTCTGGCTGGTCCTGTCGGGCAACCGGTACAGGAATCTCGCGAAGCAGTTTTCGCCGGAGCGCCGCCGCATAGTCGGCGTATCCGGCGGCGATTTCCACAAACGCCCCGCTGCCCGAGATGACGTGGTCGACGTAATAGGCCAACACCTCGGGCTCGGCCCCCTCGATGACCAGAGCGTTGACGGTTACACCCTGCATGGCGGGCATTTCACGTGCCACATGTGGACGAAAACCGTTGTTGTGTTTGCCGTCCCCGGACACATCAATCACCCGCCGCTTGCAGGACGGCCCGTATTCGAACATCAACGCACCGAAGGCCACCGCCGGGCCAATCCCGGTCGCGCCTGTCGCGCTTCTTGGCGCCGCTAGAACCTCGGCGGCCACCGCGTTCAACCCGGCAGTGCCTTTCACCAGCCGCCAGGCGACAATTTGGTTCTGTTGCCGCGAATCCGACCATTCATAAACCATAAGCGCGACCCCGCCGGGTTGAGCAGACACCGCTGTTACAACGTCAGAATCCAGCAACGCCGAGGCCAGCCCCTGACGCTGCAACCTGTGTTCGTCGGCATCCACGCTGCCCGAAACATCAAGCGCCAAAGCCAAGGCCAGTTCGCAAGAGCGGGCGGTGTCCGCTATGGCGATGAAGGTGATTGAAAGAAGAAGGGCCGCGATCCGCATATGCAAATCATGGCCTTACGAGGATATAATCTGTCAACACCTGCGTGGCCGTCAGCCGACCTCGTTGGCATTGAAGCCTCGTTTGCGAGACTTGCTAATCTTACGATCTGGCGGCACCTGTCGGGTTCTTACGAAACGCTACTCTGCCGCCTCCTGCGCGGCATCCAGTTCAGCGGCCTTTTTCTCGACCTGCTCGACGATGTGGTCGATCATCTGATCGTTCGACATCTTGTGGCTGGCCTTGCCCGCCAGATAGACCATGCCCGATCCAGCCCCGCCGCCGGTGAAGCCCACGTCGGTCATCAACGCCTCTCCGGGGCCGTTCACGACGCAGCCGATGATAGACAGGGACATGGGCGTTTTGATGTGTTCCAGCCGATGCTCAAGCGCCTCGACCGTCTTGATCACATCAAACCCCTGACGCGCGCAGGAGGGGCAGGAGATGATATTCACCCCACGATGGCGCAGGCCAAGGGATTTCAGGATTTCAAAGCCTACCTTGACCTCTTCCACCGGATCGGCTGACAGGCTGACACGGATCGTGTCGCCGATGCCCATCCACAGCAGATTGCCCAGGCCAATGGCGGATTTGATGGTGCCGCTGACCAGCCCTCCGGCCTCGGTGATGCCAAGATGGATCGGCGCGTCGGTGGCCTCGGCTATGCCCTGATAGGCGGCGGCGGACAGAAAGACATCGCTGGCTTTGACGCTGATCTTGAAGTTGTGGAAATCGTTGTCCTCAAGAATGCGGATATGTTCCAGCCCGCTTTCGACCATCGCCTCGGGGCATGGCTCGGCGTATTTCTCAAGCAGGTGTTTCTCCAGCGACCCCGCGTTCACCCCGATGCGGATCGAGCAATTGTGGTCCCGTGCGGCGGCGATCACCTCTTTGACCCGCTTTTCGTCACCGATATTGCCGGGGTTGATGCGAAGGCAGGCGGCCCCAGCCTCGGCAGCCTCGATCCCGCGGCGATAGTGGAAGTGAATGTCGGCCACGATGGGTACCGGGCTTTCGCGCACAATCTCTTTCAACGCTTTGGAAGATGCTTCATCGGGGACCGAAACGCGCACGATATCCGCACCCGCTTCGGCTGCGGCCTGTACCTGCGCGACGGTGGCCGCTACGTCGGTGGTCAGCGTGTTGGTCATGGTCTGCACAGCAATCGGCGCATCCCCACCAACGGGTACGTTCCCGACCATGATCTGACGGGATTTGCGGCGATAGATATCGCGCCATGGACGTACGTGATTAAGGGACATGAGGACCGGTCCGCGTCTGCCTGGGTTGCGCCTTTAGATAGTCCGGCAACCTAAACTCCGCAATGGCTAGATCACTCGGCGGGCTCTTCTGTCGCCTGCGACTGAAGCTCGGCCACGACTTGTTTCAGCGCGCTGTTCTGTTCGGCTTCCAGATCGGCAACCGCATAGGTTTCGGCCACGGACTCCTTCGACAGAACAACGCCCTTGGCGACCGTGCCCGGCGCGCCTACGGGGCCGTAATGTTCACCGTTCATCGAGAAGAACACTGAACCCGACGCGCCCGCGCGCAGTTGCGGGGGTTCTTCGGTCAGCGGCACTTCGAACACGTTGCCTTGTTCAACCGTACCCAGCGTGCCTTCGAAGATCACGCTGCCATCGGCGGCAGTCACCCGCATCCAAGCCGGATTGACGGCGACAATTTTGAGCGTGGTGTCAATCTGTTCGACCACTTGCGGCAGGGCCGGTCTTTCAACCGTATGCACCTCGGCCAGCTCGACCTTCGGCGGTTCCGGCGGGCGGAACGTGCCGACATTGCGCGGATCAAGGGTCGAGATCGGAGCATCGCGGGCAACCAAGACCGGAACGTCCAGAGCCTGCGGGCGATAGAGGCGATCCAGCGCCTCAGCCGTTGGGGCAGCCGCTGTTTCGACCGTTTCGCTGTTGTTGCGCGCCGCATCCAGCGGGTCGAGATCAGCCAGCACCACAGGTGCCTGTTCAACCGGGCTGACCTGCACTTGCTGAATCCGGTTCAAAACCGACCAGCCGCCATAACCAATCCCGCCGATCAGCATCAGCAACACCAGCGATGAGCCTATTGCGCGGGGTTCAATCTGGCTGACCAGAGACTCGCGGCCCGGAACAAACGGCGTATTCGGAGAGATAAACGGATCATGCCCCATCGGGCCACGCGCCGGAGTGCCGCCAAGGGGTTTACGCACCACCGAGGCCTCAGCCGACATGCCGTGGGCGACCTCGAACCCGCTTTCCTTGCAGAAGGCGGCAAAGGTCTCATCCGGGTTCATGCCCAGATAGCGGGCGTAGGAACGCACATACCCGGCGATGAAACCGGGTGTGTCGAAAGCATCGGGATCAGCGTTTTCGATGGCGGCGATGTAGGTGGCCTTGATCCGCAATTCGCGCTGCACGTCCAGAAGCGACTTGCCCATGGTGGCGCGCTCACCGCGCATCATGTCGCCAAGCCGAACCTCATAGTCGTCATAACCTTTCGGTCTGACATCCGTGTCCTCTTCGGAATCGCGCTGTGATCTGCGCCCAATCATTCCTGCCGCCCCATTTTGCCTGTCGCGCGTTTCGCGCTAACGGCGAATCATTCCCTTAACGATTCGTCCGTTGTTTTTGTTAGCGTAAGCTTAACATGCGACAAACCAGTTGCACACTTAACCGTGAGGTTAGCCTGCAAGTTCGGCGCGATTTAGCGCACAATGTGACCAAAGTTCGTCCATCGCCTGCACCAAACGGTTCATTTCGTCGGGTCCATGCACTGGGGATGGGGTAAAGCGCAGACGCTCGGTTCGGCGCGGGACGGTCGGGAAATTGATCGGCTGCACATAAATGCCATAGTCATCCAGCAGCATATCACTGAGTTTCTTGGTATGCACCGGGTCACCCACGATAACCGGAACGATGTGGCTGCCGTGGTCAATCAGCGGCAAACCCATCCCCTTTAGCCGCAGCTTGAGGATTTTTGCCTGTGTCTGATGCTGCTCGCGCAATTCAGGCGCGCGTTTCAGATGCGCAACCGAGGCTGCAGCACCCGCAGCAACTGCCGGAGGCAGCGATGTGGTGAAAATGAACCCCGGCGCATAGGAGCGCACGGCGTCACACATCTTGGCGCTGGCGGCGATGTATCCACCCATCACGCCATAGGCCTTTGCCAGTGTGCCGTTGATAATGTCGATCCGGTGGGCAAGACGGTCCCGCTCGGTCACGCCACCGCCGCGGGGGCCGTACATGCCAACCGCGTGGACCTCATCAATATAGGTCAACGCGCCGAACTCATCGGCCAGATCACAAATCTCTTCAATGGGGCCGAAATCGCCATCCATCGAATAAACCGACTCAAACGCGATCAGCTTGGGCGCCGCAGGATCGTCAGCCTCGAGCAGTTCGCGCAGATGGGCCACATCGTTATGGCGGAAGATGCGCTTTGCCCCGCCATTGCGGCGTACGCCTTCGATCATCGAGGCGTGGTTCAACTCGTCAGAATAGATGATCAGACCGGGGAACAGCTTGGGCAGCGTGCTCAGGGTTGCGTCGTTGGCGATATACGCACTTGTGAACAGCAGCGCGGCCTCTTTGCCGTGCAGATCGGCCAGTTCGGCCTCAAGCCGTTTGTGATAGACAGTTGTGCCCGAAATATTGCGGGTGCCACCCGATCCGGCACCGGCCGCATCGACGGCTTCGTGCATGGCTTCCAGAACAACAGGGTTCTGCCCCATGCCCAGATAATCGTTGCCACACCAGACAGTGATGTTCTGATGCGACCCGTCCGGGCGGGTCCGCACTGCATGCGGGAAATGTCCGTTGCGACGTTCGATGTCGATAAAGGTTCGGTAACGTCCTTCGTCATGCAGCCTGGCAATCGCTGTATCGAGCTGAGCAGTATAGTCCACCGGACCCTCCTTGTCTGCCCGACGCGCTTCCCGCCCCGGACAAGAATTCCGCCGTTTTTGACAGATCTTTCTGTCTGGACGGCTATTTGCGTTCTTATGCCTCAACTCAGTACAGCCAAACCGCAGAACCCAACTTTGATTTGCATCAAATATAAGTTTGGCCCCTCTGCCACAAGTGAAGTTATGGCCATCAGACGCGAGGAAACGACGCAGGGCACATACACCTCGTTGACAGGTTTCCGATATTAGACGAATTTCGGCGCGGTGCCCACTGGACGGCACCTTTGACCCTGATAGGGTCCCGCACACACCACCAAAATCAGGAGCCCGCTATGTCTTTAGACGCTGTGCTTAGCCGGATCGATTCCGATCTGCAAACTTCGATCGACCGTTTGATGGAACTGTTGCGTATCCCGTCAATCTCGACCGATCCGGCTTACAAGGAACAAGTGGATCAGGCCGCCGGTTGGCTGGTTGCAGATCTGCAAAGCCTGGGTGTTGCGGCCGACAAGCGTGAGACAACCGGACACCCGATGGTCGTTGGTCATGTGGGCGAAGATGGCGATGGGCCCCATGTGCTGTTCTACGGCCACTACGATGTCCAACCCGTCGACCCACTGAGCCTGTGGAATCGAGACCCGTTCGATCCCGCGCTTGAAGAAACTGAAAATGGCACAGTGATCCGCGGGCGGGGTTCGTCCGACGACAAGGGCCAGTTGATGACCTTTATCGAGGCCTGCCGCGCGTGGAAGGCCGTTCACGGCAAGATGCCCTGCCGCATCACCTTCTTCTTCGAAGGCGAAGAGGAATCCGGCTCGCCCTCGCTGGTGCCGTTCCTCAAGGATCATACCGAGGAACTGAAGGCCGATCTGGCGCTGGTCTGCGACACGTCCATGGTCTCGCGCGGCGTTCCCTCGATTGCCTCGCAACTGCGCGGCCTGCTCGAAGAGGAATTCACCCTCACCGGCCCGCGCATCGACCTGCATTCGGGCCATTACGGCGGCCCCGGCCTGAACCCGCTGCGCGAAGTGTCCAAGATCATCGCGTCATTCTATGACGAAGACACCGGCCGCGTCGCCGTCGACGGCTTCTACGAAGGCGTCCACGAGGTCTCGGCCGAGCAACTGCACCAGTGGGAGAACTGCGGCTTTGACGAGACGGAATACCTGAACTCGGTGGGCTATTCCCAGCCGCACGGCGAAAAGGGATACTCGACGCTGGCACAGCAATGGGCCCGCCCGACGCTTGAAATCAACGGCCTGTGGGGTGGCTATCGAGGGGTCGGCACCAAAACCGTGATCCCGTCCAAGGCACATTGCAAGATCACCTGCCGTCTGGTCGGCGACATGGACCCCGCCGCGCTGCGCGGCAAGATCCGCAAACACGTCGAAGACCGCCTGTCGACCGATGCGAAGATCGAGTGGGAGGACAACGTGGCGGGCGACCCCGCCTCGGTCATGAACCTCGACCGCCCCGAGTTCGAAGCCGCCCGCGGCGCGCTGTCCGAAGAATGGAACCGCGAGGCCGTGTTTACCGGCATGGGCGGCTCGATCCCTGTGGTCGGCTACTTCCACGAGGTTCTGGGGCTAGATTCGATGCTGGTGGGCTATGCCAACGATGATGACGCCATCCACTCGCCCAACGAGAAGTATGACGTCAAAAGCTTCCACAAGGGCATCCGCTCTTGGGCCCGCATTCTGGACGCTCTGAACCGTTAGGACTTTTTGCGAGGCTCTGCCTCGCGCTCCGGGATATTTTTAGCCAGATGAAGTGTGGATCCCCTGCTTCATCTGGCCAATAAATATCCCGGGGGAGTCGCGGCTTGCCGCGGCGGGGGCAGAGCCCCCTTCCCTCACATATGGATTACACGCCCATAAGCATCCAGCACGCTTTCGTGCATCATCTCTGACAGGGTGGGATGCGGGAAGACCGTGTTCATCAGGTCTTCTTCGGTGGTCTCCAGCTGGCGACCCACCACATAACCCTGAATCATCTCGGTCACTTCAGCCCCGATCATATGCGCGCCCAGCAATTCGCCGGTCTTGGCGTCGAAGATGGTCTTGATCATCCCCTCGGGCTCGCCCAACGCGATGGCCTTGCCGTTGCCGATGAAGGGGAAGCGCCCGACTTTGATGTCATAGCCAAGCTCCTTGGCCTTCGCCTCAGTATAACCCACCGATGCGACCTGAGGCTGGCAGTAGGTGCAGCCCGCGATGCTTTCGGGTTTGACGGGATGCGCATGTTTGCCCGCGATCAGCTCGGCGACCATGACGCCCTCGTGGCTGGCCTTGTGTGCCAACCAGGGCGCACCCGCGATATCACCGATGGCATAGAGGCCATCGACGCCGGTTCGGCAGAATTCATCGGTGACCACATGGGTTCTGTCGATTTGCACACCCAGAGCCTCAAGCCCGAGGTTTTCAACATTGCCAACGATACCCACGGCTGAAATCACGGTGTCAAAGTCGTGTTTCTCGACCTTGCCCTTCACTTCGATATGGGCGGTGACTTTGCCCTTGGCGCGGTCCAACTGCTTGACCATCGCCTTTTCCATGATCTTCATGCCCTGCTTGGTGAAGGCCTTCTTGGCGAAGGCGCTGATTTCGGCGTCTTCGACGGGCAGTACGCGATCCATGACCTCGACCACAGTCGTATCGGCGCCCAGCGTGTTGTAGAAGCTGGCGAATTCGATGCCGATTGCGCCCGAGCCGATGACCAGCAGTTTCTTGGGCATCCGCGGCGGCTGCAGCGCGTGCTTGTAGGTCCAGACCAGATCACCATCGGCCTCAAGACCCGGCAGCTCGCGTGCCCGCGCGCCAGTGGCCAGCACGATATTCTTGGCCGTCAGTTCCTCGGTGCCCTTGTCGGTCTTGACGCTGACCTTGCCCTTGGCAGGGATCGTCGCCTCGCCCATCACCACGGCAACCTTGTTTTTCTTCAGCAGATGCCCAATGCCACCGGACAGTTGCGCCGCAACCCCGCGCGAGCGTTTGACAACCGCGTCCAGATCGTAGCCGACCTTGTCCGCCTTCAGACCGAAATCTTTGGCGCGCTCCATCAGGTGGAACACCTCGGACGAGCGCAGCAGCGCCTTGGTCGGGATACAGCCCCAGTTCAGGCAGATGCCGCCCAGATGCTCGCGCTCAACCACTGCGGTTTTCAGCCCCAGCTGTGCAGCGCGGATTGCGGCGACATAGCCCCCTGGCCCGGCGCCAATTACGATCAGATCAAAAGATTGTGCAGCCATGTGTCCCTCTCGGCGCAGGTCGATAGAAAATTTAGTTTACCGTTAAACTAATTTCCGCAACGCATCAACACACTGCCCCGCGACAAAAGCGACGCAGGGTCAATTTGGTCGCATTGTGCGGTTTTCAGCCTATACCCGAGGGGGCGCAATAGCTAGAAAAGAAGAGGTTGAACGCCGCAGACTTTCCCAATTCCAAGATATTCGAAAGGCTTACCATGGCCAAAACGCTCAAAGATCTTTTACTTGCCCTGCTGAACGCGACGCTGATTTTAGTGGCACTTTGCCTGTTTCTGGGTTGGAAGCTTGTCTCGACAGTCGACGGGGTCACATCAAAATTTGCGCAGAACCTGCAGGTCGTGGCCCCTTTCCACGATCAGGCGCAGGAACTGCGCGGCGAGCTTACAAACCTGCGCAGTGAACTGGCGGACCTGCGGACCGATGGTGGTGTGCTGGATGAGGCGACGGCGCAGCGTCTTAATCAGGCGTTGGGTCGGCTGGAACAGATCGAGGACAAGCTGCAAACCGTTCAGACGCGGTTTGCGGATATGGCGAACTCGCCAGAGTTGTTGATAGATCAGGCGATCACCACATCAGCCGACGTCATTGCCGATCAGATGATCGAAATCCGGGGCTGCGTGCCAGAAGCTTAGCTGGCCGCCTGCAACTCGCGCACCGTCGCGCCGTAGCCACCCATGCTGACATAGGCTGCCTCATGCTCGGTCGTGGCGCGGGACAGGGCCTCGTTCCGATATGGAAAGCGCCCGAACTTGCGGATCACTTCGCGATGCGCCCGTGCGTGCAGTAGATTGCTTGAATCGTCGCTGCTCATGTTCTCGCACATCAAACGCACGCAGCGTTCCTGATCACACAGGTTTTCCGAATGCATCAGCGGCAGGTAAAAGAACTGCCGGGCCGGTTCGTCAATCTTTAGATCCCAACCCTTATCAATGGCACACTTTGCTGCCGCCAGCGCCGCCCGGTCGGTGGCAAAGGCCCTGGCCTCGCCCCGGAACATGTTTCGCGGGAACTGATCCATCAGAATGATGTACGCCAAGGAACCGCTTGGATAGGTCAGCCAGAGCGAAAATTTGCCCTCGTTCGCTACCTTCCATGTCTCGATGAAACGGTCGCGGATGTCGGCGTCCAACGCCTCATCCTGCAGATACCAACCCTTGGGACCAACCTCATCTAACCAATAACTCAATACACTTTCAGGACCAACCATGCCCTAAACTCCGATTTGCACCCTCCCCAGGGACGTATCTTTATTTAAATCCGTTTTACAGAACCGTTACAGTAACATATTGCAACATAGGCGACATAATCTCGTGTCCTAGGCAACATCTTGCGTATCCTGGTCCGCTTCGGCGGCTTCTATAGCGACCTCTTGTGCCACCTCAAGCGCAACAGGTGACGCTGTTGGATACAATGTGGAGATTGTGCCGGTTTCGTCCACGGGAATCGCCGCGCGCTGGGTCGTGCGGTACAGCGCGTAGGCCGCCGTTGCGAACAAAAGAAGCGCGATAAACAGGAAAAAGCCCGGCGGTCCAAAGACCCCATCTCCCATGAGCCAACCGGTGATCAACGGCCCGGCAATCGCACCCAGCCCGTTGATGAACAGTAGCCCGCCCGAGGCGGCAGCCATGTCTTCGGGTTCCAAAAAGTCATTCGCGTGAGCGATGAGAAGGGAATAGAGCGGGTTGGACATGCCGCCAATGATAAAGGCGGCGGCCAGCAGGATCGGGAAGGTTACACCAAACATCATGCCGGTGATTGCGCCACATCCCCCTGTCGCGGCAACAAGCAGGATCAGGAAGCGTCGGTCCATACGGTCCGAGAACCAGCCCAGCGGATATTGCAGCACAATGGCCCCGATGTAGAACGCGGCAACAAAGGTCGAGATTTCGACCAGCGTCAGCCCGGCGCGCGCGCCGTAGACCGATGCCATACCGAACTGGGCCGAGAACACGCCGCCCAGCAGGAACATGCCAACACAGCCCAGCGGAGATTTACCCATCAACTCGCGCAGGGTCATCGGTTTGGTGGTGTCAAAAGCCGGGGTTGGAGAAATCGACAGAAGGATCGGCGCGAACGAGACCGAAACCAGGATCGACGCGATCACGAAGGTCTCATACCCCGCCGGGTCACCGGCCAGCACCAGAGCCTGTGCCCCGATTATGCCGGACATCTGAACGATCATATAAAGAGACAGGGCCTGTCCCCGGTTTTCATTGCTGGCCGCATTGTTCAGCCAGCTTTCCGCAGTGACATACACACCCGAAAAGCAGAACCCGATCAGGACGCGGCCCAGAACCCAAGCGACCGGATCGGTCAGCATCGGGTACATGATCATAACCGCCGATATGAATGAGGCCAGCGCCGCAAACACCCGCACGTGGCCAACGCGGCGGATCATCTCGGGGGCAAGCCGCGAGCCACCCAGAAACCCGACAAAATAAGCCGACATGACAAAAGACATCTGCAGGGTCGAAAAGCCCTCGATCTCGCCACGCACACCCAGGATCGTGCCCTGAAGGCCGTTTCCGACCATCAGCAGCCCCATGCCGAGCAAAAGAGCCCACGCGCTGGACAGGACCTGAATCATTGGGGCCTCCGGAGTGTTGCCGACCTGTTTGGCCTTTGTTTTGCGATCAAAACCCGCCTTGGTCGCGCTTATCTACGACATTCTGGAAGTTTGATGCCCGGAACGCGCCCATCACGGGATTAAAAGCGACGCATCACCGTAGGAAAAGAAACGATATTTCTGCCAAGTAGCATGCGCATAGACGTCGCGCATCCGGGCCTGCCCCATAAGGGCAGAGACCAGCATCAGCAGGGTGGATTTTGGCAGGTGGAAATTGGTCATAAGCGCGTCTGTCACCTGAAACTGAAAGCCGGGATAGATGAAGATTCCTGTCTCGCCTTCCCATGGCTCGATCCGACCGCCGCGCGCGGCGCTTTCGATCAGGCGCAGCGCTGTGGTGCCGACCGGGATTACACGCCCGCCCGCCGCTTTGGTGGCCCGGACCTCTTCGGCGGCTGCGGCGCTGACCCGGCCCCATTCCGCGTGCATTTTGTGGGTCGTCACATCTTCGACTTTAACGGGCAGAAACGTGCCCGCCCCCACATGCAGGGTGACATGGCTGATCTGCACTCCGCGATCCGTCAAAGCCTGCATCAGAGGTTCGTCGAAATGTAAAGAGGCCGTTGGGGCCGCAACGGCACCCGAGTTGCGCGCCCAGATGGTCTGATAGTCGGTCTTGTCCTGTTCATCCGCCGGGCGTTTAGCCGCGATGTAGGGCGGCAGGGGCATCGCGCCAGCCTGTTCCAGCGCCTCGTCGAAATCCTCACCTGACAGGTTGAAGCGCAAACAGGCTTGGCCGTCTTCTACCCGCTCCAGGGTGGCGCTCAGGTCGTCCGAGAAAACGATACGCTCACCTGGCTTCACCTTTTTCAGCGGTTTGATCAGAGCGGCCCATGTACCATCGGCTTGAGGGTCCAGCAGGGTGGCTTCGATCGCGGCTGACACGGGCCCCTGAGCGCTGTCTCGATGACGCCGACCGCTCAGGCGCGCAGGGATCACCCGCGTGTCGTTCAGCACCAGCCGGTCGCCGGGCTGCAGCCAGTGCGGCAGGTCAAACACGTGACTATCGGTGATCGCGTCGCCCTGCGCCACCAGCAGCCGCGCCGACGAGCGCGGGCTGGCGGGCCGGGTGGCGATCAGGTCTTCGGGCAAGTGGAAATCAAAGTCGCTCAGTTTCATGGCCGCGCCTTACAGTGCTGCAACAGATTCGGCCATATGCCGGTTTACCGGTCGCTTGCCTTTGACCCGAACGTCTTCTTAAGCTCGTCCGGCTTTTGCGGCTGCGCGTTGGGTCCGTCGGAAACCTTGGGCGCTGGCGGGCGCAGCAGATTGCGCAGGAACAGCGGGGCAAGACCGGACAGAGGGTTAACCGAGACCTTGGGCGAGGCAAGCGGCCCGGTTAGCGTGTAATTGAAGCCAATGACCCCCTCACCCTTTTTGGTGAACACGCTTCCAATGGCGTTCACCAGATAGATTGGAGAAATCGCGCCACGCAGGTTCAGCAGCCCGGCCACTGTATCGATGGTTCCGTCAAAGGACAGGCCCATCGACGGGCCAACCGCGCTGCCGCTAAGCACCTTGATTTCGGTTGGGGTGATCCGCATCCGGCTGTCGATGGTCGAGAAAAAGATGCCCTGCCCCGCCATCTCATCCAGCAACCCGACCAGGCTGATCGCGTTCAGCAGCGCGGCCATGGCCGGAGCATCCTGAATGCGCGTGTTTACGATTTTCAGGATCACGTCGTAGCTGCCCGGCGCAGTGACCGGTTCAAGCTGCAGGTCAAAGCCGCCGCCGCGCGCCTGTGTCAGCACTCCGGCAGACCGCAGGACGGCCCCGGCATTGTCAGATTTCAGGTTGACCGCGCTGCGCCCGTCGCGCGGGGTGACCTCCCCCCGGACCGAGGCGCCACCGTTGACCAGAGCCGTAAAGGGACCACGGACGCCTCCGCTGGTCTGGAACGCACCTTTGAACCCGGTCAGCGCAATTGTCTCGGTGACCTGCAGACGGTCCAGCGTGACGTCCAGTTTTGGACTATCCGCCGCGCCTCCGCCGCCTGAGCCGAAGGTCGAGCGGCCCAGATTCAGCACACCGCCCAAAACGCGGATATCCGGAGCCGCCGAGCCGCGCGACACCAGCTCTGCCGGAACTGCCAGCCAGTTGCCCAAATCGAATGAGCTGAACTGCACGCGGTCGAACTCGCCTTCCTTGAACGAAATCGAGGCCGACGTGCGCAAGCCAGCAGCATCAAGACGCAGGGAATCCACCTTTAGCTGATCCCCCAGCGTAGCCTCGGCGGTCAGCGTGCCGGTGCCGTTCGCGCTCTTGCGCCAGCCCAGTTCGGGGATCGCAAGCGCAACGCCGACAAGATCGGAGGATGCGCTTAGCTTCGGCGGCTCGCCCGCGCCGATGCCCAGCGTGATATCCGCCAGCCCCTTGCCGGTCAGCATGCCCTGCGGCAAGCCAGCATTGATCTCGTCCATCAGGCGCGGCGACAGTTCGATCTGTCCCGTCAACTCACTGCGTTGCGCGGTTTTGCCATCAATGGGCTGATACCAGCGGGCCTGAATCGGGACGTCTCCGAACAGGCCCTGCCCGTCGATTTCCACACCGTTCTGATTGCCGCTCAGGTCAAGCAGATCGGCACTGACCGCGAAACCAGGCACCAGACGGTCACTGCTGAGATTGCCGAGATCGCCAGAGAAGTGGAACTCGGTCTCCTGAAACTGCAACCCTTTTTTCATGGGCAGGGACAGGGTTCCCGACAACGCGACGGACCCGTCCGCCAGATCGACCGGCAGCCCCGCTTTGCTGAGCAGACTCAGCGGTGGACGATCCAGCAGGGACAAGGCGGCTGTCACGCTGCCCGCCGCATTGATCCGCGCTATGGCGGGTGAAGATTTCTTGATTTCGGTATCGGGCACGATGAAGGACGTGCCCGAGGCATCAACGGCCCCGCCTTCATCCGCGATCACAACACCGCTTTCAGCCGTAGCGGTGAACCTGTTTTCAATCAGGATGGCCTGCCCTTGCGCGTTTTGAATCGGAGGCAACGTTTTGACGAACTGAATCGTCGCCTTGCTGAACCCGAAATCCAGATAGATATCCGGTTTTTCACGGGGGCGCAGACGCAGGGCGAAATCCATGTCCGACAACTCGCCCTCGTGCAGGTTTTTCGTCACCCAGTCGCGCGGCTTGGCGGCCAGACGCTCGGGCCAGTAGCTGAGCACCTGATCCGAGGTCATCGCGTCCAGATGCGCGTCCAGATCGACCGACCAGCCATCGGGCAAGCCCACCAGATCGCCTCGCGCGCGGAGCGTGTGTTCGGTATCTTCAATCGTCAACTGTCCGACACGCAGCCGAAACGGGTCGAGTTTCAACTGAAGGTCCAGTTCCGCATGTGTCAGATCCAGCGGTTCAGGAAACAGGTTCGCCGGGTTCACGTTCAGCCCTGAAAACCGCAGTTGTGCGGACAGGCTCTCCAGCACGCCGTTTTCGACACCCTGCAGAAAGGCTTTGCCATCCGCCTGAATCGACCCCCAAGCGGACATGACAGACACTTCGTTGAAGTCCAGCGCCTGCTGCTTGGGATCATAGGTGAAATAAGTGCGCGCCGAGTCGAACGGAACCGGAAGGGTCTCGGGGTTCGGCTGCAGCGCGCCCGCGCCCAGGTTCAGCGTCGCGAACAGGGGGCCAATTGCACCGTCGCCATCCACGCTGCCGCGCAGGGCACCAGATATTGGCGCGCGCAGGTATTGCAACCAGGCCAACGCCGCGCTTTGCCCGGCGATGTCTTCCGCCGGAAGATCGGTGATCGAAACGCCGAAGCTTGCCGACGGGGTACCCAGAACACTGGTATAGTTCGCCTCAATCTCGCTGGCATAGTCGCGGCCCGACAGCACCGAGAAGCCGGTGGCTAGGCGCATTTCACTGGCGTTGCGCGTGGCCTGTATGTGGCCACCATCCATGACCCAGGACCGCCCTTGCCGCAGATCGGTGAAATCCAGCGTAATCGCATCCACCTGAACCGAGGTCAGCGCCGACAGGGCCGGAGACAGAAAGACCTCATCCGCAGTTTCGATCAGTTGGGCGAGGTTCGGAGCCTCCTGCACCGGAGCACTCCCCGCACCCACGGTCAGGGTCAGCGCCCCGTCCACCCCGCGTGTCAGCGCGATCTGGGCCCCGCTGAGGTTGATCCGTTTGGGCCGCACATGCCCGCGCAGCAACGGGCGCATCGCAAGGCTTGCGCGCATGTCCGACACCTGCGCGATCTGCTGACCCGCCGCGTCGCTGATGCTGACATCCGTCAGGCGCAAGCGCGGCCGCCACCCTTCGTGAATGATGAAACTGACATCGCCAAAGCGGATTTGCAGCCCGCCCATGTTCTGTTCCAACCGGGCCTCGACCCGATCCCGAACCCAGACGGGCGCGTGGATGGTCTGGCCCAGAACCATGAAACCGGCAAACAGCGCCAGAACCACCAGAAGCAACGTGCCCCGCATGGCCCACAGCCCGGCAGCACGGCGGCGGGAACGGCGACGTTTGGGTTTCCCCGCCGTCTCGTTACCTTCCTGTTTCTGCTGCACCAATTTGCTATCCACGCCTTTCCACCCGTCCGGGATGCCCTATGATAATCGGCAGCCCTTAATTCTCTTTACCGGAGTTTCCAATGCCCGACATTTCAGACATGGCCCCTGACTTCACCCTGCCGCGGGACGGTGGCGGCGAGGTGACACTTTCCGATCTGCGCGGTGGCACCGTCGTTCTGTTCTTTTACCCCCGCGATGATACGCCGGGCTGCACCAAGGAATCTATTGGTTTCTCAGAACAACTTCAGGCCTTTGCGGATTCCGGCGCTCACGTTTTCGGCATCTCGCGGGACAGCGTGGCCAAGCACGACAAGTTTGTCGCCAAGCACGGGCTGACCACGCCGCTTCTGTCGGACGAAGGTTCGACCGTGTGCGAGGATTACGGCGTGTGGGTCGAAAAGAACATGTACGGGCGCAAATCCATGGGGATTGAGCGGTCGACCTTTATCATCGACGGCGAGGGTAAGATCGCCCGCGTCTGGCGCAAAGTCAAAGTGCCCGGCCATGTCGACGAGGTGCTGGAGGCGGTCAAAGCCCTCTGACACTCGACCCCGTGCGCCATTCGGTCTATCACCCGCAGCGAAGCAAGCAGGCGGAGCGACAGAGTGCCTCAAACACTGACCCAAATGGCGACCGAGGTACTGACAACAGCGGACGGGCGGGCCAAAACCGCCCTGTCCAAACGCCACGCCGCCGCGTGGTTCGCCGCCCGCAAAGATGAGGCCGAAGCGATCGAGGTCGGCACAGCCACGCCACCGCCGAACCCGGCCCGCCCCGAAAAGCCCGAACTATTGTCCCCCCGCGACGTACCCAAACGGCGGCCGGGCACCGAGGCCGGGCGTATCGCCCTGCTGCACGCGGTGGCGCATATCGAGCTTAACGCGGTCGATCTGCACTGGGACATCATCGCTCGGTTCGGGCATGTGCCGATGCCCATCGGGTTCTACGACGACTGGGTCAAATGCGCCGAAGAAGAATCGCGCCATTTCGAGATGGTCTGCGATTGCCTGGAAAGCATGGGCAGCCATTACGGCGCCCTGCCCGCCCATGCGGGCATGTGGCGTGCGGCGGAAGACACTGCCGAGGATCTGATGGGCCGCCTGGCCGTGGTTCCCATGGTGCTAGAGGCGCGCGGACTGGACGTCACCCCCGGCATGATCGAAATCTTTCGCAAGGCCAAAGCCGATAAGGCCATCGCCGCGCTGGAGGTGATCTATGCGGAAGAGGTCGGCCATGTGGCCTATGGATCGAAATGGTTCCATTTCCTCTGCGGTCGCGAAAACGCCGACCCGAAGGACGTGTTCCACGATCTCGTCCGGCGTTATTTCCACGGGGTGCTCAAACCCCCGTTCAACGAAGAAAAACGCGCCGAGGCCGGGTTGCCGCCCGACTTCTACTGGCCGCTGACCGAAGACCTGCCTGCGCCCGGTCAGGTCTCAAAATGATGTGTTTCCGTTAATTTCGGCAATATCCCGCCGATGAACCGCGGAAAATCCGCATGGATCGCGGCGGATGGGTCAACAAACTTGCCCGACCGCGACCGGCCCTTTATGCAAACGCCCCAAGGGACGGCGACGCACTCACTCACGACCGGTCCCGATCTTGGGGACGAGAGGATAAGACGCGTGAGAACACGTCTGGCAATCAAACTACATGCGCTGCTTGAACGGCACTTTCCCGAACGCCGGGTCTTTCTGAAATCCGACAAAGACACACGGTTTATCCGTCTGAGTTCCGAGACGCAGGTGGCAGCCGTCGCCGGTGTCGCGGTCATGGTCGGCTGGACAGCGGTGGCCACGGCGATCCTGCTGATGGACAGCATCGGGTCGGGCAACTTCCGCGAGCAGGCGAAAAGGGATCAGGCCACCTATCAGGAACGTCTGAACATCCTGTCGACCGAACGCGATGCGCGGGCGCAGGAAGCGCTGGCGGCACAGGACCGGTTCAATGCGGCGTTAGAGCAGATTTCGGCGATGCAGTCGGAACTTCTGGCCTCGGAGAACCGCCGCCGCGAGTTGGAGACCGGGATCGAAGTGATCCAGACCACCCTGCGCGCCACCATGAAGCAGCGCGAAGAGGTTCGGACCGAACTGGCCAAGCTGCAGCAGGAAACTGACGGCACCGACATGTATATGGCCTCGGTCGCCAACCCTGCTCAGATGGAATTCATGACCGACGCGCTGGCCCGCACGGCAGAGCAGCGTGACCAGATCGCCGCCAATGCGCTGGACGCGCTGGATCAGCGGGACGATCTGGAACTGGAAATCCGCCTGATGCAGGAACGCAACGACGAGATTTTTCGCCAGTTGGAAGAGGCAATGGTGATCTCGGTCGAGCCGCTGGACAAGATGTTCCGCAGCGCAGGCATGCCCACAGATCGCATCATCGAAGAGGTCCGGCGCGGATATAGCGGTATGGGCGGTCCGCTGACCCCTTTATCCTTCAGCACACGCGGTGAAGAAGAAGACCTGTCTGCGGACGAGGTCCGGGCGAACACATTGCTGCAACAGATGGATCAGCTGAACCTCTATCGCATTGCCGCTGAAAAAGCCCCCTTCGCCAGCCCGGTAAACGCAGCCGTGCGCTATACCAGCGGCTACGGCACCCGTCGCGACCCCAAAACCGGTGGTCGGCGTATGCATAACGGCGCGGATTTCGCGGGCGCACATGGCACAGATATCTTTGCAACCGCTGACGGAGTCGTCACCCACGCGGGCTGGCAATCGGGCTTTGGGCGGCTCGTCAAGATCAAGCACGCCTTCGGAATTGAGACACTTTACGCTCATAACACCAAGATCAACGTAAAGGTCGGTCAAAGGGTCTCGCGCGGGGATCATATTGCTGATATGGGTAGCACCGGACGGTCTACCGGCACACATTTGCACTATGAGGTGCGTGTGAACGGAAAACCTGTAAACCCAATGACTTACATCAAGGCTGCGAGAAATGTTTTCTAAGAGCAAAATCAACGAGCCCGGGTCGAAAGAAGCCGAGGCAGCAAAACCGGCCGCTCCGGCCACACCGGCGACCCCTGCACCGGCTGAAACCAAGGCCAGCACCCCGCCCAAGCCCAAACCTCCGGCATCGGTCCTGTCTTCGGACTTGCACATCACCGGCAACCTCAAGACGAGCGGTGATATTCAGGTTGAAGGCACCGTCGAAGGCGACATCCGCGCGCATCTGCTGACCATCGGCGAAACCGCCACCATCAAGGGCGAAGTCACCGCCGACGACGTCGTTGTCAACGGCCGCATCGTGGGTCGCGTGCGTGGTCTGAAGGTCCGCCTGACCTCGACCGCACGGGTCGAAGGCGACATCATCCACAAGACCATCGCCATCGAAAGCGGCGCGCATTTCGAAGGCTCGGTCCAGCGTCAGGACGACCCCCTGAACCCGGGCCGCAGCGGCAAATCGGGCGCAAACCCGGCGGCGGAAGTGAAGCAGTAAGCTTCAATCCCGACACAGTGACAGAAATCGGCAGCGCCGCAGGAGGTCCTGTGGCGCTCTGTTTTTTGGAGCGCTCATCGCGGTTTGGAATGTCGATATGAGGACCAAGCAGTCGTTCAAACCAATTGGAAGATAAGATAAGAACTTGTCGAACTGCACACTTTGAACTTGTCTGATCGGACTTGTGTTCTCATGACAAAAAAGCTTCTAGCAGTTAGCGCCTTTTGCGGTGTCTGCGCATTTTCCATGATTTTCTTTGAATCGCAGATAGTCGGCTATCTTTCGAGTGTGGGCGTATACTACCGGGCAATTCTAGTTTGGGTTTTGGCTGTTTTAGCCCTTGTGACGGTAGGAATCCCTTTTGGGATTTACATTTTTCACCTGTCGAATTGGATCGATAAAATCAAACAGGACTCACCACTTTATTCTGACAAGAAAGACGATCTTTAGATTTTGGTTGTTCGAACAGTATGTCTGTAAGGGGCTCACAGCGGGCGCTCATTCTGCTGGACGTCGAGCTGCACATATACAATATTTGTGGTTCCAATCTGCCTTATCCTGGCAAAAAATCCCCCTATCCTTCAATTTCACAAAAAATACTATTTGAATTAAACTAAAACCCATTGATTTGCGGAGGTGTTTTCATGTCATCGAAACTTATGGCCGAGTTCTTCGGTACATTCTGGCTGGTCCTTGGCGGCTGTGGCAGCGCGGTTCTGGCGGCGGGTGTTGCAGATGTGGGCATCGGGTGGCTGGGTGTTTCACTGGCCTTTGGCCTGACGGTTCTGACGATGGCCTATACGGTGGGCCATATCTCGGGCGGACATTTCAACCCGGCGGTGAGCCTGGGTTTGATGATCGGCGGGCGCTTTCCGGCCAAGGACCTGTTGCCCTACTGGGCCGCGCAAGTGATCGGCGCGATTGCGGCGGCTGTGGTTCTGTATCTGATCGTCAGCGGCGCACCGGATTTCGCCGGGGTCGGCGGTTTTGCATCGAATGGATATGGCGAGGCATCCCCTGGAGGGTATTCGCTGATGTCCGCGTTGGTGATCGAGATTGTGATGACCGCGTTCTTCATCCTGATCATTCTTGGCGCAACGTCCAGCGGTGCGCCTGCTGGTTTTGCCCCCATCGCAATCGGTCTGGGGCTGACGCTGATCCATCTGGTGTCGATCCCGGTGACCAACACCTCGGTCAACCCGGCCCGCTCGACCGGCGTGGCGCTGTTTGCCGACAGCCCTGCCCTTGCGCAGCTTTGGCTATTCTGGGTCGCCCCGCTGATCGGAGGCGCGGTCGGTGCGCTGATCTGGAAGGCGATGTCGTCGGATGACTGACACACTGCTTTGCCATCAGCGGCAGTGAAGAAACAGAACCCCGGCACTGCAGGCAGCGCCGGGGTCTTTCGTTACTCGGTGACGGTGACTTTTTTCATCACGTCGGGCTGGCCGATAACAGCCCCGTTCTGGCCGTCACCGCGCTTGATCGCGTCAACCACGTCCATGCCGCCTGTGACCTGACCGACGACCGTATACTGCCCGTCCAGAAACGGACCCGGTGCAAACATGATGAAGAACTGCGAGTTGGCGCTGTTGGGGTTCTGCGACCGCGCCATGCCCACGACACCCCGGTCAAAGGTGATGTCCGAGAACTCGGCAGGCAGATCGGGGCGGTTTGAACCACCACGCCCGGCGTAGCTGGCGTTGAAACCGTCACTGGTCTGATTGCCGTACTGAACGTCTCCGGTCTGGGCCATGAAGCCGTCGATCACGCGGTGAAACACCACGCCGTCATACTGACCCTCGGACGCCAGCGCCGCGATCTGTTCCACGTGTTTCGGGGCAACGTCATCGAACAGGTCAACGGTGATGGTGCCGTTTGCACCCTCGCCCTCGACCTCGATTTCAAGGCCTGTGGCCAGCGCGGGGCTGGCCAGCAGGGCGAATGCGGCGGCCAGCTTATGCATCGGCGGCCACCTTGACGCTGATCATGCGGTCGGGGTTCGCGGGCGGCTCGCCGCGCACGATGGCGTCCACATGCTCCATGCCGTCGATGACGCGGCCATAGACCGTGTACTGGCCATTCAGGAAGTGGTTGTCCTTGAAGTTGATGAAGAACTGCGAGTTAGCCGAGTCCGGGTTCTGCGACCGCGCCGCGCCCAGCGTGCCCCGGTCATGCGGCAGTTTCGAGAACTCGGCCGGAACGTTGGGCAGCGACGACCCGCCGGTGCCTGCCATACGCAGGTTGAACCCGTCTTCCATATCGCCGTGCTGCACGTCACCGGTCTGGGCCATGAACCCGTCGATCACACGATGGAAGGCCACGTTGTCATACTCGCCGCCGCGCGCCAGTTCCTTCATCCGCGCGCTGTGCTGGGGCGCGACGTCGGGCAGCAATTCGATCACGACATTGCCGTCCTTCAGTTCGATGATGATGGTGTTTTCGGGGTCTTTGATCTCGGCCATGAGGCCCTCCTGTCGATTGGTCTTGGCAAATACCTATGCCCCAAGCGGGTGAAAGCCAAGTGACGCATTGACCTGAGGGCAAAATGCAGGAAAAGAACCGCCTAAATAAGGTATCAAAACACGAGGATTGCGCGATGGGCTGGAAAACGCTGGACGACATGGACCTGAACGGCAAACGCGTACTGGTGCGCGTCGATATCAACGTGCCGGTGGTGGACGGCGTTGTGACCGACGCGACCCGCATCCAGCGCATCGTTCCCACCGTGCGCGATATTCTGGCTGCTGGGGGCAAGCCGATCCTGTTGGCCCATTTCGGTCGTCCCGGTGGGGAACGTCGCGAGAGCCTGTCTCTGAAACAGTTGGTTCCGACGCTTGAGGCCTCGTTCGGGGCCGAGGTTCTGTTTGCCGCCGACTGTGTGGGCACCGAGGCGGAACTGGCGGCGCAGGCGCTGCAACCCGGTCAGGTTCTGCTGCTGGAAAACACTCGCTTCCACGCAGCCGAGACAAAGAACGATCCCGATCTGGCCGCCGGAATGGCGCGACTGGGCGATGCCTATTGCAACGATGCGTTTTCCGCTGCGCACCGCGCCCATAGCTCGACCGAGGCAATCGCCCGCCTTCTGCCCTCCTGCGCCGGTCGTTTGATGCAGGCCGAACTTGAGGCGCTGGAAGGCGCGTTGGGCGCGCCGAAGCGTCCCGTGACGGCTGTGGTTGGGGGCGCGAAAGTGTCGACCAAGCTGGAGCTTCTGGGTAACCTGATCGACAAAGTGGATTTTCTGGTGATCGGCGGCGGGATGGCGAACACCTTTCTGGTGGCCCAAGGCGTGAGCGTCGGCAAATCACTGGCCGAGCGCGAGATGAAGGACACCGCAGCCGACATTCTTGCCAAGGCCGCGACCTCGGGCTGCAAGATCGTGTTGCCGACGGATATCGTTACTGCTCAGAAGTTCGAAGCCCACGCCGCGCATCAGGTGCTGCCTGCTGATCAATGCCCCGAGGACAGCATGATCCTGGACGCAGGCCCCGACAGCGTGGCTGCGATCTCGGACATCTTCGGGCAAAGCCAGACGCTGATCTGGAACGGCCCGCTGGGCGCGTTCGAACTTGAACCCTTTGACGCGGCCACCAACGCCGCCGCGCTGAAAGCGGCGGCTTTGACGCGGTCTGGTCAGTTGGTCTCGGTCGCGGGGGGCGGGGATACGGTTGCGGCGCTCAACGCATCGGGCGCGGCGCGAGATTTTTCCTATATCTCGACGGCCGGCGGCGCGTTTCTGGAATGGATGGAAGGTAAAACCCTCCCCGGCGTCGCCGCGCTGGAGCAGTAGTTTCGGCGCGCCCTGTGACTTTCTGACTCGAAAGCGGAATTTCCGTTAATCAAGGGATTCACAAGGCGAATCACCTGTGACATAGTGCTTTCAGATGCCCGCAAAGGGCGCGTTTTTGAGGCAAGTTTCATACGGCGGTAACAGAGTGTCCCGTTCCAATCGGCCCGGTTTGGGCGCAGTCCTTTTCTTCTCGGTGGCGTTCATGCTGGGTGTGTATTTCACCTTTGCCGCCGTGCAGGGCGACTACGGCCTGTTCCGGCGGGTCGAGATTGCGGCGGAACGGGATGCTCTGTCACGCGACCTGGCCACGCTTGAGGCCGACATCACCGAGATGGAAAACCTGACCCGTCGACTATCCGACACCTATCTCGATCTCGACCTTCTGGATCAGCAGGCCCGTTCGGTTCTGGGCATGATCCGCGCGGATGAGATCGTCATTCGCTAAACCCATTCGGGCTCTTCCCCAAAACCTCCATTGAACCAAAGACTTCGCGGCAGGTTTCCGGCTGGATTCCGCACGGGGTGCCGCTGCGTCACATTTACACTCGCCAGACAGAAGGAAATGCTTTAAGAGATAGTTTAACACTAAACTATCTTGCCGAAAGGGGGAGATCGCCACAATGGCTGCGCGAAAAACCACAAAGAAACCAAATGTTTCTGCGGAAGAACTGACCACATACTACCGCGAGATGCTGCTGATCCGCCGATTCGAGGAAAAGGCGGGCCAGCTTTACGGTATGGGTCTGATTGGTGGTTTCTGCCACCTTTACATCGGACAAGAGGCGGTTGTTGTCGGTCTCGAAGCTGCCGCGAAAGAGGGCGATAAACGCATCACCTCCTACCGCGACCACGGTCACATGCTGGCCTGTGGTATGGATCCGGGCGGCGTGATGGCCGAACTCACCGGGCGCGAGGGTGGCCTGTCCAAGGGCAAGGGCGGCTCGATGCATATGTTCTCGAAAGAGAAGCATTTCTACGGCGGCCACGGCATCGTCGGCGCGCAGGTCCCGCTGGGCGCGGGGCTGGCCTTTGCCGACAAGTATAAAGAGAACGGCGGCGTGACCTTCACCTATTTCGGGGACGGTGCGGCAAACCAGGGCCAAGTTTACGAGACTTTCAACATGGCGGCGATCTGGGACTTGCCGGTTGTCTTTGTGATCGAGAACAACCAATACGCCATGGGTACCGCTCAGGCGCGTTCGACCTCGACCAAGGACATCTATCACCGTGGTGAGGCGTTCGGCATCCCCGGCGAGATCGTCAACGGCATGGATGTGCTGGCGGTCAAGGCTGCTGGCGAAAAGGCCGTGGCGCACTGCCGCGCGGGCAAGGGCCCCTACATCCTCGAGGTCAAAACCTACCGCTATCGCGGCCACTCGATGTCCGACCCGGCCAAGTACCGCACCCGCGAAGAGGTTCAGAAGGTCCGCGAACAAAGCGATCCGATCGAACACGTGCGCGAGCTGCTGCTGACCGGCAAACACGCGACCGAGGATGACCTGAAGGCGATCGACAAAGAGATCAAAGAGATCGTCAATCAGGCCGCCGAATTCTCGAAAGAAAGCCCCGAGCCGTCGCTGGACGAGCTCTGGACAGATATTTACGCCTGAGAGGACGAATAAGACATGGCAACCGAAATTCTCATGCCCGCCCTTTCGCCCACTATGGAGGAAGGCACGCTGGCCAAATGGCTGGTCAAGGAAGGCGACACCGTATCCTCGGGCGATATCATGGCCGAGATCGAAACCGACAAGGCGACGATGGAATTCGAAGCCGTCGATGAAGGCATCGTCGGCAAGATCCTGATCGCCGAAGGCACCGAAGGCGTCAAAGTGAACACCCCCATCGCGGTTCTGGTCGAAGAAGGCGAAGACGCCTCCGCCCTGCCCGCGGCTGCACCCGCAGCCGCAGCGGTGACCGAGGCCGCCCCTGCGGCGGTCGAGGCCCCCGCTCCTGCCGCTGCCCCGGCGGCTCCGGTCGTTGACCTGTCGCCGGATTGGCCCGCAGATGCCGAGATGGCGCAGCAGACGGTTCGCGAAGCCCTGCGCGACGCGATGGCCGAAGAGATGCGCAGCGACGAAGACGTCTACCTGATGGGCGAAGAAGTCGCCGAATATCAAGGCGCGTACAAAATCTCCCAAGGTCTGCTGGACGAATTCGGCGGCAAACGCGTGATCGACACCCCGATCACCGAGCACGGCTTTGCCGGTATCGCCGTGGGGTCTGCCTTTGGCGGCCTGAAACCGATTGTCGAGTTCATGACGTTCAACTTCGCCATGCAGGCGATTGACCAGATCATCAACTCGGCTGCCAAGACGCTTTATATGTCCGGTGGTCAGATGGGCTGCCCCATCGTGTTCCGTGGCCCCAACGGTGCCGCCGCCCGCGTGGCAGCCCAGCACTCGCAGGACTACGCCGCTTGGTACATGCAGATCCCCGGCCTTAAAGTCGTAATGCCCTACTCGGCCGCTGATGCCAAAGGCCTGCTGAAATCCGCGATCCGCGATCCCAACCCGGTGGTCTTCCTGGAAAACGAAATCCTCTATGGCCGTTCCTTCGACGTGCCGCAGGTGGAAGACCTGACCGTGCCGCTGGGCAAGGCCCGCATCTGGCGCGAAGGCTCGGACGTGACCATCGTCAGCTTCGGCATCGGCATGCAATACGCGCTGGAAGCTGCCGACAAGCTGGCCGAAGACGGCATCAGCGCCGAGGTGATCGACCTGCGCACGATCCGTCCGATGGACACTGGCGCAATCATCAACTCGGTGATGAAAACCAACCGTCTGGTGACCGTGGAAGAAGGCTGGCCGCAAGGCTCGGTCGGCGGCTATATCAGCTCGGTCGTGATGCAGGAAGCGTTCGACTATCTCGACGCGCCCGTCATCACGCTGACCGGCAAGGATGTTCCGATGCCCTACGCCGCGAACCTCGAAAAGCTGGCCCTGATCACCACCGACGAGGTGATCGCCGCCGTCAAACAAGTGACCTACCGGTAAGGAGCGACAGACAGATGCCCACCGAAATTCTGATGCCCGCCCTTTCGCCGACGATGGAGGAAGGCACCCTTGCCAAATGGCTGGTCAAAGAAGGCGACACCGTCTCCTCCGGCGACCTGCTGGCCGAGATCGAAACCGACAAAGCCACGATGGAGTTCGAGGCTGTTGATGAAGGCACTATCGGTAAGATCCTGATCCCCGAGGGTTCCGAAGGGGTCAAGGTCAATACCGCCATCGCGGTCCTGCTGGAAGACGGCGAAAGCGCCGATGATATTGGCACCGCACCTGCCGCAGCCCCCGCGGCTGCTCCTGCAGCCGCCGCGGGCAACGAAGCTGCCGCGCCAGTGGCATCCGAGGCGCCCGCCCCTGCCCCGGCAGCGCCTGCCAAGGCGGATGGCGGTCGTATCTTCGCCTCGCCGCTGGCCCGTCGCATCGCCGCGCAAAAGGGTCTGGATCTGGCGCAGATCACCGGCTCTGGCCCCCATGGCCGGATCGTCAAAGCGGATGTCGAAGGTGCAACGGCAACTGCTCCGGCGCCTGTAGCAGCACCTGCAGCCGCCGCTCCGGCAGCCGCAGCACCGGCTGGCCCATCCGCAGACGCCGTGGCCAAGATGTACGAAGGTCGCGACTACGAAGAGGTTAAGCTGGACGGAATGCGCAAAACCATCGCCGCGCGCCTCAGCGAAGCCAAACAGACCATCCCGCATTTCTACCTGCGTCGCGATATCAAGCTGGACGCGCTGCTCAAGTTCCGCAGCCAGTTGAACAAGCAGTTGGAAGGCCGGGGCGTGAAGCTCAGCGTCAACGACTTCATCATCAAGGCCGTCGCCAACGCGCTGCAACAGGTTCCCGAATGCAACGCCGTCTGGGCGGGCGACCGGGTTCTGCAACTGAAACCTTCGGATGTGGCCGTCGCGGTCGCCATCGAGGGTGGTCTGTTCACCCCGGTCCTGCAGGACGCCGACACCAAATCGCTGTCCGCACTGTCGACCGAGATGAAGGACCTCGCAGGCCGCGCCCGTGATCGCAAGCTGGCCCCGCATGAATATCAGGGCGGCACGTTCGCGGTCTCGAACCTCGGCATGTTCGGCATCGACAATTTCGACGCCATCGTGAACCCGCCGCACGCCGGTATCCTGGCCGTTGGCACCGGTTTGAAGAAACCGGTCGTGGGCGATGACGGAGAGCTGACGGTCGCCACCGTGATGTCCGTCACCCTGTCGGTCGATCACCGGGTTATCGACGGCGCGCTTGGTGCTCAGTTGCTGCAAGCCATTGTGGATAATCTGGAAAACCCAATGGTGATGCTGGCCTAAACGCCCTCAACCTCTTGACCCCGCCGGGCGCACAGCCCGGCGGGGTTGACGCACCCCGCGCCGGGATTTGAGCGCACGTGATCGCCCGTACGATTGCGCCAAAGGACGAAACATCCCACCTTCATCTTGCCAAACCAAGCTGGAAGAAGTTGTGTGATGCGCCTGACAAATACCACCAAAAGCCTGATCGTTTTGACCCTGTTGGCCACCGCCTCGCCTGTGATGAGCGTCGCCAAACCCAACAGCTATCCTGGCGAAAACTCAAAATTCAAATCCTCGGACCCCGCCGTCATTGCTCAGCAAAAAGCAGACCGGCAAAGGAAAATCGAACTGCGCAAACAACGACGCGAGCAGAGACGCCAAGAGCGGCTGCTTAAAAGAAACAGCCGCTCGAACTGAAGCCAGTGATTGCAGGCTTTACTGGTCTTTGCCCAGCATATGGTCCATTGAGATCGACGGCTGATCACAGCCAGCCTCACCAACGATCTTCGCAGGAATACCCGCCACGGTTTTGCAGGCCGGAACCTCTTGCAAAACCACCGACCCGGCAGCGATGCGGCTGCAATGGCCCACCTCGATATTGCCCAGAACCTTGGCCCCGGCACCGATCAGAACGCCGTCGCCAATCGTCGGATGGCGCTGCTCCTCTTCCTTGCCGGTGCCACCAAGGGTCACCGAATGCAGCATCGAGACATTGTCGCCCACAACCGCCGTCTCACCGATCACGATGGAATGGGCGTGGTCGATCATGATCCCCTTGCCGATCTTGGCAGCCGGGTGAATGTCGATCCCGAAAATCTCGGATGACCGCATTTGGAAGAAATAGGCCAGATCATGCCGCCCTTTCCGCCACAGCCAATGGGCCACGCGATAGGCCTGCATGGCCTGATAGCCTTTGAAGTACAGGATTGGCTGCAACAGGCGGTGGCAGGCCGGGTCACGCTCATAGACCGCCATCAGATCCGCGCGGGCCGCCTCGATCAGGTGGGAGTCGTCGGCATAAGCCTCATCCACGATCTCGCGCAGAACCATCATCGACATCTCGTTCGAGCACAGTTTCGCCGCCACCCTGTACGACAGGGCGCGCTCCAGACTGCGGTGATGCAGGATACAGGCGTGCACCAGCCCCCCCATGAGGGGCTCTTTCTCGACCGCCGCGTTGGCCTCGGCCGTGATGCGACCCCAAACCGGATCTACGGATGTGACTTGGCTGCGCTTTTCGAACATAGCTTTTGATCCTCTGCTGCGCCTAGAATGCCATTTAGTGGTAAAAACACCAAACGCAAACCCGTGATCTGCGATGCAACAGAAATGAATGACTCCAAACGCAGCTATTTCGAGGCCCAAATTCACGCACGTCTGGCAGAACTGAGCCAGCTTTCAACTGCAGGCCAACAGGCGCAGGCGGTTGTCGAGTTGGACCAGCAGGCCGTTGGCCGGTTAAGCCGGATGGATGCCTTGCAAAATCAAGCGATGGCCAAGGCGCAGCAGGCCAATCGTGACCTCGAAACTCGCCGTCTGAGGGCCGCGTTGGCCCGTCTGCAGGAAGATGAATACGGGTACTGCGAAGATTGCGGCGACGAGATTCCCGAGGGGCGACTGAACCTGGACCTCGCCGCCAGTAAGTGTGTCAGTTGCGCTGCCGGTTGATCTGGAACCGGATCAGGTGGCTCAGAACCAGTTCAAAACATTGGCAATATTGCACATCGTCAAAGCTGGGCTCATTCAGCAGCACTCTGTTGCGCGCGGCAGCCATCAGCGAGCCATTGCCGTAGACCGGGTGTAAACGCCCAGTGTTGGTGACATGCGCATCCGCCAGTTCCGCCTCGGCGATCATCCGGACACACAGGCGGTTGCGATCCGGCTGCGGCACGGCCAGCAAAGCCCGCGCCGCAGAACTGATATCACCGTGGAGCACGGGCCGCATCAGGTCGTTTACCCGACCGCCAGTTGGGCGAACGGACCCGGCCCGTAGCTGGCCGAGACCTGCGCCACTTCAAGCTGATAGGGGCCGGTCAGGCCATCCGCTGCTTTCATTGCAGACGAGTAGGTCCATCGCGGTTCCGCGGTCACCACTTCGCGCAGCACCGCGCCGTTGGCCCGCGCGCGCAGCAGATAGGATTCGCTTTCCTCTGCCAGTGGCACATCCAGCCCAGCCCAGTCATCGCCATCCAGACGCGTGCGGCGAATCCAGGTCGCCTCGTCCCCCGCAGCCGTTGGTTTGACCCGCACATGCACCGGCGCATAGGGACGCAATCCGTTCCCGCCAAAAGACTGAACGATGTAGTCATAGGACGGATCGTCATAGCTTCGCGCAGCCGGGCCGATGCGGTAGTGCTTGGCCACCCGTCGCTCGGTGCGCAGCAGACTGGTCTGGAACACTCGGTCGTTCAGCAGAACAAAGACTGAGCCGTCCGGCCAGACATCCGGCATCACCGCATCTGTGCCCAACTGTCCCCGCAAGCGACCGGACAAGGCGTAAACGCCCGGAGATTGCAGGCTGGCGTCCGCGAACTGAAATACCTCCCAATTATTGGGTGATCCGTCGCCGATGGCAGCCAGATTGACACCGTTCAGCAAGGCCGAGCGCGGGCGCGATTCCAGCAGACCGTCGATCAGCTTGACCTGCAGCGCCGGACCCTCGTCCCAGATACCGCTAGCCGCGCGCCTGAGCGGGGTTTCGGTAAACCCGATCACGGCCTGGCCCGAGACCACGTCGCTCAGCCGGTAGTCTTCATCGTTGGTCGATGAATAAACGGCAGCGCTGCCCGGCCACGGATCGGCAGAGACGGCAAGGTAGGGCGCGTGCGGCACCTCGGCACCGGTGATCAGCGGCAGGTCCATAAAAACCGGCAACACCGGAACAGGTGCGACATACGGCTTCACCGACACCGCATCTTCCGCGAGATCAGAAGTGGAATAGACCCCGTGTTCGACCCTGACCGCGTCGGCCAGTTGCATCTCGGCCTGTTCCAGACGGTCGATCCGATAGCGCGCACCGCTTTGATCATCTGAAAGGCTGACCACATCCCCGGCCCCCAGATGCATCAGCGACGGCGGCAACGCAAAACGCACCGTGTCACGCGAGACCCGCGCTTCGCTCAACCATCGTTCAACCGTCTGACGGCCTTCAGTACGCGTCATCGACAAGGGCACCTCGTTGACGGCCACCGCATGGGTGCTGTCATCCGGCAACACCGCTTCTTCCGCGACTACATCGTGATCCGCGTCCGATTGCACAAAGCGCAGGCGAACCCGACCGGTCATTTCGGCCTCGGCCTCGCGGCGATATTCGACCGTACCCTCCACGTCGGAGCTGATGGCGAGTTGATCCGGGCCGACCAAAGTCGCGCCCAGCGCGTTGCGCATGCGGAAATGCAGCACACCGCCGCGCTCGATCGCGTCGAACCCGTAGCGCAGCATCAACGGCTGAAGAGCCGAGCGCGCGTCCGATACATCCTCAACCGCGTAACCCCGAACGACCCCGTAGAGGTCTGAGACGTCGATATCCGTCACCCCTGCCCCATGGCAGATTTCCGTCACCACCGACGCCAGCGTTCGCGACCCGGAGCGGCCGTTCAACCAATGGCCCCGCGCATAGTTCTCGCCATCGCTCCACTGACTGCGCAGGTTCGGGAAAGTGGGAAACGGGCGTGCGTCCCAGGCCCAGACATAGGCGTTTGACATATCCACCATGGGGGCACCGTACACGGTCGACACCGGATTGACGCTGTCATCACCCCAATAGCCCAGCATCGCCGTCAGGTATTGAACCTGAATGAAATCGTCCCGTAGACCGTTAGAATAGGCCGGCAGTTTGGATTCTGACGACTTAGGGTCCAGGAACTTGTTGGGCTGGTTTGTACCTTTGTCTATGGCCGCACAACCCAATTCATCCACCCAGGCCGCATCGAACTGCGGCCCGCGCAACCCCTCGGGGTCATGCGCCGAAAACGCCTGCGCCTCGGCCCCGTTGGGCCAGACCAGTTTGCGTTCGGATGCCTTCCACGTGGGCCGACGATCCGGCGGCGAGCATTGCAAAATCCCGCTGTCGCCAAAGATCATCACATCGCGCACCTGATCAAAGGTCTCACCCACAAGCGCAACACGACACGCCTCGCCGCGATCCAAAGGCAAAGACCCCTCGACCATGGACCGTACCCACTCAGCCCCGGCCCGCGTCTTGCCAGCCCCACGGCCCCCCATGATCACCCACGACCGCCAATCCCCCTCGGGCGGCAACTGGTGCGGCAGCGCCCAGAACTCGAACAAGAAAGGGAGGGCGCACAGCCCCCCCTCCCCGATCTCACTTAGAAACCTGTCCTGCACCGCAGAAGGCGCGGAGGCGAGCCAGCCTGCACCCGATCTCAGATCGTGCCCGATCAAGGTCGAGCGCATAGCCCCCTTGGGCAATACCGGCTTGTCTGTGATGTTGTTCGACAAAGCTTGTCTCCACTTTCTGGCAACTGCGGATCAGCCCCTCTAGCTGACCCAGTTGCTTGCCTGTTCCGGCAAGGTCTGCATCCTCCCCGGCACCGATCTGTTTTCGCAGTTCTTCCGCTGCCTGACGCAGATCGCGAATGGATCTCTCAAGCGACTGCAACAAATCAGCCGTCTGAGAAATCCGCTCTTCCGGGGTAATCAAAGTCATGTTTGGCTATTGACCTCATGCGTGAGTTTTTCCGCACGAGAGAAACGAAAAACGGCCACCGGGTCACCCCGGGGCCGTCGCCCATTTCTTCTAGCATGACACAACTTGTGCAAAATAAAGCGCGCAAAGTCAATAGTTTACGCAACACACCCGCAACACCCAACGTTCGGTTTGTTTATTAACCGTCCTCGCCCGGGCGCTTTCAGCCCCGGACAATCTCCAGAAACGCAGCGCTCACGATCAGCGTGGCCCCGATCAACTCTCTTAACCCAAACGGTTCCCCTGAAAAGACAGCCGCCGAGATCAGGCCAACGACGACCTCACTCATCAACAACAACCCGACGCGTGCGGGTGTCAGCTTGGTCGCGGGCCAGATGGTCAGAAAGATCATCGGCAGAGTGTAAAACGCAGAAAACAACGCAAACGGGCCGATCTGCACCGCCAGTTGACCCGCCCCACCTGCGGGCTCAAGCCCTGCGCTGAACGGCAAACTGCAAACAGACAGCACCAGCGCTCCCGCGATGAAAGCAAAGACTTGGCCCGGCACCGAAATACCGGATGTCCGGTAAAGACCGAGGGTCCCCAACGCCCAGGCGATGCCCGAGATCAGAGCCAACCAATCCCCTGAGTTCCGCGGCCACGGCAGGCCCTGCTCTGCGCCCAGAACAATAAACATACCACCCAGGCCACAAACTAACCCAAGAACGCGCACCAGATTTGGACGCTCACCAAGCACCACTATGCCAAGAATCGTCCCCCAGACCGGCGTCAGATAAAACAGCAGGATCGAGCGGACGACATCCGTATAAACCAGACTGATAGTAAACAGGCTAAACGCAGCGCCCGTGAACATCCCACTCAGGATCAACCCGCGCCATCCTCGCACCAGGGCCAGCCGTTCCTGCCACAAGATGGGCAACAAAACGACAAGCGCCGATGTATACATCGCGATCCCGGGCCAGGGTCCGTCCAGCCCCTGGCTCACAAGATATCGAACCGGGATCCAGTACAGGCCCCACATCATCCCGCCGATGACAAGGGCGATACTGGCCGTTCTCAAATCGGCCCCCTCGAAAGCTCTGAGCGTCATGTTCCGTCCCGCAAAACCTATCTCACGGTATCTGCCAAAGCCCTGACCTTCGCAAGTTCTGTACGCATTCGGTGCTTGACAAAGTGCTTTGCAAACCGCATGTGCCTGTCAAACAGCGCTGCCGCGTGAGCATTCGGGCCATCCAAGGCCCCCACAGCGCCCGATCCACCCCATAGTTCCCCATCACGCAGGGTTCTTGACGCGAAGACCGGATAAAGCAGGATGCGCCTGCCTGTCCCGAGGTCTCGCACAACCCTCGCTGGTCGCGTATGCGGCCCATGACGACTTGCCCGTTGGTCAGTGCCACGGGCATGGAAGGAAAGATATTTGTTCGACTTTGATATGCTCGGCCTTGCGCCGGCACTGAATGACGCGCTGAAACGCGCGAATTTCACTCAACCCACCCCGATTCAGAACCAGGCGATTCCGCTGGCGCTGAACGGTCATGACATTCTGGGTCTTGCTCAGACCGGCACTGGCAAGACGCTGGCCTTTGGCCTGCCGCTGATCGACCACCTGCTGGCGCAACCCGGCAAACCCGCGCCCAAGACCGCCAAGGCCCTGATCCTTGCCCCCACGCGCGAGTTGGTAAACCAGATCGCCGAAAGCCTGCGCGGCCTGACACAAAAGACGAAACTGCGGGTTGCGACAGTTGTGGGCGGACAGTCCATCAACAAGCAGATTTCGTTTCTGTCGCGCGGCACGGACATCCTTGTCGCAACGCCCGGCCGCCTGATCGATCTTATGGATCGCGGCGCGGTTGACCTTGGTTCCGTCCGCCATCTGGTTCTGGACGAAGCGGACCAGATGCTCGATCTGGGCTTCATCCACGCCCTGCGCAAAATCGCGCCTCAGCTTGGAACGCCGCGCCAGACGATGCTGTTCTCGGCCACCATGCCCAAACAGATGGAAGAGCTCAGCCGCGCGTATCTGACCAACCCGCAACGGGTGCAGGTCTCGCCCCCCGGCAAAGCCGCAGACAAAATCACGCAATCGGTTCATTTCGTCAGCAAGCCGGAGAAACCGGCGAAGCTGCGCGAAATCCTGTCTCAGGACATGGACGCCCTGACACTGGTATTCTCGCGCACGAAACATGGTGCGGAGAAGCTGATGAAAGGCCTCGTGGCCGATGGGTTTAACGCTGCGTCGATCCACGGCAACAAAAGCCAGGGCCAGCGCGACCGCGCCATCAAGGCGTTCCGGGCCGGGGAAATAAACGTCCTCGTCGCCACCGATGTCGCGGCGCGCGGCATCGACATTCCGGGTGTGGCTTACGTAATAAACTACGACCTGCCCGAGGTGCCCGACAACTATGTCCACCGGATCGGCCGCACCGCCCGCGCCGGGCGCGAAGGTGAAGGCATCGCCTTCTGTTCTCCGGAGGAGGTCGATCTGCTGCGCCAGATCCAGAAGCTGATGAAAATCGAGATTCCGGTCGCCAGCGACACCCAGCCCGAAGCGGTTGAACCCAAGAAACCAGCAAGGCGTCAGAACAACCGCCGTCGCGGCCCAAAACCGCAGGCGGCGAACGGAGATGCCAAACCGTCGTCAAAACGCCGCCGCCCTCGCCGTCGGCCTGCCGCATAAACAAAAAAAGGGCGGTGCAAAACACCGCCCTTTTCAATTCAAACCTTCGGATTTAGTTGCCCGAGTTCCTTTCGGCCTCAATCTCCCGCCATTTCGCGACGTTCCGATTGTGCTCCTGCAGCGTTTCGGCAAAGGCGTGCCCGCCGGTTCCGTCCGCAACGAAGAACACATAGTTCGTCGAGTCCGGGGCAACAGCGGCCTCAAGGCTCGCCTGCCCAGGATTGGCAATCGGCGTCGGCGGCAGACCGTCAATCACGTAAGTATTCCAAGGCGTTGGACGGCGCAATTCGCTGCGACGTAAGCCGCGACCCAACACGCCCTGCCCCTTGGTGACACCATAAATCACCGTCGGGTCCGTTTGCAGTTTCATACCCTGACGCAGACGATTTACAAACACGCTGGCCACCTGACCGCGTTCATTCGGCACCCCGGTTTCCTTCTCGATGATCGAGGCAAGGATCAGCATTTCCTCGGGGTTCGCCAAAGGCAGGTCATCCTGACGGCTTTCCCACACAGCATTGATCCGCAATTGCTGCTTGTCCTGCATCGCCTGCAGCACCGCGCTCCGATCATCACCCGGCTTGATGTCGTAACTATCCGGGGCCAACATCCCCTCAGCGGGAATTTCGGCGACCTCACCGGTCAACGCCTCAAAACCCTTCAGCGCTTCAACCACCTGCCACGAGGTCACACCTTCAGCGACCGAAACCCGATAGCGGGTATCCGCCTCGGCGCGCTTTTCGGCATAGGCTTCGGGGATTTCTTCATCCGTGGCGTCGAACAAAGCGATCTCGTCAAAATCCAGCGTGGCCGGGTTCAACTCGCGCACGCGCGTCTGAATGCGGGTGACACCGATCCGGTATTCTATCTCAGATCCGCATGTGCTGACACCGCTGCTGGTGATTTCGTCGATGATCTGCTCCATCGACGCGCCCTCGCGCACCAGAAAGCTGCCCGCCTTCAACTGCTGCGTCTTGTCCGTATAATCCGCCGCCATCCGAAACAGCATCGAACTGCTGATCGCCCCCTGATCCTCCAGTTCGCGGCTGACGCGGGTCATGTTCGACCCGCCTTCGACCTGCAGGCAGATGGCAGTTTCCAGCGGGCCCTCGGCCTTGTACTGCGTCTGACCCCACAGGATCAGGCCGCCCAGCAGAAACAGGCTGACCACCAGAATGGTCAGCGCGTTCGATGCCAAGGCCCGCCACATTTAACTGACCTTTCCGAAGATCACGCTGGCATTGGTACCGCCAAACCCGAACGAGTTCGACAGCGCCACATTGATCTCACGCTCGCGCTTGGCGTTGGGTGCCAGATCAATCGGAGTTTCCACCGCAGCGTTATCCAGATTGATCGTCGGAGGCGCGACCTGATCCCGGATCGCAAGGATCGAAAAGATCGCCTCAATCGCGCCCGCAGCCCCCAGCAGGTGCCCAGTGGCCGATTTGGTCGAGGTCATGGTCGCATTGCTGGCGTGATCGCCCAGCAGACGTTCAACAGCACCCAGTTCAATCGTATCCGCCATGGTCGACGTGCCATGTGCGTTGATGTAATCCAGATCTTTGGGTTCCAGCCCGGCACTGCGCAACGCTGCCTTCATCGAGCGCTCGGCCCCGTCGCCATCCTCGGACGGCGCGGTGATGTGATAGGCGTCGCCCGACATGCCATAGCCCAGCACCTCGGCATAGATTTTCGCGCCGCGCGCTTTTGCGTGCTCGTAGTCCTCAAGAACGACGATGCCAGACCCTTCGCCCATCACGAACCCGTCGCGATCAATGTCGTAAGGGCGGCTCGCCTTTTTCGGATCGTCGGCATATTTGGTCGAAAGCGCCTTGCACGAGTTGAACCCGGCGATACCGATCTCACAGATGCAGCCTTCGCCGCCACCCGCGATCATGACGTCAGCGTCACCCGCGCGGATGATCCGGCTGGCATCGCCGATAGCATGCGCGCCTGTTGAACAGGCGGTCACGACCGAGTGGTTCGGCCCTTTGAAGCCGAACCGGATCGACACCTGCCCCGACGCGAGGTTGATCAACGCGCCGGGAATAAAGAAGGGCGAAACCCGGCGCGGGCCCTTGTCGCGGATCAGGTTCGCGGTTTCTGCAATCGACCCAAGCCCACCGATCCCCGAGCCAATCAGCACGCCGGTGCGCAGACGGTCCTCTTCATCCTCGGGCAACCAATCCGCGTCCTTGCAGGCCATTTCAGCCGCAGCGATGGAATAGAGGATAAAATCCTCGATCTTGCGCTGCTCTTTCGGCGGCATCCAGTCATCGGGATTGAACGTGCCGTTTGTACCGTCGCCGCGCGGCACCTCGCAGGCATAGGTGGTTGTGACACCGCTCGCCTCAGCATCGAAAAGGGTGATCGGGCCTGCGCCGGATTCCCCGTCCAACAGACGCGACCAGGTTTCCTCGACCCCACTGGCCAAAGGAGTGACCAATCCCAGACCGGTAACAACGACTCTGCGCATGAAGTGCCTCTTGCCTGCTTCCTGTTATGAGAACCGCTCTTACCCCGGCGCAGGGGGCGGGGGCAAGAGCAACAGCGCAATCCACACCATCAGACGAACGCCAATACCTCTTAAGGTAAACGGAAACCGGCCCAAATCCGCCAAAAGCAAATGCGGCCTCTTGCGGTTTCCCGAAGAAGCCGCAGTTTTCATGGGCTAGGAAGCTTACTGGAACTGCGCGACCGGCTCATGCGCCCCGGTCGTCACCGCGAGCGCCTCGGTCAGGTCCACAGTCTTACGGAACAACGCGCGCCCGACAATCGCACCGGAAATGTTGGGAATATACGCCAGCCGCGAGATATCATCGACTGTGCGCACCACACCACTTGCAATCACCGGCGTCCGCGAATGCTGTGCCAGACCCGAGATCAGGCCCAGCTGCGCCTCGACATCTTCCATGTCGCTGTCGATATCGGTCACAAGAATGGCGGCGAACGGTGTTCCCGCAAAAGCGTCGATAAACGCTTCGGGCGTAAAGGCGCTTTGGCTGCGCCAGCCTTCGGTCATGACGAACCCGCGCCATACATCGACCGCCAGCACGATCTGATCCGGATAAAGCTTGGCCAGTTCCTTGACCAAGTTCGGGTCCCAGGCGGCCAGCGTACCGATCACAACGCGCCCTGCGCCCTTGCCGATCCAATGCTCTACTTGTTCACGGGTGCGCATGCCGCCCGCCAGTTGCACCGACATTTCGGATGTCCGGATAATCTCTTCCACAAGTTCGGCATTGGTGTCCCGGCCTTCGATCGCATCGAAATCCGTCAACTGCATCCAGTCAGCACCAGCCGCAGACCAACTGCGCGCCGTTTCGACCGGGTTAACATGCCAGATCATCGCGTCTTCCAGTCGGCCCTTGTCCAACGTGACACACCGGCCGTTCTGCAGTTCCATTGTTGGGTAAACCCTCATGAGCATGGTCCTCCGCTCAATCGCTGTGCAAATCCAGCATACCATACACACGCGCCAAAAGCGCGTTTGGACTGGGATCGGCAAAGTTTGGTCCTTTTGCGGCATGCGCAAAATTCGGCGGAATTATGCGCGGGCAGGCGGACCGTTCCGTCGCAGAAGATGCACAGGCGTACCCCCATACGTTTCTTCGCGCATGACCACGTAACCCAGTTTCTTCGCAAGCTTTTGCGAAGCGACGTTGCTCGCATCGACCATCGCGACCAAACGTCCCGGAATCACCCGATCAAACCAGTCATGAGCAGCCTTCGCAGCCTCATACCCGAACCCCTGCCCCTGCACCTCGGGGGCCAGAACCCAACCGGCTTCGGGAAAGGCATCAAAATCTTCGCCCAAGTTGCGATTGCCGTAGAAGAATCCGGCCTGTCCGACCATCTTCCGATTCGATTGCTGCAGCACCGCCCACTGGCCAAATCCGGCCATTTGCCAATGGCCTGCATTGCGCAGAAACGAATCCCACGCCTCGCCCCGCGATTTGGGTGAACCCCCGATATGCCGCACGACACAGGGGTCGCGCCATATCTCGGCGAACCGGTCGAAATCCTCAGGCCGCATCGCACACAGCGTCAGCCGGGCGGTATTGATCATCGGGGTGGATCTTATCATGGTCTGTCCACTTGGAATTATGCCTCAGTGGAAACAGTGATAAGCGCACACACGTTACGCAAGCGTGAATTTCGTGCGGAAACAAAAAAGCGGCGCCTCCGTTGCCCGGAAGCGCCGCTTTCTATCAGCTTCGAAACGCTTAGGACGCTTCGGTGATGAATTTGACGGCGTCGCCAAAGGTCTGGATGGTCTCGGCTGCGTCATCGGGGATCTCGATGCCGAACTCTTCTTCGAAGGCCATGACCAGCTCAACAGTGTCCAGGCTGTCTGCGCCTAGGTCGTCGATAAAAGAGGCGTTTTCCGCGACTTTATCTTCTTCAACACCCAGGTGCTCAACAACGATCTTCTTAACGCGATCTGCGACGTCGCTCATATCAATTCCTCATTCCGTTTCAGGGCGCTCTGCCCGGTTCTGCCCTTGCCCGCGCGGGGTGGCCTTGATTTGCCCGTTCCGGGCGGTTTGGGTCCCGTGTCAGCGGGAAAGTAGAAGGCCGACCTGAACGACCGGCCCCTGTTTGAATGCGCCGCCTATAGCACAGACAACGCCCAAGGCAAACGCTTTCGCATCCGCCCCGTGTCGCCGTCACAACATGGCCATACCGCCGTTCACATGCAAGGTGCTTCCTGTCACATAACCCGCCTCGGGGCTGGCAAGATAAACCACTGCTGCCGCGATTTCCTTGGGATCACCCATGCGGCCTGCGGGAACTTTGAGCAACAGCCCCTTCTTCTGTTCCTCTGTCAACTTCTCGGTCATCGCGGTCGTAATAAAGCCCGGTGCAACGGCGTTCACGGTAATACCGCGCGTCGCAACTTCATGCGCCAAGGCTTTGGAAAACCCGATCATTCCGGCCTTTGAAGCCGCGTAGTTTGTCTGACCGGGGTTGCCGATTGCCGCCACGACAGACGAAACATTCACAATCCGGCCCCAGCGCGACTTCATCATGCCGCGGATAACACCTCTGCACAGTCTCATGGTCGAGGTCATGTTCACGTCAATAACGCTCTGCCATTCGTCATCCGACATGCGCATGAACAGATTGTCCCGTGTAATCCCGGCGTTATTAACCAGAATGTCGACCGAACCCATCACTTCGGCGGCCTGCTTTGGCAAAGCGTCGACCGCCTCGGGGTCGCTCAGGTTGCAGGGCAGCACATGGGCACGCTCGCCCAATTCGTCGGCCAATGCCTGCAGAGGCTTAACCCGCGTACCCGACAGTCCGACCGTGGCTCCGGCGCCGTATAGTGCGCGAGCAATGTCGCCGCCAATTCCGCCCGAAGCACCGGTGATCAGTGCGTTCTTACCTGTCAAATCAAACATTCTGTTTCCTTCGTACTGCGCCCCGTGGGGCGCGTTTTGTCCTTACGAATCGGCCTGAACAGCCTTTTGTACATCTTCGGGCGTGCCCACCGCCTTGCCCGCGATGGCGCGATCGATCTTGCGGATCATACCAGACAGAGCCTTACCAGCGCCAATCTCCCACGTTTTGGTCACACCCTGCGCCGCCATGTACTGAACGCTTTCGCGCCAACGGACCGATCCTGTGACCTGCTCGACCAGCAATTTCCGGATCAGGTCCGGATCGCTGACCGCCTCGGCGCGCACATTCGCGATCAGCGGAACGGCAGGCGCTTTGATTTCGACCGCAGCCAGAGCTTCGGCCATGACATCGGCAGCGGGCTGCATCAGCGCACAATGGAACGGGGCACTCACCGGCAGCATAACCGCGCGTTTCGCCCCTTTTTCCTTGGCAATCTCAGCCGCCCGTTCCACGGCGGCCTTTGACCCCGACACCACAACCTGAGTCGGGTCGTTGTCGTTGGCGGCCTGACATACCTCACCTTGCGCGGCCTCTTCAGCGACGGCGCGAACCGCGTCCAGATCGAGCCCCAGAATGGCGGCCATCGCGCCCTCGCCCACCGGCACGGCGCTCTGCATCGCCTGCCCACGCGTCCGCAGCAGACGCGCGGTGTCTGCGACGCTCAGCGCACCGGCGGCCGCCAGCGCCGAGTATTCACCCAGCGAATGCCCTGCCACGAAAGCTGCTTTCGTGACCGAGACTCCCGCAGCCTCAAGCGCGCGCATCGCTGCTATCGAGGTTGCCATCAGCGCAGGCTGCGCGTTCTGCGTCAGCGTCAGATCGGCGATATCGCCCTCCCAGATCAGGCTGCTCAGCTTTTCACCTAGCGCCTCGTCCACCTCATCGAAAACGGCCTGCGCGGCGGGATAAGCCTCGGCCAGAGCCTTGCCCATACCGATGGTCTGGGCGCCCTGCCCCGGGAAAACGAACGCGAGTGTCATTGCAACCTCATGGATGACGTTAGGTTGCGGCGGGGTGTAAACTGACTGAGCACGCGGCACAAGCGCTGCGTTTGCTCTGCATTCGGGCACCGGTGTTGTGCGCAGCCACCTACTTGTGTCCTGTCCGCACCGCTTTAGGTTGGTCCCAACCGACCAACCCGGGAGCGTTCGACCAATGGCCCTGACCAACACATTCTCCAGCTATGGCAGCGTGACCAAGACCTTCCATTGGCTCATCGCTTTGCTGATCTTCACGGCGCTGCCTTTGGGGTGCGTCGCGAACAACCTGGCACACGCGATCTATGACCCGAACATTCCGACGACCGAGGCAGATATCGCCCTCGCCGCACGTCTGTTCACGATCCACAAGACGGTTGGCGTCACCGTCTTCTTTGCCGCCCTCGCCCGCATCCTTTGGGCGCTGTCACAACCCAAGCCGGGCCTCTTGAATGCGGAGAACAAGCCCGAGGCCTTCGCCGCCGAGACCGTGCATTGGATGCTTTATGCCTCGCTGGTGCTGGTGCCCCTGACTGGCTGGGTTCACCACGCCGCCGCCGAGGGGTTTGCCCCGATCTTCTGGCCCTTCGGCCAAAACCTGCCCTTTGTGCCGAAATCCGCGCATCTGGCGGAACTGACGGCGGCGCTGCATTGGCTGTTCATCTGGGTTCTGGGAGGGTCGCTGGTGCTGCACATCGCGGGCGCCCTGAAACACCACGTTATCGACAAAGACAGTACATTGCGCCGCATGCTGCCTGGCCAGTCCGACGCCCCGCAGCCGCCGGCACAGAAACACTCGGCTGTGCCTGTTCTGGCCGCAGTTGCCGTCTGGGGTGCCGTGCTGGCAGGTGGGTACGGCATGGGGGTCTTTTCCCACCACTCGACCGCCGCGACAGACACCGCCGAACTGGCCGAGGTCCAGTCCGACTGGCAGGTGCAGGACGGCACGCTGTCGATCACCATCACCCAGCTTGGCAGCCCGGTGACCGGCAGCTTTGCCGACTGGACCGCCGCGATCGCCTTTGACGACCCAGCCGAGCCCGGGCCAGCCGGGTCCGTCGATGTGACCATCGCCATCGGATCGCTCAGCCTGGGCACAGTGACTGATCAGGCAATGGGGGCGGATTTCTTCGACAACGGCCAGTTTCCGACCGCCAGCTTCAAGGCCGACCTGTTCAAAACCGAAACCGGCTACGAGGCCCGTGGCCCACTCACCATCCGGGATAAATCCCTCGACGTCGTGCTGCCCTTCACGCTTGAGATGCAGGATAACACCGCAGTGGTATCCGGAGAACTGGAGTTGAACCGCCTGGATTTCGGCATCGGTGCTTCAATGCCTGCCGAGGATTCACTGGCCTTTGCCGTGATCGTCACGATCAACCTGACCGCCACACAGGGCGAATAAAAAACCGCCGGGGCAAGGGCCACCGGCGGTTTCACTGTTTCGGGGTTGAGGTTTATTCGGCCTTTTGCGCCTCAACCGAGATCTGGATCTGCACCTCGTCGCTGACGAACGGCGCGAACTGGCCCAGATCGAACTCGCTGCGGGTCAAGGTCGTGGTGGCGTTGAACCCGGCCCATGGCTTGTTGGCCATCGGGTGCTGATCGACCTTGTTCAGCTTGGCGTCCAGAACGACCGACTTGGTCACGCCGTTCATGGTCAGATCACCGGTGATGTTGGCGGTGTTTTCGCCGGTCACTTCGATCCCGGTCGAAGTGAAGGTGATCAGATCGCCTTCGGTTGCGCCGAAGAAATCTTCGGTCATAAAGTGATCTTCGCGCGGTTTCCAGCCGGTGAACATCTCAAGCACAGGCATCGACACGCTGACGGTCGAGGCAGACGGATCTTCCTGATCGAACATGATCTCGCCCTCAAAGCCCGAGAACATGCCGGTGGTGGTCGAAAACCCCAGGTGGTCATAGCTGAAAACAACCTGACTGTGGCTTGGGTCCAGAACGTATTTTTCGGCGCTTGCAAAAGCCGTGGTTGCCGGCACGGCCAGAGCGGCGGCAAGTAGGATGGGTTTCATGACAATCTCCGCGTTTTTGTGGATGCAAACCAATTTTGGGTTGCTCACAACAAAAATGTGCCGCCTTAGGGCGGCACACAAGTATTTTTGTTTCACAAACTCTGTTCCTTTTTGAACAGAATAAAACTCAGGCGAAAATTGTTACGCTTTGGCTAAGCTGACCTTTGAGCGCGCGGCTGACATCTGTCGACTGCAGCGGCAGTTTCATCAACAGGCTGCCGTCCACGTCATACAACTCGACATCATCGTCCGAGAAGCGCGCACCGCCCAGCGTATCATAGGCACGGCGCAATACGGTTTGGGGACGTCCGTCTTCATTTTTCTGCAGAACACGAACTTCGCGGCGAATGGGGTCAAAATATGCGTCAGGCCGCGGATCGAGGATTTCAACGGTCATCAGGCTGACACCGACAATCAGGAACAGCATCGAAGCCGCCAATTTGATCGGCCAGACATCCGCGCCGATGACCGATCCGGGCATCAGCCACATCGAGAACGCGGCCAAAATCATAAAGACGCCGATAACGCGGGACAGTATCTGCCGGGCTTTCCAATTCGGCGCGAAGGCAATCATGACCGGCACAGAGTTTTCAAAACGTGCGCCGGACGTCTTTTCCTGAAATGTATTTGTGTTTGTTGCGGTCATAACATTTTTACCCTGCATAAGGTTACCGTCATTAGTGTTGTCCGTTCCGGTTAATATCCGGTATACAAAACAACCTCGGCTTGAAAAGCGTCAGGAATTGGGCGGCCCAATGGAAATTGGGCGACTTCACAGGGGCATCTGTGGCAGGGCTTGCCCCGCCGCCATAAACGTGTATACGGGGCCATCCTTCGCAAACGATATGAATCGCGCAGCCTCTCGTGGCAGGGTCGCGAAGGACCTATGACCCCGCCTTTGAAATGCGCCTTGATATAAACAGGAGTGCACATGCCACTGTATGAGCATGTAATGATCGCGCGTCAGGATCTGTCCAACGCGCAGGCAGAAAGCCTTGTCGAACATTTCGGCACCGTTCTGGCTGACAACGGCGGCAACGTCGTCGACAGCGAGTACTGGGGCGTCAAGACGATGGCTTACAAGATCAACAAGAACCGCAAGGGTCACTATTCCTTCCTGAAGACTGACGCCCCCGCTGGCGCCGTTCAGGAAATGGAGCGCCTGATGCGCCTGCACGAAGACGTCATGCGCGTTCTGACCATCAAGGTCGACGAACATGCCGAGGGCCCCTCGGTCCAGATGCAGAAGCGCGATGAGCGCGAAGGCCGCCGCGAGCGCCGTTGATCAACGCCTGACGAAAGGACTTAAACCATGGCCGCAAAACCATTTTTCCGCCGCCGCAAGGTCTGCCCCTTCTCGGGCGACAACGCGCCGAAGATCGACTATAAAGACACCCGTCTGCTGCAGCGCTACATCTCTGAGCGTGGCAAGATCGTTCCTTCGCGCATCACCGCCGTTTCGGCGAAAAAGCAGCGTGAGCTGGCCCGCGCGATCAAGCGCGCCCGCTTCCTTGCCCTGCTGCCCTACGCCGTGAAGTAAGGAGAGACTGACATGCAAGTTATCCTGCTGGAACGCGTTGCGAAACTGGGTCAGATGGGTGACGTCGTTGACGTCAAGCCCGGCTACGCCCGCAACTTCCTGCTGCCCCAAGGCAAAGCGCTGAGCGCGTCCGAGTCGAACATCGCCTCGTTCGAAGCCCAGAAAGCACAGCTTGAGGCCCGCAACCTGGAAACCAAGAAAGAAGCTGAAGCACTGGCTGAAAAGCTGGACGGTCAGCAGTTCATCGTGATTCGCTCGGCATCGGATGCTGGTGCTCTGTACGGCTCGGTCACCCCGCGTGACGCCGCAGACGCCGCAACCGAGGCTGGTTTTACCGTCGACAAGAAACAGATCGCCCTGATCGCACCGATCAAGGAACTGGGTCTGCACTCGCTGGCGGTTAAACTGCACCCCGAGGTCGAGGTCGAGATCCAGATGAACGTCGCCCGTTCGGAAGAAGAAGCCGAACTGCAGGCTTCGGGCAAGTCGATTCAGGAACTGGCTGCTGAAGAAGAAGCCGCCGCTGAATTCGAAATCGCCGAACTGTTTGACGATATTGGCTCGGCTGCGTCGGAAGACGAAGAACTGGTTGCCGAAGAAGCACCGGTTGAAGAAGACGAAGCCAAAGCCTGATCCGGCTGACAGCACCAGAATTGAAAGGCCGCGCTGCTCTGCGCGGCCTTTTTTTCACCCGCGCACCAGCGAATTTCAGCCAGAATTTCCAGCGACAGTTGCGGTCTGAAACCCAACCCCTATCATCGGCCCTCGGACTTCGGAGAAACCTTATGCCCCAACTACTTCGCCGCAGCATATTGGCCTTTTTGCTCGTTGCTCCACTGGCGGCGTGTAGCGGGCCCAGCAATCAGAAAGCGGAACCGTTCGATCCACCGCTCTACCCCAATGAAACACCAGAACTGCGCGCCTCGATCAACAAATGGGCTGACCATTATGAGATGCCGCGCGAACTGGTGCACAAGCTGGCGATCCGCGAAAGCACCCATCGCCCTTGGGCCGTGAACCGACCCTACTACGGCCTTCTACAAATCCTGCCCGCCACCGCGCGTTCAATGGGATACAAGGGCGACGCGAACGGGTTGCTGGACGCGGATACGAACTTGGAGTTTGCCGGAAAATACCTGCGCGGGGCGTGGCTTTTGTCGGACGGAGACCAAAAAAGAGCGATCTTTTTGTACGCCAAAGGCTACTACCCCGAGGCCAAAGCCCGGGGGATGTTGGTTGAGACTGGTCTGGTGCCCGCACCCTGAAGGTTGTGACACAATCGGCCAACGTAGGCCCGTTAGTGACAAATATAACTCTAATCAGAGCCCACAGACACGCGAAATGCACGCACATTAAGTGCGTTGTCTTGTCATAGTCAAAAAAGTGTGATGTTGTTTTTACCGTGAGGTAAATTGGGTTCCACTCTAAGTCAAGTTAAAGCTCGGCAACACCACCGAGTTTAAGATGGGCCGCAGCTGGTAGGCGCCGCATGGAAATTTTTGATCTGAGCACTTTGCCGGATTCAGAAACTCGATACACCGAGTTTCTTCACCAGGTCTGCGAAAAGCACGACATGGATCATGCTGCTTATGCCGGTATGAACCCAGCAGCCGGTACAGTGGCTGGCTACGTAACTTACGACGATGCATGGAAAGAGCATTATCAGGACCAGGGCCTGATTATGATCGATCCAACCATCCACATGGCGCGCCGCAGTATTGCCCCCGTGGATTGGAGCAGATTGGAACGCAGCCCCGATTTTCAGCGCGTCTTCAGAGATGCCCATGATTTTGGGCTGCCCAGTCAGGGCGTCACGATTCCCGTCCGCGGCCCTTATGGTGATATAGGATTGCTGAGCGCCACGCGGGAATGCAGCCGAGAAGAGTGGAAAAAGCTCTTTACCCACGTCATCGCCGACCTGCAGTCGATGGCAGTGCATATCCACGACAACGTCGTATCCTCGGATGATCTGACCGGGGCCCTGTATCATCCGACCCTTTCGACGCGTGAGGCCGAGATCCTGCAATGGGTGGCTGCAGGCAAATCTCAGCAGGATATCGGCGATATTTTGTCGATTTCCCACCGCACCGTAGAAGTACACTTGCGTTCCAGCCGGGAAAAGCTTAGTGCACTGACCACCCCACAGGCCGTCGGGCGCGCAGTGGCAATTGGGCTTATTACCCCAGGTTAAACACAAAATTGGCCGATTTCCGTCAAAATACGGGAAACCCCCAATAGAAATTCTCCCCCAAGCCGGTAACGTCTAGTTTACCGAACAACCACTCGAAGGGGGTAGAAATGATCATCGTGGTAGATGGCCTGAACAGACATATGTTCAGCGACGTTCTTGACGAAATGTTTGAGTTGAGAGCACGAGTATTTGGCGGCCGCCTTGGCTGGGACGTCAAAATCGAAGACGGCAAAGAAATCGATGAATTCGACCATCTGGATCCGGCATATGTAATCGGCCTCGACGACGGGGGGAATGTCGTCGCAGCCGTGCGTGCCCTTCAGACCACCGGACCGCATATGTTGTCCGACGTATTCTCGGCGATCCTTGACGGAGAAGCACCACTCCGCAGCGCAACCATGTGGGAATCCACCCGGTTCTGCGTCGATACCCAGCGCCTCACACGCGGGAAAGAGAAAAATTCAGTTTCGTACGCCACCTGCGAACTGATGATCGGCTCGCTTGAATACGCCCGAAACTCGGGTATCCAGGACATCATCACCGTTATCGACCCGGTCATGGACCGCGTCCTGAAACGGTCGGCCTGCGCACCTTATGACTATGTCGGGAAAACCGTCCCGATGGGCAAGGTCGCCGCACTGGCCGCCCTGCTGGATTGTACCGAGGAACGCATCTCGGCCGTCCGTGACTTTGCAGGCATTCACGAAGATGTCTTCCTGGAAGAAGAACAGGCGCTGGATCTGTTCAACGCCAAGAAGGCGGCTGAACTCAGCCCCGCCAACCGCGACCACAAACCGCTTACCGATCTCGAAAAGTACTTTGTCGAGCAGATGAGCGCGGCGCGGACCGAAGCGGAACGGCAGGATGTCCTGAAACTGATCGAGGCGCTGACCGACACCTTCACGCCCGAACAGAAGACCGCTTTATTGCAGACCCCCCGTGCTTTTGCTCATGAGGCCTGACCCCCTCACCTCATAGAGAAAAGCCACCCTAGCGGAGCCACCGAATTTCCCGGTGGCTCCGTTTTATTTTGCCCCCGGCGAAAGGGGCGGAAGAGGATTACTCCTCTTCCAGTGCCTCAACGGCTTTTTGCAGATCGTCTTTGCTGACTTCCTTGTCAGCGACCTGCGCCAGCTCGAACACATAGTCCACAACTTTGTCTTCAAAGAGCGGCGCGCGCAGTTGCTGCTGCATCTGGGCGTTCTGCTGCACGAATTCAAAGAACTGACGTTCCTGACCGGGGTACTGACGTGCCTGGTTCATAATCGCCTGGGTCATCTCGGCGTCAGACACTTCAACCTCGGCCTTCTGGCCCAGTTCCGCCAGCAGCAGGCCCAGACGCACGCGGCGCTCGGCCAGCTTGTTGTGCTCGTCGGTGGGCTCGATCTCGGCGTGGTCGTGGCCTTCAACCTCGGGGTTTTCCTCGTGCCACAGCTGATGCGCGATTTGCTTGGCCTCAGCATCCACCAGCGACGGCGGCAGATCGAACGAAACCTTCTCGTCCAGCACGTCCAGCAGCGCACGCTTCATGACCGCGCGCGATGCACCTGCGTATTCGGCTTCCAGACGCTCGGAAATCTGAGTTTTCAGCGCGGCCAGATCTTCGGCACCAAATTTAATGGCCAGATCATCGTTTACCTCGGCAGCGACCGGTTCCTTCACCTCTTTAATGGTGCAGGTGAACACGGCGTCTTTACCGGCCAGATGCTCGGCACCGTATTCCTCGGGGAAGGTCACGTTGACGTCTTTTTCTTCCTCAGCTTTCACGCCAACCAGTTGCTCTTCAAAACCGGGGATGAAGCTGTTGGAACCCAGAACCAGCGGATAGTCCTCGGCCGAACCGCCTTCGAATTCTTCACCGTCGACCTTGCCGACAAAGTCGAACACGATCTGGTCGCCGTCCTTGGCTTTCGAACCCTTGCGGCGCGCTTTGAAATCCTGCGCTGTCTCAGCGAGGTTATTCAGCGCCTCTTCGACCGCTGCATCATCCGCCTTGACGATCAGCTTTTCCAGCTCGACCGATTTCAGGTCCACCTCGGGGATTTCCGGCAGCGCCTCATAGGACATCGCGACCTCGACATCGTCGCCTTCTTTCCAGTCCTCATTGGTCATCTTGACCTCGGGCTGCAGGGCCGGACGGTCGCCGCTGTCCTCAAAATGCTTGTTCATCGCGCCGTCGATGCTTTCCTGCATCGCTTCGCCCAGCAGGCGCTGGCCAAACTGCTTTTTCAGCAGCGCCATCGGCACCTTGCCTTTGCGGAAACCCTTCATTTCGACTTCGGGCTGCGCTTCGGTCAGTTTCTCATTGACCTTCTCGTCCAGCTCAGCCGCGGTCACGGTGATGTTGTAGCCGCGTTTCAGACCTTCGTTCAGCGTCTCGGTAACCTGCATTATGGTAGTCCCCATAGGATTCGGGGCGCGCAAAACGGGCGCGCCGGGCAAATTTGAGGCCTTCTATTTGCCCAGCCCCCTGCGTGCAAGGGGCAACTGTCCAATCCGCTTTGTTTTGACCGGCTTTTGAGCGAAAAATGCGGATCAACCGGCACCCCACGCCCGCTTGTTTAAACGACGAGGCGCTCAGGCCCCAATCTTCCGCAAGACAACAGGCAACTGCTCGGTTAAATCCTCCGCAATCAGGCCCGGACCAAAGTTTCGCGCGCATTCCACATGCAGCCACGCTGCAGTTTCCGCCGCCTGCATAGGGCTGAACCCGCGCGCAAGCAATCCGGTGATGAACCCCGCCAGTACATCGCCGGACCCTGCAGTGGCCAGCCACGGTGCCGCGCGCTCATAAAATGCCGCGTTGACCGAGCACCGTCCGTCCGGCGCAGCGATCACCGTGTCAGGCCCCTTGAACAGAACCACGCACCCTGCCCTTTTGGCAGCCTCACGCGTCGCATCCACCTTTGAATAGGCCGGACCTGTCGTTGGCACGACCGCCAGTTTCTCGGCAATATCCGGAAACAGCCGGGCAAATTCCCCACCATGCGGAGTCAGAACGCAATGCTCATGCAGTTGCGCAAACAACGCCAAGGGATCATCCGCAAATGCTGTCAGCGCATCAGCGTCCAGCACCGTCGCGCGCTTGGCTTCAAGGGCAACCGGCACAAGCTCCTGCGCCCGCTCCAAGCCCAACCCCGGCCCGAGGCACAACGCATTCAACCGCTCGTCCGACAGCACCGATGACAGGCCCTCCGCCCCTTCAACCCGCTGCAACATGATGGCCGTCACCTGCGCCGCCAGTTCAAACTGCGCCGACGGTGGCACCCCCACCGTCACCAGCCCTGCACCGATCCGCAATGCCCCACGCGCGGCAAGACGAGCCGCCCCGGTTTTGGCCGGACCGCCCGAAAGGACCAGAGCGTGGCCGTGGTTGTACTTGTGCTGAGCGTCCCATTTCCCACGAAACCCCCTGTGCATGGGGTCGGTCTCCAACTGGACTACGCCCGTAATATGAATGGAGTTCAGACCAATGTCGGCGACCACAACTTTGCTCGAGAGCCCCGGACCTCCGCCGTATTGACCATCCCCCACCAAATAATGCCCAAGCTTTGGGGAATGGAACGAAACAGTTAAGTCTGTTGGGAAAGCGCCAAAGTTCTTGCCGGAATCGCAGCAAAGACCGCTTGGACAGTCTACCGCAACATATTTTTGCCGTCGCTCTTTTGAAGGAGTATGCGTCACAGTCGGGACGAACCCGTGCCACGCTCGCTCAGTATCATCCGGCATCGACCTCGTGATACCAGTCCCGAACAATGCATCAACAACAAGATCATGGTCTTTACCGTCTAGAACATCTTCAATTTCGTTATCATCCCAATCACGAACGACATTCGACGCGGCCCACTTTTCGTAGTTTGTCTTCGCATCCGGCGGCAACTTCTCCGGATCGCCATACAGAAAAACCTCAACCTCCCAACCCAGATCACGCAACAACCGCGCTACAACAAACCCGTCACCCCCATTATTCCCCGGTCCGCACAGAACCATCGCGCGCAAAGGATCCTCTTCATCTGGCCCCAAATATCCCGGGGAGCGCGAGGGGCTGGCCCCTCGCCTTTCCAACTCCGGCCACTCCTCGAAAATCGCCTCAACAACGCCCCGCCCGGCCCGTTCCATCAACTCCAGCCCGGTCACCTCACCAGACTCAATCGCTGCCTGTTCGATGGCCCGCATCTGCGCGGCTGTCAGCAATTCCGTCATCTCAAATCCTACGGCGATTCAATTCTGATTACTTTTTGTGCAAATCGATCAAAATTTAACCCGCTGCCTGTTTTCCCCGCACATCGACACGGCCAATTTCGCATTCAGATTGCCGCCCGATCTTAGACGTGGTCACTGCCATCCTGACAAGAGTTAAAGGGAGCCCGGGATGAAGAAGATCGAAGCGATCATCAAACCGTTCAAACTCGATGAAGTGAAAGAGGCATTGCAGGACGTCGGCGTCCAGGGCCTGAGCGTGATCGAGGTCAAGGGGTTTGGTCGTCAGAAAGGCCACACCGAGCTGTACCGCGGTGCGGAATACGTCGTCGACTTCCTGCCCAAGGTTAAGGTCGAGGTCGTTCTGGACGACGATCAGGTCGACGCCGCCATCGACGCCATTGTGTCCGCGGCAAAGACAGACAAAATCGGCGACGGCAAAATCTTCGTCTCGCCTGTTGAACAAGCCATTCGTATCCGCACCGGGGAAACCGGCTCGGACGCGCTGTAACCGAACACTCCAATCAGAGGAATAGTGAGTATGAGCAAGGACGCAGTTCTCAAGCTGATCCAGGACGAAGGCGCTGATTACGTCGACATCCGCTTTACCGACCCGCGCGGCAAGCTTCAGCACGTCACCATCATGTCCGATCAGGTTGACGAAGATTTCCTGGACGAAGGCTTCATGTTCGACGGATCGTCGATCGCCGGCTGGAAATCCATCGAAGCATCCGACATGAAACTGATGCCCGATACCGACAGCGCCTATGTCGATCCGTTCTACGCGGAAAAGACCATCTGCCTGCACTGCTCGGTCGTTGAGCCCGACACCGGCGAAGCCTACGAGCGTGACCCGCGCGGCACCGCGCAGAAAGCTGAAGCCTACCTGAAATCCTCGGGCATCGGCGACGCAGCCTTCTTCGGCCCTGAGGCCGAATTCTTCCTGTTCGACGACGTCCGATTCTCGAACAGTATCAACAAGGTATCCTACGAAGTTGATGCAACTGATGCATCGTGGAACACCGATACCGAATACGAGATGGGCAACATGGGCCATCGTCCGGGCGTCAAGGGCGGCTACTTCCCCGTGAACCCCGTTGACGAAGCGCAGGACCTGCGGTCGGAAATGCTGTCGACCATGAAGCGTCTGGGCATGAAGGTCGACAAGCACCACCACGAAGTTGCGTCCTGCCAGCACGAGCTCGGTCTGATCTTCGACAGCCTGACCAAGCAGGCCGACGAGCTGCAGAAATACAAATACGTCATCCACAACGTTGCCCACGCCTATGGCAAATCGGCGACCTTCATGCCGAAGCCAATCGCGGGCGACAACGGCACCGGTATGCACGTGAATATGTCGATCTGGAAAGACGGCAAGCCGCTGTTCGCTGGCGACAAATACGCCGACCTGTCGGACGAGGCGCTGTGGTTCATCGGCGGCGTTCTGAAGCATGCCAAAACCCTGAACGCCTTCACCAACCCTTCGACCAACAGCTACAAGCGTCTGATCCCGGGCTTCGAGGCCCCCGTTCTGCGCGCCTACTCGGCCCGCAACCGCTCGGGCTGCGTGCGTATTCCGTGGACCGAAAGCCCGAAAGCCAAGCGCGTCGAGGCCCGCTTCCCCGATCCGGCCGCGAACCCCTATCTGGCGTTTGCCGCTCTGCTGATGGCTGGTCTGGACGGCATCAAGAACAAGATCGATCCAGGCGAAGCCATGGACAAGAACCTGTACGATCTGCCTGCAGAAGAACTGGCCGACATCCCGACCGTATGTGGTTCGCTGCGCGAAGCGCTGGAAGCTCTGGCATCCGATCACGACTTCCTGCTGCAGGGCGACGTGTTCACCAAAGACCAGATCGACGGCTATATCGCACTGAAGATGGAAGAGGTCGAAACCTACGAGCACACCCCGCACCCGGTTGAATACGGCATGTACTACAGCTGCTAATTCCGCCTTGCGAGGTCAATAATCAGGGGCGTCCTTCGGGGCGCCCCTTTTACGTTTGCTCCATCGCGCCGGGATCAGACTGCTCCAGTGCGAAATGGGCATAGATCAAGATCACGGCTGAGACCGCCGCCGTAACCCAGAACACAGCCGCGAACGACCCGGTCATGGCATAAATCGTGCTGCAGATTGCCATACCGAATGTGCCGCCCAATAGCTGGCTGCTCAGTACGATCCCCCCGGCTTGCCCCTGCATTCCCGGCGGGACGGACATCATGACAGCGCGCTGCGGCGGTACGAACAGGAACGAGATCGCCACGCCCGAGAACAGCAGACCTGCATAGACCAGCAGGTTGACACCCAGCCCCATCCCAATTGCCATGGCGACCAACCCGGCCAGAGTCCCCAGAACCCCCAGCAGGGACGGCAAGCGGGTTCCGTAAGTATCCGCCGCTTTGCCCGCAATGGTCGCGGTTAGCACAGGCGGCACAACGGCGGGCAGCAACGCGACGCCTGCCATCAGGGGGGACAGACCGCTGACCCTCTGGAAATACATCGCACCGAAGACAAAGGTTGCGATTTTGACGAATTGGGCCAGCAGGACAATCATGTTCGACGCCGCAAAGGTGCCGTTTGAAAACAGCCGCATGGCGATCAGCGGGGCAGGAACCCGTAACTCCATCGGCACCAAAATGCACAGCATCAGAATGCCCAGGATCAACGGCCCCAGCACGTCGATCTGACCCCATCCGCGCTCCGGCCCCTCCATAATGCCAAACACGGTCAGCCCCAGCCCACCGATCAACAGCAGAAGCCCGATCCAGTCAAAGGCCGGTTCCTCGCGATGTGGCGGGTCACGCCAGTAGATCCACGTAATAAAGGCGACGACCAGAACGATCGGAGGATTGATCCAGAAGATCCAGCGCCACGACAGGTAATCCGTCAGCAACCCGCCCACCACAGGACCAAGGGCCAGAAAGCTTGTGCCAATTGCACCATATATACCAAGCGCCATGCCTCGGTCTTTGTCTTCGAAGGATATCGATACCAGAACCAGCGAGAGCGGAAAGATGATCGCAGCCCCGACACCCTGCACCGCGCGCGCAATGACGATAGCGGTGCCGCTATTGGCAAACCCCGCCGCCATCGAAGACAGGCCAAACAGCAGCAAGCCAACGACAACCAGTGTTCGCGTCCCAATCGTGTCACCCAACCGCCCGGCTGCCCCGGCAAGAGCGGCAAGAACCAGCAGGTAAATACTGACCACCCAATGCGCGCCCAGATCACTCAGTCCGATGTCTTTCTGGATCGTGGGCAAGGCAACACCCACCACGGTTTCATCCAGCAGGATGACGCCAAGAATTGCGCCCATGGCCCCCAGCACCCACCAGCGCCTGTTCTCATCTTTGCTCATGCATCAACCGCCCTGTCTGAATGCCCTTTATTGAACACGCTGCGCGAAAGAGGCGTCAAGGGCCGGGCTGTCCCGTGTATCAACCCGGTTGCAGCCGAAGGCCAATTTCCCGCAGCGGCGGGAATTCACTTCTTTGCGGCAACCGGGCCAGCTATTCTTACCCTCAAAGAAACAAAGAAAGAGCGGTTCATGAAACGTCTTGTCGGTCCTCTTGCCGCCGTTGCGGTGTCACTCGCCTCTGCCGGGTATGCGGCGCAATGCGGAAACACCAGCAGCGGGTTCGAGGCGTGGAAAAAGGACTTTGCCAAACAGGCGCGCAAAGCCGGCGTCAAGAAAAAGGGCCTGCAGGCGCTGGCCCAGACCCAGTACGCGACACGGACTATTGCCGCGGACCGGAACCAGAAAAGCTTCAAGTATTCGCTGGACAAGTTCATGCGCATTCGCGGTGCGGATACAATCGTTGCGCAGGGCCGCAAGCGCAAGGCGCGCAATCCTGAATTCTATGCCGCGCTCGAACGGCAATACGGCGTTCCGGCGGGCGTGCTGATTGCCATCCACGGCATGGAGACAGGCTTTGGAAATTTCATGGGCGACAGTCAGGTTGTTTCCGCAATCACAACACTGGCCTATGATTGTCGCCGATCCGAGTTCTTTATCCCGCACGCAATTGGGGCACTGAAACTGGTCGATCAGGGCAGTATCACTATGGCGACAAAGGGGGCGAAACATGGCGAGTTGGGCCATACCCAATTCCTGCCCGGCAATGCGCTGACCTATGGGGTCGACGCCACCGGGGATCGCCGCGTGGATTTCTACAACATGACCGACGCAATGGCCTCGACTGCGAATTTCCTGCGCAAGAAAGGCTGGAAGCCCGGCCGTGGGTATCAGCCGGGGCAGCCAAACTTTGCCGTGATCCAACAATGGAACGCCGCTTCGGTCTACCAGCAATCCATCGCAATTATGGCGGCCCGAATCGACGGCTAGCCCCGCCTTGCTGCCAACATCGCATCCACCCATTTCCGCCACATTGTCGCCATAGTGTTCGAAAAAAGCCGAATTTCCTTGGTTTCCAATACGTAATCAATCCTCAGAAAATTTCTTTTTTTTGCATTTTCGTCAAATTCTCCCCCAGAAGGGTCGCTAGGTTGTGGTGTCAGACGAAATGCAACAGAGGACAGAGCTGTGTCTCGGAAGCAAAGCTACCATGGCGGCCTGCAATTTGACGGCGATACCGAAGGCGCGATCGAACGCTTCGGAACCATCGTCGCGGCAACGCTGGAAGACTACGGTCATTTGGTCGAGCGGAAGGCGTTGCTCAGCCAGACCGAGGCCAGCATCGTATCCAGTCAGTATCTGGTGCGGCTGTCTCTGACCTCTGAGGCCGAAAAAGCCGAGGATCGGTACGAGCGCATGGATCGCGCCGCCGGTCTGAAAACCCTGACCCGCCCCAAGGTCAGCAGCCCGCGCAACCGGCTGGTGGTAACGGTCACACCGGTTTCGCCGCTTCTGGATGACAGCGAGATTTCGGAATTGATGCTTGTGGTTGTCCTGTACCGCATGATTGACATCTGCACTACGCGACGTGTCGAGTGGCTGTCGCCGCACACGGTTCTGACGGTCGAGCAGTTCATGAGCGCCTTTGACACGCTGGCATCCAGAAAACCGCGGGACAGGAAACAGATTTTCCAATCCGTCACTGGCCAGTTCGCAGGGTTGACCGTCGCCACGCCCGAGGAAACCGCCGACGGAAACGCCCCCGAGGCGCGCCCGATCCAGTTGACGGACGAGCAGTTGCTCAGCATCGCGTTCCGCTCAGCCGATACGGATGTGATGCCTGCCGACCTGGCCCGGTCGGATGAAGATGATGACAAACCCAGCGATGTGCTGCGCCTTGGCACATGGTGCATGACCGGCGTTATCGCCAGTGTCTCCACCCCGATCGCCCTGTCCATGGCCGCCGTGAACCTGCTGCGTGGTGAAGACTTCCGCCTTAACACTCAGGTGCTTGTCTTTTCCGTAGCCATCGTCGGCCTGAATGCCAGCAATGCCTTTGCGGGCGTGGCCGGGATGCTCGGGCACTAACAGAATTACAGAAGACCCTCCTAGGAGGCCCCGCCGTCAGGCGGGGTTTTCCGTTTTTGGCACATGGTTCGCGGCCAGAACATAGGTGTGGATCGAAAACACCACCGCCCGAGTCTCGGGCAAGCGCAGCAATGTCTGGCGCTCGCTGCGCAGATATCCGGCGGTGCCGGGCTCAACGGTTTCCCGCCGTTCATAGGTGCTGCGCGGTTGGTACAACTCGGCGTCCGCATACCAAAGCGCGTTGAACCGCCACAGCGGACGGCCAGGCTGGATACCATCGAACAGGCGCTGCACCCGCCGGGCGATGTTGCCGTCATAACTCTCGATGGCCCCATGAATATTCATCAGCGGGCGCATGAATTTCTCGGACAAGCGCCAACTGGCGGGAAAGCACAGGATAGCCCCAGTCAGCACATGTTCGTCGCCGCTCTTTTGCAGAATGCAGAAATCCTCCTGCACCAGTCGGCACAGGGTGTCCAATGGGTGATCCCGGTCGATTGCCACAGATACGCCGTCTGGCCGTGTGATCCGGTCGGCGTCGCCCTGATAGATCTGGGCCAAAACCAGCTCCAGCAGTTCCCGCGCTGCAGGTTCGGCGCTGGGGCTCAGCGCCAGAACATCCTCGCGGCGCTCGGCCAACAGGGTTTCTCGACGCTGCATTTGGCCCGCAAACGCCTCGTCCTGATGCAGCCAAGTGTCCATCGTGGCGGGCTGAATACCCGGCAGCGCACGATGGTCGAGCGGATTGTAAGGGATGGAGGTCTGCAGCACCGTCATGTGCCTGACCTATCATCCGGATGCGCAAATGTCGGTCAAAAAGCGACAACGGAGCCGTCGCAAATCACCGAGACGGGAAACTGATGAATCCGCAGGCTAAATATGCAAGCAGGGAGGCGCGCCGTGAACCATCATTACCGGGATACCCGCAAGATCGACCCGACCAAGGGCGCAACCCTCGGCGATGGCACCCCCAACGACAATGACCGGATCGAGATCGGGCCGACCCAGCTGGCCTTTGATGAATGGGCAGCGGCGGGTTTAGAGCTACCCAACCTCGAACGGATGCGCGAGTTTCGCTGGAAACGGCTGACACAGGCAATCGTTGATCGGGGGTACGGCGGGCTGCTGATGTTTGACCCGCTGAACATCCGCTACGCCACCGACAGCACCAATATGCAGCTTTGGAACACGCATAACCCGTTCCGGGCGGTGCTGCTGTGTGCCGACGGATATATGGTGATCTGGGACTATAAGAATTCGCCTTTTCTTTCCAAATTCAATCCCTTAGTGCGCGAGCAGCGCTCGGGCGCGGACCTGTTCTATTTCGACCGCGGCGACAAGGTGGATGTGGCTGCCGACGTCCTGTCGAACGAAATCCGCCTACTGGTCAACGAACATGGCGGCGGCAACAAACGTCTGGCCGTCGACAAGATCATGCTGCACGGGCTGCGCGCCTTGGAGGCGCAGGGCTTCGAGGTGATGGAGGGCGAAGAAGTCACCGAAAAGACCCGCGCCATCAAAGGCCCGGATGAGATCCTTGCCATGCGCTGCGCCAGCCACGCCTGCGAAACCGCCGTGGCTGAGATGGAGAGGTTTGCGCGCGCCAATGTGGGCGATGGCAAGACATCCGAGGATGACATCTGGGCCGTACTGCACGCCGAAAACATCCGGCGGGGTGGTGAGTGGATCGAGACCCGGCTGCTGGCCTCGGGCCAGCGCACCAACCCGTGGTTTCAGGAATGCGGCCCGAGGATCACCCAACAGAACGAGATCATTGCCTTTGATACCGACCTGATCGGCTCTTACGGAATTTGTGTCGATATCTCTCGCACCTGGTGGATCGGGGATCAAAAGCCCCGCCCTGACATGATTTATACCATGCAGCATGCGCATGAGCATATCATGACGAATATGGAGATGCTGAAACCCGGCGTCATGATCCCGGAACTGACGGCAAATTCGCACCGGCTGGACGACAAGTTTCAGGCGCAGAAATACGGCTGCCTGATGCATGGCGTCGGTCTGTGTGATGAATGGCCGCTGGTCGCCTATCCGGATAAGGCGGTTGCGGGGGCCTATGACTATCCGCTGGAACCCGGAATGGTTCTGTGTGTCGAAGTCGCCGCAGGTGAAGTGGGCGGGGATTTCTCGGTCAAACTGGAAGATCAGGTTCTCATCACCGAAGATGGCTACGAGAACCTGACCAAGTACCCGTTTGACCCGCAACTGATGGGTCTGGAATAGGGCACGGCTATTGCGACCAGCTGGACCGGCGGACATTGCCGTGCCAGTCCTCGATTTCTGAAACGGCCTGCGGCTGCGCCGAATACCCGGTCACCGGCCAGGATTGACCCAGTGCAAAACCAAGCACAGACGCCAGAACGATTGCGATCAGCGTCCCGCTATGGGCCGAAGATACTTGGGGTGTTGATGCTGTATGGGCCATGAGGACCTCCTTTGGTTTGTCCGTGGCTCCAACATGGGGGAGCACATGAAATAATGAAAACGAATGTTTGTTTTATAATACATCACGAAATTAGATTGTTCGAAATCGCTCACCTTCACGTGACGCGGGTGACAAAAGGGTTGTGACCCCACGCGGATACACACAATATCAGGGGCATTCCCCCAGCAACCCAAGGAGCCGACATGCCCACGGAACGCATCACTTTTGCCGGACATGACGGCAGCCAACTGGCGGCGCGGCTCGATCTGCCGGATGGACCGGTGCTGGCAACGGCGTTGTTTGCGCATTGCTTCACGTGCTCCAAGGACATCCCGGCGGCGCGGCGCATCTCGGCCCGGCTGGCGGCCATGGGCATTGCCGTTTTGCGTTTCGATTTCACTGGTCTGGGCCATTCCAAGGGGGAATTCGCCAACACCACCTTTACGTCGAATGTCGAGGACCTGATCGCCGCCGCGCAATACCTTGCAGGGCGGAACATGGCCCCTGCGCTGCTGATCGGCCATTCGCTAGGCGGTGCTGCCGTCCTGCGCGCGCGGGCGGGCATTCCGTCGGTCAAGGCCGTTGTAACTCTGGGCGCCCCCGCTGATCCCGGCCACGTGTCGCATCATTTTACAGATGCCCTGCCGGAGATTCAGCAGGAAGGCAGCGCCGAGGTCTCGTTAGGCGGTCGCCCCTTCCGCATCCGTAAAGCCTTCGTGGACGACATCGCCGAGGCCGCGCTGACACCGTCGATTTCCGAGCTCAAGGCCGCCCTGCTGATCCTGCACGCGCCCCGGGATGAGACCGTCAGCATCGACAACGCCAGCACAATCTTTCTGGCCGCCAAACACCCAAAGAGCTTTGTGACCCTTGACGATGCCGACCACCTGATCACCCGCGCCTCGGACGCGGAATACGCCGCTGACGTCATCGCGGCCTGGGTGACGCGCTATGTGACCCTCTGCCCCCCGGCCCCACCCCCCGGCGCGCCCGAAGGCATCATTCGCGTGACCGAGGCTGGCCCGGACGGTTTCCTCCAGGACATTCAGGCGGGGCCGCGCCATCACTCCGTCGCCGATGAACCTGCGTCATATGGGGGCACCGACAAGGGCATGTCGCCTTATGGGTTCGTCTCGGCCGGTTTGGGGGCCTGCACGTCGATGACCATCCGTATGTATGCAAGGCGGAAAAACTGGCCGCTGACTGGCATCACGGTCGATATCTGCCACGACAAGGTGCACGCTCAGGACGCGGGGCTGGCAAGCGAAGGCAAGGTAGACCAGTTCCGCCGCAAGATCCGGCTGGAAGGTCCGCTGGATCAGCAACAACGGGACCGCCTGCTGGAAATCGCAGATAAATGCCCGGTGCACCGCACGCTGGAAGGCACAGCGCAGATCACCACCGAATTGCTGGACTGAACCGGCGGCCCCAGACGCATCAGGGGCCACCCAGCGATCAGCGACGCCGCGGCGCGGGCCGGTGGATCGGCGGACGGGCCGCAGGCGGACGCGCAACCGGCGGTCGGGGCCGCGCTGGAGGTTTCGCAATCGGCGGCTTCGGACGCGCCGGAGGTTTACCCACAGGAGGGCGATCCGGTCTGTTCGGGCGGTCCACGTCAATATCGACATCCACATCGTGGTAGTAGTCGTTCCACAGCATCGAATCGTAAAACGGGTCATACCCGTACCCAACTCCAACCGTCACACCATCACAGGCGGACAGAGTGATGCTCGCCACGCCGAGGCCCAGCGCCAGAACCGACCGTTTAATAAGTTTGCGGGTCATATGCGCCTCCGTCACTGCAGGGACCGGAACGACGCGAACACGTCATTCACATCGTCCACATAAGCCGGGTTGGCCCCATCAAGCAGGATGACAACCGCAACAGCGACCCGATTGTTCGGCAGGTCAATCACGGTCGCAGTGAAATTCACGCCACGCCCGTCACGGCTGCCGGTGCCCCGAAACACGCGTGCAGGCAGACCACCGATCCTTGTGTCGCTTGTGCTGGTAACAGTCGGGTCTTTGACCAGAAATTTATCAATATCTTCAAGGTATCGCACGGCGCCTTCAATGGAGCCAACACCCGCAGGTGAGACAAATCCCATCCACACCTTGTCATCCGTCACGGGCCGGAACCCCATTACCCGCGCCACGGCGCGGGCGTCGCCCAGTTCGGTATCTTCAATCTCGCGCGGGCCTCCGGTGCGCAGGAGCCAGAAGTCGGGAACTGAAAAGCGGAACAGCGCGCGCCCTTCGTCGGTGTATGTAACCGGTGTCTCGGCGGCGGCGGGTTCTGCACCCCACATCCACAAAGTCGCGCAGGCGGTAAGGGCCGAGCCTAAAAAAATACGCATATCTCAATAGCCTGATGGTTTCTCTGCCATCAGATTGAACGCCGAGCCACAGCTTTGTCCAGTACACGTTTGACAGGACAACAAAAAACCCGCGCCAGGAGCGGTCCCGGCGCGGGTCAAATACCTTCGAGGCAAAGCCGATCAGGTACGGGCGTTACCCACCAGTTTCCACAGCGCAGGGATCAGCATAGCCGCCAGTGCCAGCTTGATCGCATCCCCCACCAGGAACGGTGTCAGACCCCATTGCAGGATCGGTTGATCCCAGCCGTAAAGCTGACCCAGCCAAATCAGGCCGGGAACGTAGATCACGACATTGGCCAGCAGCAGCGCCACAGCCATCTTACCGACCGAACGGTCCCAACCGCGCGCGGCCAGCGCGCCCAAGATGACGGTTGCCAGCACGTAGCCGACCAGATAGCCGCCTGTGCCGCCCATCATATAGGTCAGACCAAATTTCTCGGCCGACGAGCCGGCAAAAACGTCAAAACCCAGCGCACCGACGAGCAAATAGCCCATCATGGTGATCAGGCCCAGACGCGCGCCATAGGCGGTGCCGATGGTCAGAACGGCAAAGGTGCCCATGGTGATCGGAACCGGCCACATCGGAACCTTGATCTTGGCGGCCACGGCGAGCGCCAGAATACCCAGAGCGACCAGAACAACCTGTTTGACACGCAGCGCGGTCCCCTCGCGCGGGCCGATTGCTTCGGCCAGAACATTCGCATTCATTTCTTTTCTCCGCTGTCGGATGGATTTGCGGCTGCAGCATTGCCCGCACTATGCGGAAATGGCAAGATGATTACGCTATCGCAGCCGGTATTCAGTGTCCATTTCATAAGATTTCCGCGGCCCCGACACCGTCCAGCGGACGCTCCAGCGCGGCCAATCCGTGAAATCGTATAATGCACCATAGCTGTCGGGCGGGCAATCATGGTGATCGGCGGCCTGCTCCAGATTGAGTTTCAGGTTGTGGAAAAAACGCCCGTCATCGAAGTGGATGGCAACCCTGTCACCGGCATCCCGCCACAGATACCGCCGCGTCCCCTTCATCGAAGGTTGCCCCGGCAGAAGCAGCGTAACCTGCTCGTCATAAGTCAACCCCTCGTCATCAGGGACCAACACCGCCTGACCCTCCGCCTCGACAATCTGACCGGCCCTGGCGTCGCGAATGATGCGCTTCAGCACCCAAGTGCCTGCGAAATCAGAGATATGGCGCGGCAAGCTCACTCGGAAAAAATTCCGTCGTTGATATCGCCAGCGTCCCCGACAAAGCGGATCGTCTCACCGTTCTGCAGCACGTCGTAACAGGCCCAGACATCGGATGGCGGCCATTGCGAGCAATAGCGATCCTCGCGCACCGCCCAGCGGCCAGCGCTTGGACCGCCCGAGAAAAACTGCGTCAGCATATGTTCGTCGAAGGTCTGCGACACGCCCTGCCCGTATTCCAGCCGCTTGCCGATCAGCGCCGACAGAATCTGATCGCCGGTCAGCCGCGTGAACTCGTCTGCAGCCAAAACGCCGGGCCACAGGGCCAAAATCAGGGCAAACCGTCTCATCTGTCTACTCGCACCTTGTTCCTGTGGCGGGTCGGGTTTAAACCCCGCCGCAACGCCTCCTGCCAAATCACAATAAGGTGCCGCTGCCAATGATTCCACGTTATTCCCGCCCCGAGATGGTCGCCATCTGGTCGCCTGAAGCCAAGTTCCGCATCTGGTACGAGATCGAGGCGCATGCCTGCGACGCCATGGCCGATCTGGGCGTGATCCCGCGTGAGAATGCCGAGGCCGTGTGGAAAGCCAAGGACGTGGAATTCGACGTGGCCCGCATTGATGAGATCGAGGCCGTCACCAAACACGACGTCATCGCCTTCCTGACCCATCTGGCCGAGCATGTGGGCAGCGAGGAAGCGCGTTTTGTGCATCAGGGCATGACCAGCTCTGACGTGCTCGACACTTGCCTGAACGTGCAACTGACCCGCGCGGCGGACATTCTGATTGCTGACCTCGAAGGTCTGCTGGCCGCCCTCAAGCGCCGCGCCATCGAACACAAGGATACCGTTCGTATCGGCCGCAGCCACGGCATCCACGCCGAACCGACGACCATGGGCCTGACCTTCGCGCGTTTCTATGCCGAGATGGACCGCAACCTGTCCCGCATGCGCGACGCCCGCGCGGAAATCGCCACCGGCGCGATCAGCGGTGCGGTCGGCACCTTTGCCAATATCGACCCGGCGGTCGAAGAGCATGTCTGCGACAAGATGGGTCTGGTGCCCGAACCCATCAGCACTCAGGTCATCCCCCGCGACCGGCACGCCGCCTTCTTTGCCACGCTGGGCGTGATCGCCAGCAGCATCGAAAACATCGCCGTTGAAATCCGCCACATGCAGCGGACCGAGGTGCTGGAGGGGGCCGAGTTCTTCTCGATGGGCCAAAAGGGCTCGTCGGCGATGCCGCACAAGAAGAACCCGGTGCTGACCGAGAACCTGACCGGACTCGCGCGCATGGTCCGCGCGGCGGTGATCCCCGCGATGGAGAACGTGGCGCTGTGGCACGAACGCGATATCTCGCATTCTTCGGTCGAACGTATGATCGGGCCGGACGCGACCATCACGCTGGATTTTGCGTTGGCCCGCCTGACCGGCGTGATCGACAAACTGCTGATCTTCCCCGAGAACATGATGGAGAACATGAACAAGTTCCCCGGTCTGGTCATGAGCCAACGGGTTCTGCTGGCGCTGACCCAAGCCGGCGTCAGCCGCGAGGACGCCTATGCCATGGTCCAGCGCAACGCGCTCAAGGTCTGGGAACACCGCACCGATTTCAAAGAGGAACTGCTGGCAGACGCTGATGTCACCGCCGCGCTGAGCCCCGAAGAGATCGAGGAAAAGTTCGACCTTGGCTATCACACCAAGCATGTCGATACGATCTTTGCACGGGTATTCGGCGACTAAATCCCGCGACCACGTTCTTCACAAGGCCCGGGCCCCACACAGCCCGGGCCTTGTCTTTTGCCAGATCGCCCAAAATCGGCTATCCTGCCCATGACTTTCTGATGGGAGAGGCACCATGATCCGCACCATTCTCTGCTCATTCGCGCTGGTCTGCGTGGCATCTGCAGGCATCGCCTGCAGCGGTCACTCCAAACAAACGCAGTCCTGCGCCCCCGGCACGTTCTGGGACAGCGAAAGCCAAAGCTGCATGAAAATTGTCAATAGCTGACATTTTTCTGTCCTGCTTGTGAATAATTGCGACCCGGCCGGTGTTAGCTTTTGTGAAGATCACGCTATGATTTCAAAAAGCAGCCCTGAGACCGGAGTAGTATAATGCGCCTCATTTTAGCTTCTGCAATTGCCTTTCAAGCCTTTGCCTTTGCCCCCTATGTCCACGCCGCAGGCGGCGACAGCAACCCGCCCAAGCCCACCAACACCACCAAAAAATGCCTGTTCGGGCGCGTCTACGACAAGGATCGTGGGCGGTGTGTGAAGCCGGACAAGACCAACTTCACCGAAGATCAGCTGTATGACGCGGTGCGTGAACTGGCGTATGACGGGCAGTTCGAAAATGCGCAAGACATCCTGCGCATCATGGATCAGAATGACGACCGCGTTCTGACCTATTGGGGCTTCACCTATCGCAAATTGGGTGAGCTTGAACTGGCGAATGTGTTCTATCAGGACGCGATCGACAAAAACCCCGACAATATTCTGGCGCGCAGCTACATGGGTCAGGGTTTTGTGTCCGAAGGCAAAACCGACCTCGCCATCGCGCAATGGCGCGAAATCAAGGCCCGTGGCGGCGAAGGCACATGGGCCGAGGCCTCGCTGCGCGAGGCGATCAGAACGGGTCTGACCTATAGCTATTAGGCTTCAGCTTTTCTTTACCCGATTCCCCCTAATCTGCCTGTGGAACAGAGTTTTTGGCACCATGGGCAGATGCAGGATTCAAACGCATTGATTCAGATGGCACCGGGGCAATCCGCCCCCGTCGCCGAGACGGTTGGTGACGCGCCGCGCGTCGTTGCCCGGGCATTGAATAACCGGCAAAAGGCCGCCGTTGTCGTGCGCCTTCTGCTGAACGAAGGCGCAGATATCCCGCTGGAGGAATTGCCCGACGATCTGCAGGAAAAGCTGACCCACCAACTTGGGCAAATGGGTCTGGTGGACCGCGTGACGCTGGATGCGGTGGCGCAGGAATTCGGCGATGCCCTGGACAGCGTCGGTCTGGCTTTTCCCCACGGGCTGGCCGGGGCGTTGGACGCGGTGAATGGCAAGATCGCCCCAACCACCGCTGCACGCCTGCGCAAAGTGGCCGGGGTGCGCCAGATCGGCGATCCGTGGCAGCGATTGCGCGATGTCGCGGTTGAGGATCTGGCCGCCATGGCACAGGCCGAAAGCACCGAGGTGGCGGCGGTAATGCTCTCCAAACTAGATACGGCCAAGGCGGCGCAGTTGCTGGGCCACCTGCCCGGCCCGGTGGCGCGGCGGATAACCTATGCTGTTTCCAAAACCGCAAATGTCACGCCTGATGCGGTCGATCGCATTGGCTGGTCTCTGGCCGCGCAACTGGATCAACGCCTGCCTCAGGCCTTTGCCGACGATCCCGGCGCACGGGTCGGCGCGATCCTGAACCAGTCCGCCGCCTCAACCCGGGATGGCTTGCTGGATGCGCTTGACGAAGAAGACGCCGATTTTGCCAGCGTGGTGCGCCAGTCACTGTTCACCTTCGCGCACATCGCGAGCCGCGTTATGCCCCGGGATATCCCGGCGATCCTTCGGGAGATCGAACAACCGGTTCTGATCACCGCCCTCGCCGGGGCTGCGGCCGAGGATGACAAAGCGTCGGTCGAGTTCCTGCTGTCCAACATTTCCTCACGCATGGCGGAAAACCTGCGCGAGGAAATGGGTGAACGCGGCCGCGTCAAGCGGGCCGAGGCCGAGGACGCGATGACGCAGGTCGTGACCGCGATTCAGAATTTGTCTGGCGAAGACGCGATCACCCTGATCGTGTCCGAGGCCGAGGAGGACGATGTCTAACAACTCTCAGCGTGTTGCCCCTTGAACCCCACCGCCCACGATGCGCGCTTGAGGTTGAAAGCGACGGGCTGTATGTCTGGGCCAACAATTCGCAACTTGCGGTGAGACGCCTTTATGCCCGTCGAAAAGTCGGAGCTCAGTCGGTTTGAGCTTGGAAAATACTATACCACCAGCTTATTCCTGAAAGGGCTGATCGGCGCAATGCGTCTGCTGCCCTACGAACGGCGCATCGCAACGATGGGGGCGCTAGCGCGCGGTGTGACCCCCCTGATCGGCTTCACCAACCGGGTGCGACGGAACCTGAAACTCACCTGCCCCGACCTGCCCGAGGCCGAGGTCAAACGCATCTGCCGCGATGTTCCCGACAATGCCGGGCGCGCGATCATGGAGCATTTCTCGCCCGAGGATTTCACCAAGCGCCAAAGCACCGCCAAAGTGTCCGGTCCGGGGGTTCAGGCTTTTGACGCCGCCGTCGCCGAAGGCCGCCCGATCATGATGATCACAGCCCATTTCGGCCATTATTTGGCGGCCCGCGTCGCCTTGCAGGCCCGCACCGGTAAACCGATCGGCTGCCTCTACCGCCGGATGGCCAACCCCTATTTCAACGATGCCTATGTTGAAGCGTTCTACAAAACCGGCGCACCCATGTTCGAGCAAGGCCGCCGCGGCATGGTCGAGATGGTCCGGTCGCTGAAGAAAGCAGGTATCATCGCCATCGTCTCGGATCTGCATGCGCAGGGCGGTGAAGAGTTGATGTTCTTTGGCAAGCCCGCGGTCACATCCGTTCTGAATGCCGAATTAGCAATCAAATACAACGCCGTACTGATCCCATGCTATGCGGTGCGACAACCCAATGGTGTCGATTTCGAGATCGTCCTGCACGACCCGGTTCCGCACACCGATGCGAAGACGATGACCCAGTTCACCAATGACGATCTTGAGAAGATGGTGCGCCAGCATATGGGCCAGTGGTTCTGGATTCACCGCCGCTGGAAAAGCTGGAACGGCCTGGGCGTGCACCCCAAGGACATGCCCTGATCACTTGACCCGCGCGGCTGCCACAATCGGCCCGTGCCCGACCCGCTGCACCAGAACAACCGCAGGCAGGTCCGAGGCCAGCGTGGCCGAGAACTGTTGCGTGGAAACCCCATCCCATCGCCCGGCCACCTGCCAGCTTTCGACGACATTGGCATAGTCCAACTCGTGCCCCGCCAACTCACCCCGGCGGATCGAGGCATGGCGCATTGGGGTGTACTGCACGACGCGGACATCAAAGCTCTCGCCTTCGGGCAATTCGGCAGGCGTCACCTCCACCGTCACATCGTTGCCGGACCGCACAGCGGTTACGTAGGCTTCCGCAGCGGCTGTGAGATGGGAGTCAATCAGGCGGTTCAACTCACCGGCCTTTGCCCCGACAACATCCTGCTGGCCGTTTACGACCATCTGCGGCGTATAGATCATCGACCGCCCGCCCTGCCGCGCATAAGCGCGCTGACGCTTCGCATGATCGGGATCGGCAAATTCATCCTTCCAGCCGATGTAGTCCCAGTAATCCACATGTAGAGCCAGACCGATCACGTCATCCCGCTGGGCCAGATCATGCATGATCTTGTCCGCAGGCGGACAGGACGAACATCCTTGCGACGTAAACAACTCGATCACGACGGGATCCTCTCCGGCTGTGACCGGAACAGTGAATGAAAGGGATGCGGTTGCCGCTACGGCAAAGGCTTTTAGCATGATGGGTCTCGGGCTAGGTTCGGTGCATCAAGGTTTACTGGCTCTGCCGATCAATCGCCAATCAACGTTTCTTGAGACACATCCGCCCGGCCGAAATATCTCTGTGCACAATGGCATACATTTTTCTGGCCGTGGGCTCCTCTGAAACCTTGAACAGGGCAGAAACGTGATACAGATAACGTGCAGCGAATCCCGCGTTCCAAGTCATTTGAGAGGGAGGCCATTAGATGCCAATCAAAGTTGGACACGATACAGCCAGGGCTCGGCGCAGCCTGAACGTGAATGGCAGATTGATTGATTATTATTCCATTCCCGCCGCGCAAGAGGCTGGTCTGGGAGATTTTTCCAAACTTCCCGCCGCTTTGAAAGTCGTGCTGGAAAACATGCTGCGGTTCGAAGACCAAGGGTTCTCGGTCTCGGTCGACGACATCAAAGCCTTCGGCGAATGGGCCGCCAATGGCGGTAAGAACCCACGCGAGATCGCGTACCGCCCTGCCCGGGTGCTGATGCAGGACTTCACTGGCGTTCCAGCGGTCGTTGACCTTGCCGCGATGCGCGACGGGATCAAGGGACTGGGCGGCGACGCGCAGAAGATCAACCCGCTGAACCCGGTCGATCTGGTCATCGACCACTCGGTCATGATCGACGAGTTCGGCAACCCGCGCGCGTTCCAGATGAACGTGGACCGCGAATATGAGCGCAACATGGAGCGCTATCAGTTCCTGAAATGGGGCCAGAACGCCTTCAACAACTTCCGCGTTGTGCCCCCGGGCACCGGCATTTGCCATCAGGTGAACCTGGAATATCTGGCCCAGACGGTATGGACCGATACCGATCAGGCTGGCAATGAGGTCGCCTATCCCGATACGCTGGTTGGCACCGACAGCCACACCACCATGGTCAACGGCATGGCCGTTCTGGGCTGGGGTGTAGGCGGCATTGAGGCCGAGGCCGCGATGCTGGGCCAGCCAATCTCAATGCTGATCCCCGAGGTTGTGGGCTTTGAACTGACCGGTTCCATGGTCGAAGGCACCACGGGTACGGACCTTGTTCTGAAAGTGGTCGAGATGCTGCGCGAAAAGGGCGTGGTAGGTAAATTCGTTGAATTCTACGGCGAGGGTCTGGATCGTCTGCCGCTGGCCGACCGCGCAACCATCGCCAACATGGCGCCGGAATATGGTGCGACCTGTGGGTTCTTTCCCATCGACGGGGAAACCTTGCGCTACATGCGCAACACCGGCCGCGACGAAGATCGGATTGCGCTGGTCGAGGCCTATGCCAAGGAAAACGGCTTCTGGCGCGGCGCGGACTATGCGCCGGTTTACACCGACACGCTGAGCCTCGACATGGGCACCATCGTTCCGGCGATCTCGGGCCCGAAACGCCCGCAGGACTATGTCGCCCTGACCGATGCCAAAGCCGCCTTCACCAAAGAGATGGCCGAGACGTTCAAGCGCCCCATGGGCAAGGAAGTCGCCGTCAAAGGCGAGGATTACACCATGGAATCGGGCAAGGTCGTGATCGCCTCGATCACCTCCTGCACCAACACCTCGAATCCCTATGTGATGATCGGTGCCGGTCTGGTTGCGCGCAAAGCGGCTGCTTTGGGGCTGGATCGCAAGCCTTGGGTTAAAACCTCGCTGGCACCGGGCTCGCAGGTCGTGTCGGCTTATCTTGAGGCTGCGGGCTTGCAGGATGATCTGGACAAGATCGGCTTTAACCTTGTGGGCTATGGCTGCACCACCTGTATCGGCAACTCGGGCCCGATTCAGGCCGAAATTTCTGATGCCATCGCCGAGGGCGATCTGGTCGCCACCTCGGTTCTGTCGGGCAACCGGAACTTCGAGGGCCGGATTTCCCCGGATGTGCGCGCCAACTATCTGGCCTCACCGCCGCTGGTTGTGGTTTACGCGCTGGCCGGTACGCTGGACATTGACCTGACCTTGGAACCCATCGGTCAGGACAAGGACGGCAAAGATGTCTACATGAAAGACATCTGGCCGACCCAGAGCGAGATTGCCGAACTGGTCGAGGCGACCGTGACCCGCGAGGCGTTCCAGACCAAATATGCGGACGTCTTCAAGGGTGACGAGAAATGGCAAGGCGTCGATGTTCCGCAACAGGAAACCTATGACTGGCCGCCGACCTCAACCTATATCCAGAACCCGCCCTATTTTCAGGGCATGGGGGCCGAGCCGGGGACGATCTCGAATATCGACGGGGCCAAGGTTCTGTTGATCCTGGGCGATATGATCACCACCGACCATATCTCGCCCGCCGGGTCGTTTGCCACGACGACTCCCGCTGGAAAGTATCTAACCGCCCGTCAGGTTCAGCCGCGCGAGTTCAACTCTTACGGTTCACGTCGCGGCAACCACGAGGTCATGATGCGTGGCACTTTCGCCAATATCCGCGTCAAGAACGAGATGCTGGATGGCGTAGAAGGCGGATATACTTTGGGTCCGGACGGCCAGCAGACCTCGGTCTATGAGGCGTCGATGGCGCATCAGGCCAATGGCACTCCGCTGGTGGTGTTCGGCGGCGAGCAGTATGGCGCGGGGTCCTCGCGCGACTGGGCGGCCAAGGGTACCGCGCTGTTGGGGGTCAAGGCGGTGATCGCCGAGAGCTTTGAGCGTATCCACCGCTCGAACCTCGTTGGTATGGGCGTGATCCCGTTCGAATTCACCGGCGGCGATACCCGCAAGACGCTGGGTCTGAAGGGGGATGAAACCGTCTCGATCCACGGGCTGGACGCGGTTGAACCGCTGCAGGAGGTTCCCTGCACCATCGTTTACGGCGACGGGACCGAGAAGACCATAACCCTGAAATGCCGGATCGATACCGCACCCGAGATCGAATACATCGAAAACGGTGGTGTGTTGCAGTATGTGCTGAGGAATCTGGCGAAAGCGGGCTGAGGTTTCGCCGGTTCGGATGTTGAAAAGGACGCCTGCGGGCGTCCTTTCTTTATGCGAGGCTCTGCCTCGCGCTCCGAGGTACTTTTGAACAGAAGAAGTCGTTGCCGCGCCGCTTTCTGGTGCTGGTGAGCGTGGACAAGGTGGCGTTGGTAACGGGCGTCTATCGGTTATGAGCCGCCAGCCGCCTTTTCCAGCGCGGGACGAAGCGTGCTTTCGATAACGCGCTGGGTAATCGGGCCTGCGAAGCGCAGAATGACCGTGCCTTCGCCGTCAATCACGTAGGTTTCGGGCACGCCGTACAGGCCCCAATCGAGCGCCATGCGCCCTTGCTCGTCCCGACCGATGGCTTCATAGGGGTCGCCCAGTTCGGTCAGGAACCCTTCGGCGTTGTCCAACTGGTCTTTGTAGTTGATGCCGAGGACGGGAATACCCTCTTGGGCCAGCGCTTCGAGGTTGGGGTGCTCGGCGCGGCAGGGGGCGCACCAGCTGGCCCAGTAGTTGACCAGCTTGACCTCTCCGTCGCGCAGCGTGGCATCATCGAATAATTGCTTGCCGGGGAATTCGGTGAGGACAACGGGCGGCGCAGTCTGGCCTTCACGAGCCGAGGGCAGCGCGTTGGGGTCGTCGCGGAACATTCCGATCCCCGCCAGAACGGCAAAAGCGCCGAAGATTAGCGGCGGCGCGATCATCAGGGGCGAGACTTTAGCCATTGCGCGTCATCCTTTGTTCGACCTTCTCCATCTCGGCGCGGACCTTGCGGCCCCGCATGATGCTGAACACAACCAAGGCCACCAGCAAGAGGATGGACGCCGCATAAGAGGACAAGACAGCGTCCGCATATTTTCCAAGATCGGGGATCATCCGCCCACCCTTTCCCGTGCCAGCAACGCCTTGATCCGGCGTGCGCGAATTTCAGTACCGGTGCGATAGAGCACCAGCGCAACGAACAGCAGCACAAAGCCGATGATGCAGATCAGCAGCGGGTAGAAGAAGATGTTGCTGACCTTTTCTTCGGTATCGGTGCCAGTAACCGCTCCGGCCCGCATGACCGATGCGCCCTGATGAAGACCCTGATTCCAGAAGTTCACCGCGTAGCGGCTGAGGATCGCAAAGACCGAGCCCACCAGACAAAGGACCGCCGTCAGGTCGGCTGCGGTATCGGGGTTCTCGATCGCTTCCCACAAGGCGACATAGCCCAGGTAGAACAGGAAAAGGATCAGGAACGAGGTCAGGCGCGGGTCCCAGGCCCACCAGGTGCCCCACATCGGCTGGCCCCAGATCGCGCCCGTGGCCAGTGCGATCAGGGTCATGACGATGCCGATGGGCGCGGCAGCGCGGGCGGCCAGCGCGCTGACATGGTGGCGCCGCACCAACCAGACCAGCGAGGTTGCCAGCATCATCAGCCAGCAATTGATGGCCATCAGCGCCGCCGGAACGTGCAGGTAGATGATCTTGACCGTCGAGCCCTGCTTGTAATCATCCGGCGTGAAGAAGAAACCCCAGACCAGACCGACCACGATACAGGTCGCCGAGGCGATCCAGAAGAACGGCAGAACGCGTTCGCTGGTCGCGAGGAACTTTCGCGGGTTGGCATATTCCCAGAGGGCGTTGGCTTTGGCTGCGATAGACATGGGCCTTATCTAGTCCGACTCGGGTGTTTTCTCAATTGACCTCGGTCAATCTTGTGGCGCTTCACCGCAGATTGATCCGCAACACTGCGGAGCTTGCAAAAGGCAACAGCGCAATTGTGGCCGCCGTGATCCCGGCCAGCATCAGCAGCGGTGTCTGAACCTCCATCCCGATGGCACCGCGGCGGGCGACCTCGGCCCCGAAGATCAGGGTTGGGACGTAAAGCGGCAGCACCAGCAGCGACAGCAGCAGGCCGCCGCGTTTCAGGCCCACGGTCAGGGCCGCGCCGAAGGTGCCGATCACGCTCATGGCGGGGGTGCCGATCAGCAGCGAGATCACCAGCCAGGCGAAACCGGGCACCGGCAAGTTCAGCAGCACGCCCAGAAACGGGGCTGCCAGCACCAGCGGCAGACCAGTTGTCAGCCAATGGGCCAGCGCTTTGATCGAGACCACGGCTTCGAGCGGCAGCGGGGCCGTAGCCAGAAGATCGAGCGAGCCGTCTTCCCAATCCAGCGCCAGAAGGCGGTCCAGCGACAACAGGCAGGCCAGCAGCGCACCCAGCCACAGAACGCCGGGAGCGATGGTCGAAAGCAGGGACGATTGCGGGCCGACGGCGAAGGGCACCAGGACCGTGACGATCAGGAAAAAGGCCAGCCCCAGCCCAAAGCCTCCGCCCGCGCGGAAGGCCAGTTTCAGGTCGCGCAGCAGAAGGGCGATCACAGGAAACCTCCGTCGAAGTCGTCGATGGGTTTGGGTTTGGCCTTGTTGGGGCCGACATCCAGAACCTCTCCGTCAAGGCCAAGGTCGATATGGGTGGCGATCAGGGCCGAGCCGCCCTGCCCCAGATGCGCGCGCACCGCATCGGCGAACATCTGCACCGCGTTTTTGTCCAGAGACACTGTGGGTTCATCCAGCATCCAGATCGGACGGCCCGTGACCAGCATTCGCGCCAGCCCGAGGCGGCGTTTTTGTCCTGCCGACAGGTTGCCTGCATGACGGTCTGCCAGATCGTTCAGGGCAAAGGCGTCAAGAGCGGGTTGGATCGTTGTGGTACCGAAGACCGAGGCCCAGAAGCTGAGGTTCTCTGTCACCGACAAGGTGGGTTTCAGCCCGTCGGAATGCGACGCATAGGCGATCTGATCCTCTGCCCCTTCGATGTGCCCTTCCAGGGGCGGTTGCAACCCGGTCAGCGTGCGCAGCAGGGTCGTTTTGCCGATCCCGTTCGGCCCGCGCAGGATCAGCGCCTTGCCGGAGTGGAGCGTGAAGCTTAGCCCTTCGAGCACGGGAACGCCGCCACGGGTGATGGTCAGATCGGTCACAATCAGTGTCATGTGGCCCGCTTAGCGGATTGTGTGGGCGGACAAAAGGACGGAATTGCCGCAGAGTGGTGAGGGTTGGGCTTGTTTGGTCGGGGCGGAGCGAGGGGCCAGCCCCGCCGCCATTGGCGCTCGAACCAATGGCGCACCAATGGTGGCTCCCCGGAATATTTTTGGACAGATGAAGATTGGATCCCTCAGACGGGGATCAGGGCGAGGGCAACCCGGCGGCCTTCGGAGAGCAGCACGTTGTAGGTGCGGCAGGCGGCGGGTGAGTTCATGATTTCGACGCCGATGCCTGCGTTTTCGATCTGGGTGCGCAGCTCGGGCGGGATGTGGCTCAGGTCTTTGCCGGTGCCGATGAACAAGACGTCGATGTGATCTGCTAAGTTCATCAGGGGCGTTTGGTCGTCATAGCCGCCCCACCCTGTTGTTCCGGTGGGTCCGGTCAGAACCGAGCCCTCGTGTACCTGTCCGCCGATGCGGAAGAAGCCGGGACCGTAGCCGTCGATCGGGACTGCGTTGGTGTATTTAATCTCGTTCAGGCGCATGCAGCGGTTCTAGCCCCAAAGCGGCAGGCCCGACAAGGCCGCCAGTGCGATGGCCAGATAGGCGGCTGCTCGGTAGAGCCTTTCTCGCTCGGGGCGGAACATCCATCCGCCCAGCCAGTTGCCCACGAGATTCGGGATTGCCAGAGCAAGCCCCAGCGCGGCGGCGACCCATGTCACCCGCCCGATTCCGGTCAGGTAACCGAGAAGGAGGAAGTCGAACGCAAACAGAAACAGCAGGATCGTGGCGCGGATCACTTGCACCGGCAGCGGGCGGGACATGTAGAACAGGATTACTGCAGGCCCCGGCAGACCGGCGACTCCACCCAGAAAGCCCGCAGCCGCGCCGATGCCAGAGACCATCGCGCGGCTGACTTGGCCGTTATACCGGAGCCCCAATATCAGAACCGCGAGCATGAAGAGCGCGAGCAGGCTGACCGCATACCGAAACGCCTCGGGGTCGACCTGCGTCAGCACCCATAGGCCTACAGGTAATACCACAGCGCATCCGCCGACCAGTCGGGTTAGGTCGCCCTTGTCGACCTCGGCCCAGGCGCGGCGCAGGTTGGGCAGCGGGCCGAAGATATCCATGATGGTCAGGCCGATCAGCGCGCCGAACGGGCCGAGATGTGGGGTTGCGATTGGAAGGAAAATCAGCGCGGTACCGAAGCCGGAAAACCCGCGCACGACGCCGCCCAGAAAGGCTGCAAAAAAGAGGATGGCCAGCCCTTCGAGGGGCTGGCCGAAGAACTCAGGCATCCACGTTGGCAAACTGGTTACCCGCCGTGTTCGACGGTTTGGACCAGTCGCGTTTGACCCCCAGCCACAGCAGGATGGTCGAGGCCACGAAGACCGAGGAATAAGTCCCCACGATCACACCCCAGATCATCGCGAAGACGAACCCCCGGATCACGTCGCCGCCCAGAACATAGAGCGAAATCAGCGCCAGCAGGGTCGTGACCGACGTCATGACCGTCCGGCTTAGCGTTTCGTTGATCGAGATGTTCAGGACCTCTTTCAGGTCCTTCTTCTTGTACTTCCGCAGGTTCTCGCGCACGCGGTCAAAGACAACCACGGTGTCGTTCAGCGAGTAGCCCACGATGGTCAGCAGCGCCGCGATGATCGCCAGATCGAAGCGGATCTGCAGTTCCGAGAAGATGCCGATGGTCAGAATCACGTCATGCACAAGTGCTGCCACCGCCCCCAGCGCAAACTGCCACTCAAAACGCAGCCAGATGTAGACAAGGACTGCTCCGATGGCCAAGGCCACCGCGATGACGGCGGTCTGGATCAACTCACCCGAGACTTTGGGGCCCACGGATTCGACCGACACGAACTCGATGTCCGGCGCAGCGACTTTCAACGCCTCTTCGACAGCCGTCACGGTGGCGGCCGAAACCGCCTCGGCATCGTCCTGCGCCTGAATACGGATCATTGCGACGTTTTGATCCGGTCCGAACGTCGGGTCGAAGATTTGGGTGATCGTAATATCGCCCAGTTCCAGCGGCGAGATGGCATCGCGATAGGCACCGACATCGATTTCCTGCGCGCTTTGGGTGCGGATCGTGGTGCCGCCCCGGAAGTCGATGCCAAAGTTCAGGCCTTGCAGCAGGAACGACCCGAAGGCCAGAACCATCAGCAGGCCCGAGATGCCCAGCCAGACCTTCCAACGGCTAAAGAAATCGAACGAGGTGTTTTGCGGTACGAGTTTCAGTCTCATGTCAAACCTCGATCATTTTCGGACGGCGGCGTTCGAACCACATCACGATCATCAGGCGCGTCACAAAGATCGCCGTGAAGACCGAGGTCAGAATGCCCAGCCCCAAGGTGATGGCGAAGCCGCGAACCGGGCCGCTGCCCATGGCGAACAGGATCGTTGCAGTGATGAAGGTGGTGACGTTGGCGTCCAGAATGGCCGACAGCGCCTTTTCATAGCCCAGTTCGATGGCGCGCGCCGGGCCTTTGGCGGATTTCAGTTCCTCGCGGATACGTTCGAAAATCAGCACGTTGGCGTCCACCGCCATACCGACCGTCAGGACGATCCCGGCAATACCCGGCAGGGTCAACGTGGCCCCGATCAGCGAGAGCAACCCGAACAGCAGGCCGACGTTGATGATCAGCGCGACATTGGCGAAGAGGCCGAAAAGACCATAGCTGAGCGCCATGAAGGCCAGCACTGCGATGAAGGCCACGGTGGTCGCCACTTTACCCGCGTCGATACTGTCCTGCCCCAATTCGGGGCCGATGGTGCGTTCTTCCAGGAAATCCAGCCCCGCAGGCAGCGCACCGGCGCGTAGCAGGACGGCCAGATTGGTGCTTTCCTCGACGGTGAAGTTGCCGGTGATGATGCCCGAACCGCCCGGAATGTGGCTTTGGATCACGGGGGCCGAGATCACTTCGTCATCCAGAACGATGGCGAAGGGCGCGCCAATATTTTCCAGCGTGTAATCGCCGAATTTGCGCGCGCCGGAGGTGTTGAAGCGGAAGTTGACTGCAGGGCGTCCGTTCTGGTCGAAGGATGGTTGTGCATCGACCAGTTCTTCGCCGGTTACTACGGGTGCGGAGTCCAGCGTGTAGTACACCCCCTGCTCGTCAATAGAAGGCACAACCTTTTCACCCGGACGAGCTATGGCATCCGGGTCGGTGCCGCGACCGGCAACCGGGTTGAAGGTCAACTGCGCGGTCGTGCCGATGATATCCTTCAACTCACCTGCGCTGCCGATGCCCGGCACCTGGATCAGAATCCGGTCAGCGCCCTGCCGCTGGATCGTCGGCTCGCGGGTCCCGACCTCATCAATCCGGCGGCGGATGATTTCGAGCGCCTGACGCACCGTCCGATCATCCGAAGCCAGTTTCTCGGCATCCGTCAGTTGCACGACAATCGTGTCTTCGCCCTCGGCGCGGGCCTCGATATCGGTTGCGCCAACCCCGGTCAGGGTCTGAATCTGACGGGCCAGTCCGCGCACAACCTCCAGCGCACGGGGTAACCCCTCGGGCTGGCTGATGCGGACGCGAATCTCATCCGGGGCCGAGTCCTGTTTGCGGATCGTGCCCACAACCGCGCGCTCGTCCCGCAGGGCATCGCGGATTTCGGGCCACATCGCCTCCATCCGGGATTCGTACACATCGCCGACCTGCACTTCGGCCAGCAGATGCGCGCCGCCCCTCAGATCGAGGCCCAAATTGACCAGAGACGACGGCAGCCAGTTCGGCCACTGCCCGGCTTCGGCCTGCATCTCGGCCGTATCGATCCCCAGCTCTATCGCGGCTTTCGCATCATTGGATTGCTCGACGCGTGTGTAAAACGCATTCGGCAGGGCCAGAAGCAGGCCGGTCACACAGACCAGCCAGATCAGAACCCGCTTCCAGGTATCAATTTGCAGCATTACCCTGCCTTTTGAATAGGTTGTAGGGCGAAGTTACTTCGCAGGCTCGGTCTTGTTCAGAACCTGAGCGATGGTCGATTTGACCACGCGCACCTTCACACCATCGGCGATCTCGACCTCGATCTCGTTTTCGCCTTCCTTGACCTTGGACACCTTGCCGATCATCCCGCCCTGGGTGACGACCTGATCGCCCCGGCGCACGGCCTCGACCATGGCCTGATGTTCCTTCATCTTCTTCTGCTGTGGGCGGATCAGCAGGAAATACATGATCGCGAAGATCAGGATCAGCGGGAGAAACTGGGCGATTGCGCCACCTTCCATGGGATATTCCTTTTGTTTTGGATTGCGGCACCGTTCCGCAAATTTGGCCGGAACCTATGCGTAGACATGCGCGTTTGCAAGCGAAGGCGGCGCAGTGTCTCACCTAGGAGCTATCCGTTCGGTCAAAGATGGGCCGGACCGTTGCAGATATGCCCTAGGCGCGCGATGCAACAGGGGTATTGCGGCGCGATTGGCAGGTAAAACGCCCTTCGGCACAATTTGCGCAACCGGTGCTACACCCCGCCTGTCAGATAGTGCATAAGCGGCAACAGTGATTCACGCATTAAGGACTTGGACTATGCACGACATCCGCGCTATTCGCGAAAATCCTGCCGCATTCGACGCCGCTCTTGCGCGCCGCGGGGACGCGCCGGTGTCGTCAGACCTGCTGCGGCTGGACGAAAGCCGCCGGGCCAAGATTCTGGCGGCTGAGACCGCGCAGGCCGAGCAGAACAAGGCCAGCAAGGAAGTCGGTGCTGCCAAAGGGCGCGGGGATGAGGCTGAATTCGAACGCCTGCGCGCGCTGGTGGCCGATAAAAAGGCCGAAGTGGCCCGCATGCAGACCGAGGCCAAGGACCTCGACGCGTTGCTGACCGATCAACTGGCCCGCATCGCAAACCTGCCTGCCGACGACGTGCCGCAGGGCGCGGATGAGAACGACAACGTCGAGGTCAACCGCTGGGGCACCCCGCGCGAGTTCGCTTTCGCTCCGAAAGAGCACTACGACATTCCCGCCGTTGCGGCCGCGATGGACTTTGAGACCGCCGCCAAATCCAGCGGTAGCCGGTTCGTGAACCTGACCAAAGGCGTCGCCCGCATTCACCGTGCGCTGGCGCAATTCATGCTGGACACGCATATCGAAAAGAACGGCCTGACCGAGACCCAAACTCCGGTACTGGTCCGGGATGAAGCGATGTACGGCACCGACAAGCTGCCGAAATTCGGCGAGGACAGCTATCAGACCACCAATGGCTGGTGGCTGATCCCGACCTCCGAGGTCACGCTGACCTATTCGGTGGCGGGCGATATTCTGGACGAATCCGCCCTGCCCATCCGCATGACCGCCCACACCGTCTGTTTCCGGTCCGAGGCAGGCAGCGCCGGCAAGGATACTGCCGGTATGCTGCGCCAGCACCAGTTCGAAAAGGTCGAGATGGTGTCGGTCACACACCCCGACACCTCGGACGAGGAACAAAAACGCATGCTGCGCTGCGCCGAGGATCTGCTGGAGCAGTTGGGCATCCCCTATCGCACCGTGGTTCTGTGCACCGGCGACATGGGCTTTGGCGCGCGCCGGACCTTTGACATCGAGGCGTGGTTGCCCGGTCAGGACACCTATCGCGAGATCAGCTCGGTCTCGACTACCGGGGCTTTCCAGGCCCGCCGGATGAACGCGCGCTTCCGTCCCGAGGGCGGCGGCAAACCGGAATATGTGCATACCCTGAACGGTTCCGGCCTAGCGGTCGGGCGCTGCTTGATTGCGGTTCTGGAAAATGGCCAGAACGAGGATGGCACCGTGTCCCTGCCCGCTGTTCTGTCCCCCTATCTGGGCGGCAAGCTGACCCTGCAGACCGACGGCACGTTGGCCTAAAAGAAACCGGCGCGCGTCTGTCGCGGCGCCGGTTCAGAAATCGGAAAGGCGAGGAGGTTACTTCTTCGCCTTTTTACCCTTCTTGCCATCCTTCTTCGCGTCTTTCTTTTTCCCGTCTTTCTTCTTGTCGCCTTTTTTCTTTTCGTCCTTTTTGGACTTTTTGCCCTTCTTCGACTTTTCCTTGACCTTGTCCTTGGCCTTCGAGAACGCAGCCTCCATCTCTTTCCGCTTCTTCGCGGCTTTTTCAGCCTTGGCCTTGGCTTTTGCCTTTTTCTTTTCCTTCGCCGCGGCCAGTTCAGCGGCGGCTTTTTCTTCGGCGGCTTTGCGCGCGGCCTCTTCCGCCCGCTTCTCGGCAGCGGCGGCGGCTACGGTCTTTCGCGCGGCAGGTTTTCGGACCGCCGGTTTTCGTGCCGCTGGCTTACGCGTGGACGGTTTGCGGGCGGGCGTCCGGCGTGAGGCCGGTTTTGCGGCGGCTGGTTTGGCTGTAACCGCCTCTTTCGCGGCGGCAATCAGCGAAGCTGCGCGCGCTTCACCCACGCGGGGGACCTTGACCAGAGCGGCGGGGGTCGCCTTGGCCAGGGCTTCGGCGGTTTTGAACCCGTTCGCGGCAAGCGCCTGCGCCAGCGTTGCTCCTACACCTTTAACATCGGTCACTGCGGTCATTATCGGTCCTCTCTCTGTCTCTCATCATCTTCGTACATGCGCAGGGAAACACCCCTGCAAACCAACTTTCGCGCTGCATCAGCCTACAGCCTTAGCTGCTATGAGCAAGATCGGCTGTGCGTTCCTTTTTCGGGAAGGGCACAAGGCGCTTTGCGTCCTCGTCCCAAAGCTTTAGCCTCAGCGCTGCCAACGCCTCGGGGAATTTGATGCGGCGGGGGGTGTATTCCGGTGGCAGGTTATAGTGGCAGGCACGCAACCGATAGGACGGGATTCGCGCATTGAAGTGGTGGATGTCGTGCAACGTGATGCAGGCCACCGCCGTGTCGAACCACCAGCCGAAATCCAGCGCCGACGAACCGTGCAGCGCCGCCAGTTGCGGGTCCAGATCGGGGCGGCGGTCCCAGTAGGTGTCCTCGAAATTATGTTGCAGATACACGAGGAACACGCCCAGCATGCCACCCAGAATCGAAAACACCAGCCAGACCAGCATGCCGGTGGAGCCTGCGGTCAGGTACAACAGGCCCAGAAACACAACAATCGAAAGGTTGTGCAGCAAGACCCCCCGGACCCCGAAACGGACGGTGTTCTTGGGCCAGCGGTAGCGGATGAAATAAGTAAACAGCGCCCCGACCGGAACCAGGATGAACGGATTGCGGTAAAGTCTGTAATACAGGCGCTTTTTCCAGTCCGCATCATTCCATTCCCGCAGGGTCATGGTGTGAATCTCACCGGTTTCGCGATGTTCCAGATTGCCGATGCCCGCGTGATGCAGGTTGTGGTTCTGCTTCATCACCTCGAACGGCGCGAAGGTAAAAGGCGACAGGCCATGCCCGGCCCATTCGTTCTGCTGGCGGGTTTCGAACAGCGAATGATGCCCGCAATCATGCTGCAGCACGTATAGACGCACGGCAGAAAAGGCGAAGACGACCCCGGCGGGGACCATGACGTACCAGCGATCGACAAAGACAATCGCCAACGCCAGCGATGCGAAATACACCGCAAATGTTCCGAAGTAGCTCAGCGCGGCCAGTCGGTTGTCTTGTACCGCGTATTGCCTTGTATACTCTCTTAAATCCATCCAGCCCGCTCCCCACGATGGCCCGATTTCCCTTATCTCAAAACTAGGCGCGGTCGATCCGCAAACAAGCAGCGCGCGCGAAAACAAATGCACGCAACTGAATGCTAGCGCGGGGAAAAGGGGCTGTCACGCCCCCACAGCAAAAACGCTGAAAATTGGCGCAGTTACGCGCGGCCCTTGAGATGTTTGGCCAACGCACCGGCGTTTTTCTTGCGCCGGCCCTTATAGGGATTCTTGTCGCCCTGCCCGCGCAATGTCAGGCGGATCGGGGTGCCAGGCATGTCGAAATCCTCGCGCAGGCCGTTCACCAGATAGCGCGAATAGCTGTCGGGCATCTTGTCGGGGTGCGAGCACATGACCACAAACCCCGGCGGGCGGGTCTTGGCCTGAGTCATATAGCGCAGCTTGATCCGTCGGCCTTGCGGGGCTGGTGGCGGGTGCTGCTGCAACATCGCGGTCAGCCAGCGGTTCAGCGCGGCGGTTGGCACACGGCGGTTCCACACGTCATGGGCGCGTAGAATGGCAGCGCGCAGGCGTTCCAGCCCCCGGCCTGTTTTTGCCGAGACCGTGATCAGTGGCGCACCGCGCAGTTGCGGTAGCAGGCGGTCAAAGGACTCTTTCAGTTCGCGCAGCTTTTCCTGCTTGTTGTCCTCAATGTCCCATTTGTTCACGGCGACAACCACCGCGCGGCCCTCGCGTTCCGCCAGATCGGCGATGCGCAGGTCCTGCTGTTCGAACGGGATAGCGGCGTCAAGCAGGACGACGACAACCTCGGCAAATTTCACCGCACGCAGACCATCCGAAACCGAGAGCTTTTCCAGTTTCTCCTGCACCTTGGCCTTTTTGCGCATCCCAGCGGTATCAAAGATACGCATCGGGGTGCTACCGCCCTCGGGGTCAGCCCAGTCGATACGCAGGCTGATCGCATCGCGGGTGATCCCGGCCTCGGGCCCGGTCAACAGGCGATCTTCGCCCATGATCTTGTTGATCAGGGTTGATTTCCCGGCATTCGGACGGCCCACAACCGCCACTTGCAGTGGCTTGGAGGCGGTGATCAGCGGGGCCTCGCCCTCGCCATCCTCATCCAGTTCAATATCGGTTTCGGGCGGGTCGTCAGCGGCTTGTTCCTCAGCTGCATCCGCCAGAGGCATCAGTTGAGTATATAGGTCCGTCATCCCCTCGCCATGCTCACCGGACAGGCGGACAGGTTCGCCGAGGCCCAAATTATAGGCCTCTAACACACCGGCATCCGCCGCGGAACCTTCGGCCTTGTTGGCGGCAAGGATCACGTGTTTGGACCGCTTGCGCAGGATTTCTGCGAACATCTCATCGGTCGGGGTCAGGCCAACCCGCGCGTCGATCATGAACAGGCAGACATCGGCCATGTCCACCGCACGCTCGGTCAGGCGGCGCATCCGGCCCTGCAGGCTGTCATCGGTGGCATCCTCAAGACCCGCCGTGTCGATTACCGTAAAGCGCAGATCGCCTAGCCGCCCTTCGCCTTCGCGCAGATCACGCGTCACGCCGGGCTGGTCGTCGACCAGGGCCAGACGTTTGCCCACAAGGCGGTTGAACAGGGTGGATTTGCCCACATTCGGGCGGCCCACGATGGCGAGGGTCAGCGACATGTTCTCAACTTTCAAGACTCAAGAAGCGCCCTTTAGCGCATCTTGCCGTCAACGGAAAGCGTGTAGATCGCCCTTGGTCGAGACAACATACAAGGTTTGCCCAGCCACGACCGGCGCGGTGGTTGCACCGCCCGGTACCTCAACCTGATGCAACAGCGCCCCATCAACCGGGTTGAAGAAGCGCAGATACCCATCGTTCGAGGCGACAACGATCCGCCCGCCCGCAAGGATCGGGCCATAGTGGGCAAAGATCGGGCCTCGGCGACCGCGCTTGTCTTTGACAAAACCCGGCAGGTCCTGCGCCCAGATGATCGACCCATCGGCGGCGTTCAGACGCACCAACTGGCTGCGGTCGCTAATCAGGAAGATGCTGTTGCCCGCAGGCCAGACCGTATCAACGGCCCCCTCATCCGCCGTCCAGCGACGCTCACCCGAGCCCGAGTCGAAGGCCACCGTGCGGCCCGAGTGGTTGCCGATGTAGATCGTATCGCCAGCCACCATCGGCCCGCCGGTGACGTCCACGATCTGCGCCGCTGCACGGCCCCGGCGGCCACCGGCGACTGACGCGTTCCAGCGGCGGATACCACCCCGGCGGAACGTCGCGGCGATGTCGCCCGAGCCAAAGGCAAACACGGCCAGATCCGATGCAATCACCGGCGCAGGCGCGCCCAGAACGTTGCCCACGCTTGGAGTGCCGTCGATTTGCCAGGCGATGCGACCGTCTTTGGTATCAACCGTCCAGCCGGTTTCATCGCCGGCCACCAGATACAGCAGCCCGTCATTGACCAACGGCGCACCGCTGCCGGTTGCGTTCAGGCGTTTCTGCCAGCGGATCGCCCCGGTTTTGCCGTCCAGCGCGGTCAGCCGCCCGAACCCGGACGAGACATAGAGCACGCCGTTGGCGAAGGCCAAACCTCCGCCCGTGGCATCCGAATCGCCATCCTGCGAGGGGATCAGGTTCGTGTCCCAGACCACCTGCCCCTGCGGCGACACCGCAGATACGGTAGCTCCGGCATCCAGCGTATAGATCAGCCCGCCTGCCACGACCGGCTCGGCCGTGATGCGTTGTTTGCGCGAGTCGCCGTCGCCAATCGAAGCGGACCAAATACGTTGCGGCGTCGCCCTGAGCGCGGCGTTAGACGTCCGGTAGGCGGGCGTTCCCGGGCTTTGCGACCAGCTTGAATTTGCGGACTGTCCCGGCAGGCTGATCGGTTGCGAGCCCTGTCTTTCGACTGTTTCCAGGTCCGAGGCCGGACGGATATCTTCACGGGCACCGGGCAGGATCGCCTCGGGCTCTTCACAGGCGGCCAGCGCGGTCAATGCGAGTGCCGCAATCGGCAAACCCATGCGGGAAAATACTCTTGTCACCATGATAATCCGAACTCGCCTGTCATTTCGTCTTGCCCCGCCAGATCAGCCCTGCTGCGCCACAAGCGGTTCAGGTTCACCACCCAGCGCAACGATCAGCTGAGCCGCACGTTGCTGCAGATCGACGCCGACCTCGGCATCCTGACGCAGCGCTTGAAGCCGGTCCAGCGCGGCGTCGATATTGCCCTCGGACACGTCGATCAGGGCAAGCTGTTCCTCGGCCAGCAGGCGCAGTGGTGCCCCGGGTGTGGCCAGAGCTTCGAACTGCAGCCTGCGATCTGCGGCGGGGAGTGTTTCACTTTGCAGCAGCAGCGCCTTGAAGCTGGCCACGGCACGGTAAATCTCGGGGATGTCACCCTGCGTGGCTACCGCGTTCAGGCTTGCGACCGCATCCTGCTCGGACCCTGCCTCGACTTGCGAGGCGGAAAGCAGCATGTTCAGCACGGCGTCACCGCCCGGCGACTGCGCCTGAACCGCCTGCAAGCCGGATGCACGTGCGGCGGACTCATTCTGGGCCAGCGCGGCCAGAATCTCATCGCCCAGGTTCTGCGCCTGTGAGGTGTCCCGCGCCTTGCGGTATTCGTTAAACGCAGCCCCGCCCACGATCAGGACCACGACCAGAACGCCAACCCAGCCCCAGCGCCGCAAAAGCAGGTACATCCGGTCGCGGCGCACCTCTTCCGTGACTTCATCAATGAAACTGTCGACGTTGCTCATCCGTGTCCCCAGGCTGTGTACTGCGCGTTCGTGCGCCATGTCATACCCCGCCGCCAAAGCCAAGCCAAGGGTCCGATTTTGCCCATTTTCACCGTCATGCCGCGCCCTTGCGCAAAAAAACATATTGAACTATTCAGTTCAGCGTGGAAAAGCCCTGTGACGTGCCCCATTTTTATACCAGTACTTAGCGGTCAAAGTGGCTAATAATTCCAAGAGAGGTCCTTTATGCGTTTGATTTCATTCATCAATGCCGCCTTGGTGATTGCTGCGCTATATCTGCTGGTTTTTGAACGCGACGCGTTGTTTGCCTTTGCCGGGCGCGAAGAAGCCCCGACCGAGGACCTATCTGACGCAACGTCACCTGAACAGGCGGCTACGGACCAAGACGCGGTTGGCGTAGTCGCGCTCCGCTCGGTTGCGCGTGAAATCGACAGCGCAGTGCTGCTGCGGGGCGAGACGCAGGCGAACCGACAGGTCGAAGTTCTGGCCGAAACCACCTCGACCGTGACGTCCGAACCCAAGCGCCGGGGTGCGTTTGTCGAAGCGGGTGATTTGCTCTGCGAACTGGACCCCGGATCACGCCCCGCCGCGCTGGCTGAAGCCAAGGCCGCCAAGCTGGAAGCCGAAAGCCGCATCCCAGAAGCCGAAGCGCGCTTGGTCGAAGCCCACGCGCTGGTCGCCGAGGCCGATATCAACCTGAAAGCCGCTCGCAAGCTGTCGGAAACCGGGTTCGGCTCGGAAACCCGCCGTATCTCCAGCGAAGCCGCCATGAGCTCGGCGAAGGCTGGCATCAAATCCGCCGAAGCCGGGCTTGAAGCCACACGCGCTGGCATCGAAGCCGCCGCTGCCGAGGTCGAAGCCGCCGAGCGCGAGATGGACCGCCTGACAATCGAAGCCCCCTTTCGGGGCCTGCTGGAAAGCGACACTGCCGAACTGGGCAGCCTGATGCAACCCGGCGCGCTCTGCGCGACCGTTATTCAACTGGACCCGATCAAGCTGGTCGGTTTTGTGCCCGAGACCGAGGTGAACCGGATCACCGTTGGATCAAAGGCCTCTGCCCGGCTGGTGACGGGGCAGCAAGTCGAGGGGCTTGTGACCTTCCTCAGCCGCTCGGCGGACGAGACCACACGCACCTTCGAAGTTGAGATCAGCGTTCCGAACCCCGACCTGACCATCCGCGACGGCCAAACCGCAGAAATCCGCATCGCGGCCGAGGGCGCGAAGGCGCATTTGCTGCCGCAATCCGCGCTGACGCTGAACAACGACGGGCAATTGGGTGTGCGCATTGTCGGCGATGGCGACGTGGTTGATTTCGTCCCGGTCCGCCTGCTGCGCGATACCGCTGATGGCGTCTGGCTGGGCGGCCTGCCCGAAAGCGCCGAGGTCATCGTTGTCGGACAGGAATTCGTCACACGCGGCGTCGCCGTCGCGCCGACATATCAGGACGTCTCGCAATGACGGGTGTTGTCAGTTGGGCCGCTGGCCGGGCCCGAATGGTTCTGGCCTTTATCGCGATCTCGCTGATCGTCGGCGGGTTCGCCTATGTCGGTCTGCCGAAAGAGGGTGAACCGGATATCGAAATCCCCGCCCTGTTCGTGTCGGTGCAATTCCCCGGCATCTCCGCCGAGGATTCGGAAAACCTGCTGATCAAGCCGATGGAGACCGAGCTTGCGGATCTCGACGGCCTGAAAGAGATGACCGCGACCGCTGCCGAAGGTTATGCGGGGATCGCGTTGGAGTTCGATTTCGGTTGGGATAAAACCGCGATCACCGCCGATGTGCGTGACGCGATGAACAGTGCGCAGGCCGATTTCCCGGAAGGGGCCGAGCAATACACGCTGACGGAAATCAACCTGTCCGAATTCCCCATCGTCATCGTCAACCTGACGGGTGCCGTCCCCGAACGCACAATGGCCCGTGTGGCCAAAGACCTGCAGGACGATCTTGAGGCGCTGGATTCCGTCCTTGAGGCCGGGATCGCGGGCAACCGGGACGAGTTGCTTGAGGTAATCATCGACCCGCTGCGGCTTGAGGCCTACAACGTCACAGCCGACGAACTGATCACCGTCGTTCAGAACAACAACCAACTGATCGCTGCGGGCGAGGTCGAGACGGCGCAGGGCAGTTTCTCGGTCAAGATTCCGTCCTCGTTCAAGACCGCCGAAGACATCTATAGCCTGCCCGTCAAGGTCAACGGCGACCGCGTGGTGACGCTGGGCGAACTGGCCGAGATCAACTACACATTCGAAGACCGCGAAGGCACCGCCCGGTTCGACACCGAACCGACCGTGGCCCTGCAGGTGGTCAAGCGTAAAGGCTTCAACCTGATCGACACCGTGGCGCAGGTCAAAGAGACCCTCGCCGCCGCGCAGGAAAAATGGCCCGCCGAACTGCGGGCAGCGGTCGATGTCGGCACCTCGAACGACCAAAGCCGCATTGTGGATTCCATGGTGCGCCAGCTTGAAGGCTCGGTTCTGACCGCCATCGCGCTGGTGATGATCGTGGTTCTGGCCTCGCTGGGTACACGCGCGGCGCTTCTGGTGGGTTTTGCGATCCCGACCTCATTCTTGCTGAGTTTCGCCTTCCTCGCGGTGATGGGCGTCAGCATCTCGAACATGGTGATGTTCGGGCTGATTCTGGCCGTGGGGATGCTGGTCGACGGAGCCATTGTCGTCGTGGAATACGCCGACAAGCGCATCAAGGAAGGCATCGGCCCGATGCACGCCTATGTCGAGGCGGCGCAGCGGATGTTCTGGCCCATCGTGTCGTCCACCGCAACGACGCTCTGCGCCTTCCTGCCGATGCTGTTCTGGCCCGGCGTTCCGGGTGAGTTCATGAAGATGCTGCCGATCACACTGATCTTCGTGCTGTCCTCCTCGCTGATCGTCGCGCTGATCTACCTGCCGGTGGTGGGTGGCGTCTCGGGCCGCCTCAGCCGCGTCTTTGACCATGCCGCACACTGGCTGCGGGGGGCCGCGCCGTGGTGGCTGCGCGCGATTCTGGTGCCGCCGTCGCTTTACATGATCTTCCTCGGCGCGATGCAGATGCTGAACCCGGCCTATCTGATGCCCGAAGGCAGCGCAGGCGGGGTGATCTTTGGCGCTCTGCTTCTGGTCGCTGGCGGGTTTGCTGGCTCCGTCACCCTTAGCGCGGCCAAGATCGAACGCAGTCGGGAAGAGCGTGTTCATACCGCCAAAGAACACACGCCCTTCGGGTACGTCGTCAAGTTTCTGGTCGGTAACCCGATCATGCCCATTGTTTCGATTGTTGTCGTCGCTTTCTGCGTCATGACCGTTATGACCTATTTCGGAGCCAACAACCGGGGCGTGGAATTCTTCGTCGAAACCGAACCGGAACAGGCCACGGCCTTTGTCCGCGCACGGGGCAACCTGTCGCTTGAGGAAAAGGACGAGATGGTGCTAGCCGCCGAAGAGGTGATCGGCGCGCATCCGGCTGTGACCAACGTGTTTGCCTTTGCGGGCGAAGGCGGCCTGACCCAGAACGACGGCGGCGCATCCTCGCCCGCCGACACGGTCGGGCGTGTCCAGTTCGAGATCATCCCGTGGGAAGACCGCCCCAACATCACCGAAACCGTTGCGGGCGGGTTGTTCGAGCGCAGCATCATCTCGCCCGAGTTTGACGGCGACTATGTTCTGGACGAATTGAATGCCGAACTGGCCAAACTTCCCGGCATCATCGTTGAAATCACCCCGCTGGAACAGGGCCCTGCCTCGGCCAAACCCGTGCATCTGCGCATCAAGGGGGATGGCTGGGAAGACCTGACCGCCGCCGCTCTCTCTGCGCGCGCGGTCTTTGATGAAACGCCCGGCCTGATAAAGATTGAGGATACGATGCCACTGCCCGGCATCGACTGGCAGATCGACGTGGATGTCGCGCAGGCCGGTCGGTTCGGCGCGGATGTGGCCACGGTTGGCGCGATGGTGCAACTGGTCACGCGCGGCATTCTGCTCGGCGAAATGCGCCCCGACAACACGGATGAAGAGGTCGAAATCCGCGTCCGCCTGCCGGAAGAAGACCGCGTGCTGTCCACACTGGACTCGCTCAAGGTGCGCACACCGGACGGCCTTGTGCCACTGTCGAACTTTATCACCCGCAAGCCGGTTGCGAAACTGGCCGAGATCAACCGGATTGATCAGGAGCGGTATTACGACGTCAAAGCCGATGTAGAACCCGGCCTGTCCAAGGTGATTGTCGACGGACCGGAAGGTGCTGAACAACGGCTGGCCGTTGTTCGCGAAGTGGCCGAGGGGGCCGAACCCAAAGGCACGGTGATCGCCAGTCCCGATGGCACCCGGTTCGAGCTTCTGCAACTGACAGGCGCCGAAACAACGGACAGCCTGCGCGCCGCCATCGACAGCGGAGACGCGCGCTTTGCCCTGATCAACCCCAACGAACGGATCGCCGTTCTGACCGAGTGGCTGGACACAGACCCCTTCTCGAAAGCGATAAGCTGGGAATGGACCGGTGATCAGGAGGATCAGGAGGAATCCGGTGCCTTCCTGATGAACGCCTTCGCCGGTGCTCTGGGGCTGATGTTCGTGATCCTGCTGGCCCAGTTCAACTCGTTCTACAACTCGCTTCTGGTGTTGCTGGCGGTGGTTCTGTCCACCACCGGGGTTTTGATCGGGATGCTTGTGATGCAACAACCCTTCTCGATCATCATGACCGGCACGGGCATCGTGGCGCTGGCGGGAATCGTGGTGAACAACAACATTGTTCTGATCGATACTTATCAGGAATACAGCCGCTATATGCCCCGGATCGACGCCATCGTTCGCACGGCCGAGGCGCGTATCCGCCCGGTTCTGCTGACCACCCTGACGACAATGGCGGGCCTGACCCCGATGATGTTCGGCCTGTCGCTGGACTTCATCAACGGCGGCTATTCCATCGACAGCCCGACCGCGCTGTGGTGGAAGCAACTGGCGACCGCCGTGGTGTTCGGGTTGGGCATTGCCACGGTTCTGACGCTGATCGTGACGCCTTCCTTCCTGGCGTTGCGGGTCTGGGTGACGACCTATGCGATATGGCTGGGCAAGGTTCTGGCAAGGGTCACTGCGGGCCGGTCCAGCAAGATCGCGCAGGATATGGCCATCGGGCGCACCGCGCGCGACATGCAATCGACCGAGATTGTCTGGAGCGATACCCCCGCCCAGTCACCGGATGAAAATCCAATGGGCGATCATCCCCCCGGCCCGCCGCTGAAAGCGGCTGAATAGAGCAAATGGCGAGCCGCAGGGCTCGTCATTTTCCTTTGGACTACGAAAAGCTAGGACTGCAATCTGGTCCAGGTCTGATGGGCACAGATATGGTGCTCACACCCTTTGACCTTAAGCTGGTCGCCCTGCAGGGTCATCTGCGGCACCGCATCGACGTCAATCAGCGGCACCCAGAACTCACCGCCGCCGTATTTGCCGCCGCCTTCGCCCGCCACATCCCAGAACAGCTTTTTGCCGATATTCGGCGTCTGCACTTCCTTGCCGCTACTGTCATAGGCCGAGAGAATCTTGCCGCAAAACTTGTCCCCGCAAGCGGTGATCTGGATGTGAGAGGTCAGGTTCTTGCGATCCGGCTCGGTCTTCCAGACGCCCACGATCGGGTCCGCCCACGCCGCAACCGGTATCAGGGCGACAAGTGTCGAGATCAGGACTCCAACCGATATATTCCGCATGCCACCACCTCCGTTATGCTTGTCAGTCTAACAGATTTTCTCTCAGGCCGCCTGACTGTCCGATTGCTGACGGTTCCAAAGCTGTGCATAGCGTCCCTGCTGGGACAGCAGCTCGTCATGCGTGCCCTGTTCGATGATCTCGCCGCTTTCCAGAACCACGATTCGGTCGGCCTCGGCGATGGTGCTCAGGCGATGCGCGATGGTGATCACCGTCCGCCCCTCACCCGCGCGGGCCAGAGCATCCTTGATGTCCTGCTCGGTGTCCGTATCCAGCGCCGAGGTCGCCTCGTCCAGCAAAAGGATCGGCGGGTTCTTTAGCAAGGTCCGCGCAATGCCAACGCGCTGTTTTTCACCGCCTGACAGCTTCAGGCCACGTTCCCCGACCTTGGTGTCGTACCCTTCCGGCAGCGTAGCGATAAAGTCATGGATCTGAGCGGCCCTTGCCGCAGCCTCAACATCCTCCTGAGTGGAGCCGTCACGGCCATAGGCGATGTTGTAGCGGATCGTGTCGTTGAACAGCACGGTATCCTGCGGCACAACGCCGATGGCCGCGTGCAGGCTGGTTTGGGTAACGTCCCGCACGTCCTGGTCGTCGATTTTCAGCGCACCTCCGGTCACGTCGTAGAACCGAAACAGCAGCCGCCCGATGGTAGACTTGCCGGACCCGGTCGCCCCGACAATCGCCACCGTCTGCCCTGCTGGCACGGTCAAAGACACGCCTTTGAGAATTTCGCGCTCGGGATCGTAGCCAAAATGGACATTCTCCAAAGTCACTTCCCCACCGTTCACGGCAAGATCGGGCGCATCGGGCTTGTCCTTAACCTCGGCAGGTTGTTCGAGCAGATCGAACATCTGCCCCATATCCACAAGCGACTGCCGGATTTCCCGATAGACCGTGCCCAGAAAGTTCAGCGGCACTGTAATCTGGATCATGTAAGCGTTGACCATGACGAAATCGCCAACGGTCAAAGACCCGCTCTGCACCCCAATCGCGGCCAGAACCATGACGCCGATCAGGCCGCAGGTGATCAGGAAGGACTGGCCGAAATTCAGGAAGGCCAGCGAATAGGCCGTTTTCAACGCGGCGCCCGCATAGGCTTTCATCGACACATCATAGCGTTCAGCTTCGCGCGTTTCCGCGTTGAAATATTTGACGGTTTCAAAGTTCAGCAAGCTGTCGATGGCGCGCTGGTTGGCCTCGGTATCCTGATCGTTCATCTCGCGCCGCAGCTTCACCCGCCACTCGGTCACGGCAAAGGTGAACCAAATGTAAAGGGCGATGGTGACGGCGACGACCACCAGATACCAAACGTCGAACAGCCACATCAGGATGATGGCCACCAACAGCAGTTCCAGGATCAGCGGCCCAATCGAGAACAACAGGAAGCGCAGCAGGAATTCAACGCCTTTGACACCACGCTCGATAATGCGGCTCAAACCGCCAGTGCGACGGGTCACGTGATAGCGCATCGAAAGCTGGTGAATGTGCTGAAAGGTCTCCAGCGCCAGCGCCCTTAGCGCGCGCTGCCCCACCGGAGCAAAGGCCGCATCGCGCAATTGCTGGAACCCCACGGTCATCATCCGCGCCACGCCATAGGCGACGGTCAGCCCCACGGCCCCCAGCGCCAGCGGCGGCACGCCCTCACCCGCCAAGGCGTCAACCGCGCCCTTGTACAGGATCGGCGTGTACACCGCGATCAGCTTGGCCAGCACCAGCATGCCCATCGCAATGACCACCCGGCGTTTGACCCAGGGCTCATCATCCGGCCAAAGGTAAGGCGCGACCTTGCGGATCGTGCGCCAGCCAGAGCGGCGTTCATCTGGGTCCGGCATATCAGCGGTGGTCATTGGGGCTGTCCGTCTCATCACGTACCTTGTCTGCGGTCAGAGATAGACCCCGGCCCGCGCCGAGGCCAGAGACGATTTCATTCGGGAATTGTAAATATCTGTCCCGGATAGATCAGATCGGGGTCGCGGATCAATTCGCGATTGGCCTCGAACAGGCGCACATACAGTACGCCATCGCCAAACCGCTCGCGTGAGATGGCCCACAGCGTGTCGCCCCTTTGCACGGTGACCGAGCGGATCGGGGCCGCCTGTTCAAGCGACGTGTCGCCTGTTGCGGCTTCGGCGGCTTGCAGAACTTCGACCGGTTCGCGCTTGAACGGCGTTTCCACGCGGCTAAGAACGGTTCCGTCCGTATTCACTTCATCCACTCGCAGGGTGTAGACGCCAGGGTCAATCCCCTCGAGCTCACCCCGCCAGTTGCCATCGTCTTCCGGGTCCAGATCGGCGACAAGGCGGTTGTCTAGATAAAGGCGCACAGCCGACCCGTCCGGCGCACGCCCGGTCAGTTCGACATCGCCCGTGTCCGAATATCCGATGGTGTCCAGAGCGATCTGTTCCGGTTCATCGCTTTGCGTCGCCGGGGGTTGAACCAGTTCGACCCCTTCTTCACCGGAACGCAGAACAGCGATTTGCTGATCTTCGGGCGCAGCCTCGGTAGGCGCTTCGGCGGTCTCAGTTTCGCTACCGGTGGTCTGAGGTTCGGCCTCGGCAGTCAGAGGCTCTTCGGATGTTTCAGTCTGTGGCTCATTGGACGCGTCCGTCGGCGTCTCATCGGCGACTTCGGGCTGCGCCACGGGTTCGGTGACGCTGGCGACCTCAGTTTCACCGAGCGGCTCGGCATCCTCAGCGGCGTCTGGCTGGTCTTCTGCGGACGGCACGTCAGTGGCGGCGATCTGTGGCTCTGCCGGTTTCGGCAGCGCTGCGATCAAGTAGTCATCCGACCGAGCCGTCCGCTCTCCGTCCGAGTTTTCCAGAACCAGCCCCTGCGCCGCATCGCTGAACGGGATGGTGACGAATTCCGCAAACTGACCGCCGGGGCCAACGGTGAACTCATGCAGCACTGCCCCGTTCAGCAGTACCCGCATCCGACTGCCGGGTTCTGCATCCCCGGACAGCAGGGCGTTGCCGTCCTTCTCAACAAATATCTGATCCAGAACTGGCTTCCCCAGAGAGGTCGGCTCCGCTTCCCCTGCCGCCTCGACAGGGATTTCTGCCTCCGGCTCTGACGCGATTTCCTCGGTTTGATCAGGAGCCGGTTCCGCAGCCGCCTCTTCCACTGGCTCAGCAGCGGGCTCCTCCTCGGCAGCCAGTTCAACCGGCTCAGCGGCCTGAGCACTGTCTTCAACGGCTGCGGGGGCCTCGGGCGGCTGGCTTTCCGAGATCGGGGCCTCTGCGGTCTGCTCCTGCTGTTCTACTTCGGGCGGGGTACTGAAAACGCCCGACAGGTACAGGCCACCCGCGCCCAAAACTGCGACAAGACCGGCAATCACCCCCCAAACAAAATTCCCGGAGCTTCCGTTTCCCGATTTGGCGTCCATTCTTTTCCTTTCGCTCCGCGGCGCAAATGCTTTGACTTACAGGCATTCCGGCGGACAGTTGAGCCAATCTATCAATCTCGCTATCACGGGTCAAAACGTCTGACACAAGCCCGGAGACCTCCTTAGATGTCCCAGAAATCTGTCTGTGTGTATTGCGGGTCACGCAATGGTGAAAATGCGGCATATTCCGAGGCCGCGCGGCAGTTCGGCACATTACTGGCAAACGAAGGCTGGCGGCTGGTCTATGGGGCCGGAGATGTCGGCTTGATGGGCGAAGTGGCGCGGGCGGCGCAGACGGCGGGGGGCGAAACATTCGGCGTCATCCCCGTGCACCTTGTTCAGCGCGAGGTCGGTAAGACTGACCTGACTCATTTCGTGATCACCGAAACAATGCACGAGCGTAAAAAGGTCATGATCATGAACGCCGACGCCGTCGTCGTCCTGCCCGGAGGCCCCGGATCGCTGGACGAGTTGTTCGAGGCGCTGACATGGCGGCAACTGGGCCTGCATGACAAACCCATGTTGGTCATGAATGTGGACGGATATTGGGACGCGCTGCGCAGGCTGCTGGATCAGGTGATTGATCAGGGCTTTGCCGATGCCTCGCTGGGCGAGTTCATCACCTGGGTTGAGGACGCGGAATCGGCGATGTCTACGTTGCGAGAAAAACTGAAGTAAAGGCGGGATCGGGCGGCCTGCGCCGCCCGAAGGATGGATCAGGCCAGACGCGCATCAGGCTTTAGCCGGTGCGTCAGAACCTTCTCGACCTTGTGCAAGGGATGATTGGTCAGCGTCTTGTCGACCTCTGCCACGACCTTGGCCAGCACTTCGCTGTGCAGCCGACGGCGCAGCAGGCCGAGCACGCGTGGGTTGGCGACCAGAACCAAGCGCTTGAAGGCCCCTTTCAACCCTTTGCGATTCAACAGATTGGCCAGATCCTGCACGAATAAAGATTTGGCATGGGTCTTCCAGCTTGCATCCTCGACGGCTGACTTCTGGTTCGGACCGTTGTCATTTCGACGCCCGGCCCGGTCGGTTGGTTTCGATTTCGGGGTGTCCTGTTCCTCGACCGAAAGGACAACCAGATTGGGGTCCTCGGCGTCGGTGATGTTCTCCATGAACAACGCCTTTTCCCCGTCTGCAATGATAACCCATGTTCCCTGTGCAAGTGCGACCATCGTGATCTCCTGTTAAGGTTTCTTTTGGGTATCCCTCATCCGCCGGGCACAATTATTCTGTCGCGCGCCTATGGCTGCAGGCGCGCCGCCCGTAGTTTTTGAATGTGCGGATTTCTCCCTCCCGCACAATATAAGCTAGGTATCGCGGGGCCGCTTACAATAGGTGGGGGTATCGAAAGTTGACGCGTCGGCAGGTTTTCACCCTTGTCGGCGGTGTATTCGCTTTTGACAAGAAAAATGCTCTTAGTGAATGCCTGCGGTCAGACCGCGCATCAACCATCGCTGCAGTAACAGCACGACAAGTGCAGGCGGCAATAGTGATAAAAGCGCTAGAACCATTCCTGCCGTGCCGCCAAACCCGGTATAGGCCATCCCTCGGACCAGCGTATCATGATCTTGGCTGGTCGTCGTGATCATGATCGGCCAGACATACTGGTTCCAACCCAAAACGAACAAGATCGCAAAAACCGCAGCGATCATCGGCAAAGATATCGGGATGACGATATCGACCAGAATCTGCAGCGACCCAGCACCGTCAATTCGAGCGGCCTCCATCACCTCGGTCGGGATTTGCCGCATGTATTGCCGGAACACCAGAACACCCAACCCGCTGGCTGTGATTGGAAGGATCATTCCGGCATAGGTGTTCAACAACCCGATTTCATTGGTGATTGCAAAGGTGGGCAAAATCCGTGTCTCGATCGGAAAGAACATTGCAACAAGGATCAAACCATATAGCACCTCCGCAAAGGGCAGGCGAAAGAAAACCAACGCATAAGCCGCCAGCAGTGAGATAGCACTTTTGATGACAGCGACCCCAAGCGCCAAAACGAGCGAATTCCACATCATCGCCCCTGCCCCAATGCCCGCGCTGCTTACGCCATCTCGCCAGACCTGCACAAACAGCCCCCACAGATCCAAGGGGTCAAGAGCGGATAGCAATTGCCAGATCAGCAAGCAGACCGGACCGCTCATCAGGACTACACCGGCCAAAAGGATCAAATGATCTAAGATTCGGTTTCCACGCAAACTACGGGTCCAATTGTTGAAGAGACGTCTTTGAAGCCAGCCAATTCAGGTCTGTCATGGTCAAAACTCACCCGCAAGGTGAACAGTACATGCCCACGCAAAAAACCTTGATTTTTTCAGCGGATAGACCAGGCTCGAAAGGGGAATGTGCACCGTATTTCGGACTGAACCAACGCTGTCCGAAACAGACTAATTGGTCATAGCCAACCTTGTTCTATGAAAAAGGCCCGCCAGCGTCTCCGCAGGCAGGCCCAGGCAAGTCCTTAATGGACCAGTGTTCACATCCGCGATGCGACGTTTTCCCAGTTCACCAGGTTATCGAGGAAGTTCGACAGGTAAGCCGGACGCTTGTTGCGGAAGTCGATGTAGTACGAATGCTCCCAGACGTCGCAACCCAGCAGTGCAGTCTGGCCGAAGCACAGCGGGTTCACGCCGTTCTCGGTTTTGGTCACGGCCAGCGAGCCATCGGCGTTCTTGACCAGCCACGCCCAGCCCGAGCCGAACTGACCAGCACCAGCGGCGCTGAATTGTGACTTGAACTCGTCAACCGAGCCGAAGCTTTCAACCAGAGCCTTCTCAAGTTCACCCGGCATGGCGTTGTCGCCGGGGCCCATCATCTCCCAGAACTGGTTGTGGTTCCAAAGCTGGCTGATGTTGTTGAAGATACCGTTCTGCGCGACGGCGTTTGCGTCGTAGGTGCCGGTGATGATCTCTTCCAGCGACTTGCCGTCCCACTCGGTGCCTGCAATCAGCTTGTTGCCGTTGTCGACATAGGCCTTGTGGTGCAGATCGTGGTGATATTCCAATGTTTCCGCGGACATACCCTTGGCTGCCAGCGCGTCATGTGCATAAGGAAGATCAGGAAGTTCAAAAGCCATCTCGGCCCCCTGTTGAAATGATTGTTGCGGTTCCAAAGGTTACATGCTTTGACAAGCGCCGCAGGTCAAGGGCCGCGACAAGAAAACCCGGAGGTCCGCGATGCTGACACAGGCGCGCAAGATGTTCTACCGCGCCCGCGGGTACAATGATGGCCGGTTGAACGGCGAAACGTTCCGGCTGGACCCTTATCATTCGAAATTCTGGCGCAAAGCCTCTGCCGGCGATTGGGAGCCCGAGACATTTGCCGTTCTGGACCAGTTCCTGAGCCCCGAAAGCGATTATCTGGATATTGGCGCGTGGATCGGCCCGACGGTCCTGTATGGCAGCCGCAGGGCGCGGCATGTCTGGTGTTTCGAGCCGGACCCCACCGCGTTCCGGCATCTGGCGTGGAATCTTGATCTGAACGACATCCGCAATGTCTCAGCCTTTGGCGTGGCCTTGTCGAACCAGTTTGGCGTGGCCCGCATGGCCTCGGTCCGTGGCGAGCCGGGGGATTCCACCAGTTCCCTACTCCATGATGGCGCGCATGGTTCGGATGCGCTGACGATTGGGTGGGATCAGTTTGAGGCGGCGAATGATCTGTCGCGCGTGTCTCTGGTTAAGATGGATATTGAGGGGGCGGAATTTTTCGTTCTGCCCGCGCTGGTGAACTGGCTGAAACAGCAAAAACCCGCCCTGTTCCTGTCGCTGCACGGGCCGTTGCTTGCGGAAGGCGACCGGTTTGAGGCGACCCAGAAGTTGCTGCAAATGCTGGACTTCTACCCCAATCTCAAGGATGAAACCCTCCAGACTTTGTCACCTGAACGGCTTCTTTCACAAAAGGCTCTGACAAAGTACCGAACCGTGTTGCTGCATTTCTGAGCCACCTGATCCAAGCTCTGCATCCACTGACCGGCCAGGTTGCACGAGGTGTGTTTACGAAAGCCCCGGGACCAACCCGAGGCTCCTAGTTTTGCGACCCGAACAGGCTGGGATGTCGCATTAAGAGGCGTAGAGCGACCCACCCGTGTTCACAGAACAACCGCCATACCCCGAGGGCCGGTTCGCCGCGTTTGCCTGCGGGAACCTGGCCACCATGTCCACACGTTGTTTTTCAGGATTCAGCGTGGCCGTGTAACTGACATAGATCAGCCCACCATTGGTGGCGGGAATTTTCATCTTCCACATCAGCCGGTAGTCGCCTTTACGCGTTTCCTTGAACCTGACATCCTTGGGCTGGCCATCAAATTTCTTGATATAACCATCGTAAACGCGCGCACGCTTGTTTTCGGCATCGACACTCAGGATCACACGTTCCGGAATCCACCCACGCTCCATACGGTGCAGGGTGCAGTCGTAGGTCAGGATTTCCGCGTTCGCTGTGGTTGCGGCCAGGGTCAAAGCCAGGGCGGCCAACAGTTTCTTCATCTTCTTATGCTCTCAAGTTATGCGAATAACACTGCAACTTGCGACCTTATGCTCCTTTAATCACAAAACAATCTTAAGGAGAGACCGCCCGTCGGCTTTCTCCATAAATGACCGCTGGACCCTTGTTCAAGACCAAAATGAAAACGGCCGCCTTGTTCAAAAGGCGGCCGCGACATGTGGCTGTTTTGTTGGTTTATGCGCTCAGTAAACCCCAACCTCACTGCCCGGCTGCGCCGCGACTTTGAGCAGTTTGAAGACGTAATCCGCCGTCGAGCGGAAGCAGACCACGCGGAAGGTCTCGGCATCATCCATCCAGAACGCACCCGCCACCTGTGCCAGACGCGAGCGGCGGATTTGGCCGGGTTGGAATGCGCCCGCCGACAGATCGACCGGGGCCAGCTTGCCCAACACCTCACGCGCGCTGCTGCCCGAGATGCGGAATACGGCGCGGGCATCCGAGACGTTGACGGCCAGAGCATGCGTGCCGCTGAGCGCATTGGTCATGGCGGCCAGTTTGGCCTCGACCTCGGCATAAGGCACCAGCACTAGCAGCTCGTCGGTGGACATCCAGCAGACGCCGGTGTCGCCCTCAACCAGAGCCGCGCGCTGGCCCGGCACCTTCTGGCCGGTGGCGTCTTTGACGGCTTTGGCCAGCACCTTGTCCGACAGATCGCCGCGCAGGGTGATCATGCCCTGCAGACCGCATTCCTCGACCTTGGCGATGCCATCATAGCTGGCGTGGTTCAGTGCGCTGATGGGTTCAGACATTCTGCTTCTCCCCGTCTTTGTCGTAGAAGATCGGGTCCACGATCTTGGCTTTATAGGTTTTGCCGTCGGTGCCGGGGAATTCGACAATCTCGCCCATCCGGTCCGGCCCGTGCTTGATCAGGCCCATGGCGATGCCCTTGTCCAGATTGGCCGAGTAATATGTCGAGGTGACACGCCCGATCATATTGCGCTGACCGTTGGCGTTGACGCCCTCACCCACCGCGTAGGCACCATCCGGCAGAACCGATCCATCCACAGTCTCAAGACCGACCAGTTTCCAGCGGTCGGGATCGGCCATATGGCTGCGCGTATGGGCGCGTTTGCCAAGGTAATCCTCTTTCTTTTTCGACAGCGCCCAGTGCAGCCCCAGATCCTGTGGGATCACAGTACCGTCGGTCTCGTCGCCGATCATGATAAAGCCCTTCTCGGCCCGCAGGATGTGCAGACATTCGGTGCCATATGGCATCACGCCGAACTCTTTGCCCGCATCCATCAGAGCGTCCCAGAACGCCTGACCCTGCGACGCGGGAATCGCGATCTCATAGGACAGCTCTCCCGAGAACGAGATGCGATAGGCCCGTGCATCGAACGCACCGATCTTGCCGTCACGCCATTCCATAAACGGCAGCGCCTCTTTCGACAGGTCCATACCGCCCAGCTTCGCCAGCACCTTGCGCGCGTTCGGACCCACGACGGCAACCTGAGCGTATTGCTCGGTCACGTTGGCGACATAGACTTTCCAGTCCCACCATTCGGTCTGCAGCCATTCTTCCATGTGACCATGGATGCGCTCGGCCCCGCCGGTGGTGGTGTGGCACAGCCATGTGTCCTCGTCGATCCGCGCGACAACGCCGTCGTCGATCAGGAACCCGTTCTCGGAACACATCAGGCCATAGCGGCATTTGCCGACCTTCAGCGTGGACATCATGTTGGTATACAGCATGTCCAGAAACTTGCCCGCATCCGGGCCTTTGACGATCAGCTTGCCCAGGGTCGAGGCATCCAGCAGCCCGAGGTTTTCACGGGTGTTTTTCACCTCGCGGTTCACCGCGTCATGCACTGTTTCACCGGGGCGGACATAGGCATAGGTCCGGCGCCAGTGGCCGACCGGCTCCCAATCCGCGCCGTTCTTGTCATGCCAGTTGTGCATCGGGGTCTGGCGGATCGGCTGGAACACCTCTCCGCGCGCCTCGCCACCGATCGACGCCAGAGAGATCGGCGTATAGGGCGGGCGGAAGGTGGTGGTGCCAACCTTCGGGATTTCGGAATCCAGCGCATCAGCAAGGATCGCCAAGCCGTTGATGTTGCTCAACTTACCCTGATCGGTTGCCATACCCAGCGTGGTGTAGCGCTTGGTGTGCTCGACACTCTCATAGCCTTCGCGCGCGGCCAGTTGCACGTCCGAGACCTTCACGTCGTTCTGGAAATCCAGCCAGGATTTCATCCGCAACTGAACCTCGGCATTCGCGGGCATCAGCCAGACCGCTGCCATCGGCGCTTCGTCGGTGGTTTCGCCAACCGGGGCCTTGGTGCGTTTCGCGGTCAGCCCGACGGCCTTGGCCGCCGCCTTACCGGTAGCATCCGCGTCTTTCAGCACGTCACCCAGCGCCAGCGGCCCGTTCGAGGACCCTGCGGCCAGCACAAACCCTTCACCATCGGCCCCCAACGGAGGACGGTCGGGATCGGGACGGAAATGGGCATAGGCCTCATCCCAGATCAGCTTGCCGCCGCAATGCGACCACATGTGCACGACAGGGGACCAGCCGCCCGACATGGCAACCGCGTCGCAGTCGACCTCTTCCCGCGCGCCGCCAATGCCGTCCTGATTGCAGAGGGCGACTTTCTTGACGCGCTTGCCGCCTTTGACCTTGGCAATCGCCTTGCCCGGATCGACGCGGATGCCCAGCTGACGGGCCTCCTCGGCCAGCGGTCCGGCGGTTGCCCTTGCGTCAACAACGCGCAAAACATCCACACCCGCCTGTTTCAGGGTAATCGCGGTGCGATAGGCGTCGTCATTGTTGGTCGCAACGATCACCCGTTCACCCGGGGTCACCCCCCAGTTGACCACATAGTCGCGCATGGCCGAGGCAAGCATCACGCCCGGCACATCGTTCCCCGCGAAGGACAACGGGCGTTCTATCGCACCAGTTGCAGTCACAATCTGCTTGGCCCGGATCCGCCACAGACGATGACGCGGGCCTTGCGTACCCGGCTTATGGTCGGTCAGCCGTTCATAACCAAGGGCATAGCCGTGGTCGTAAACACCCGCGCCCATGCAGCGCAAACGCATTGTGACGTTGTCCATTGTTTCGAGTTCGGAAACCAATTGTTCCACGAACTTATCCACAGGCTCATCATTGACCGTGCCGCCGTCAACCGGAGCGCGACCGCCCCAATGCGCGGTCTGCTCGATCAGCAGGACTTTGGCACCGGACGCAGCCGCCACTTTGGCCGCCTGAAGGCCAGCAACACCGCCGCCAATCACCAGCACATCGGTGAAGGCGTAGAAATGCTCATACGTGTCCGCATCACGGCTATCCTTGTCGGGCGCTTTGCCCAGACCGGCGGATTGGCGGATGAACGGCTCGTAGACGTGTTTCCAGAACGGTTTCGGATGGATGAAGGTCTTGTAGTAGAACCCGGCGGGCAGAAACCGCGCCAGATGGGTGTTGATCGCGCCGATGTCGAATTCCAGATTCGGCCAGTGGTTCTGCGAGATCGAGGTCAGACCATCGAACAGCTCGGTCGTGGTGGCGCGCTGGTTCGGCTCGAACCGGTTGCCCTGCCCCAGACCGACCAGAGCGTTCGGTTCCTCGGCACCGCTGGCGACCATGCCGCGCGGGCGGTGGTATTTGAACGACCGGCCCACCATCATCTGATCGTTGGCCAGCAGGGCCGAGGCAAGCGTGTCGCCTTCATAGCCCTGCATCGAGGTGCCATTGAAGGTGAAGGTAACCTGTTTCGACCGGTCGATCAGGCGGCCTTGTTTTGCGAGGCGGGTGCTCATGGTGCGGACCTTTCGCATGTGGAGGCGCAGGGGCCTCCGGCGGGAGTATTTTTGAAAAGATGAAGCATCAGGAGAACTCTCTCCACGTCCAGCCGGGGCGTTTGGCGGAGATGGCATCCTTGATCTCTTGCGGCGGCTCGGTGGTTTGCGCCGGGTAGGTGCCGAACACTTCAAGCGTTTGCGTGCAGCGCGCTGCATGGAACCACTTGCCGCAGCCATTAGCATGGCGCCAGCGTTCGAAATGCACGCCCTTGGGGTTTTCGCGCATGAACAAGTAGTCGTGGAAGTCATCATCCGATGAGCCGGGGCCGTAGCGCTTCAGATGCGCCTCGCCGCCTGCGGCCAATTCGGTCTCTTCGGCATCCACGCCGCAATAGGGGCAATTCAGGATCAGCATGTGGCTACTCCACGTAATTAGCATTGAAGTGCATCGGGACAGAAAAACTGACCCTTTGCGTTGTTGCTTTTTCTCCAGAAACACCAGCTTTTGCAGCAGCGTCGAGGCCCACGACTTTAAGGAAACCGGAGGATGCAACTTCTGCTCCGGCTTCTCCTCCAGCAACAACTGCCACCTCCAGATCAAACGAGATCATTTGATCCCCATCTCTCGAAGGTTGAGCGTTTATGCGTCCAGGTGCGATAGGAATTCCGCCCTCATCTTTTGACAACCGCTGCGCCTCGCGAACACCTCTCGATATCTGAACGAGAGTTTGGCTTACAAACTCCTGGACATCCATCAGTGAGCCACCCCGGCGGCGACGCTTTCGTCGATGAAGCGGCCTTCTTTGAAACGGTCCAGCGTAAAGGCTTCGGTCAGCGGTGAATGGCCTGTCGCCATCAGCTGCGCCATGCCCCAGCCCGATCCCGGAATGGCCTTGAAACCACCGGTCCCCCAGCCCGCATTGATGAAACACCCACCCAGAGGCGTTTTCGACAGGATCGGAGACCGGTCACCGGTCATATCCACAATCCCGCCCCACTGGCGCAGCATCTTCAGGCGCGAGATCATCGGGAAGGTCTCGACCAGTGCGCGCACGGTTTCCTCGATATGGTGGAACGATCCGCGCTGGGTGTAGTTGTTGAACCCGTCGGTGCCGCCGCCGATCACCATCTCGCCCTTGTCGGACTGAGACATATAGCCGTGCACGGTGTTGGCCATCACGACCACATCCATGCAGGGCTTGATCGGCTCGGACACCAGCGCCTGCAGCGCGACGGCTTCCAGAGGCAGACGGAAGCCCGCCATCTCGGCCAGCTGACCCGAATGACCGGCAACCACGATGCCCAGCTTATCACAGTCAATCGCGCCTTTGGTGGTGTCGACCCCGACAACGCGACCGTTTTCCTGGCGCACGCCGGTGACTTCGCATTTCTGGATGATGTCCATCCCCATGGCCGAGCACGCGCGGGCATAGCCCCAGGCCACCGCATCGTGACGCGCGGTGCCGCCGCGTTCCTGCCAGAGGCCGCCCAGAACCGGATAGCGCGGACCTTCCAGATTGATGATCGGCACCAGCTCTTTCACGCGCTCGGGGCCGATCCATTCGGTCTTCACGCCCTGCAGCGCGTTGGCATGCGCTGTGCGCTGATAGCCGCGAATCTCGTGCTGGGTCTGCGCCAACATGATCACACCGCGCGGACTGAACATGATGTTGTAGTTCAGGTCCTGGCTCAGATCCTCGTAGAGGCCCCGCGCCTTTTCATAAAGCGCCGCCGAGGGGTCCTGCAGATAGTTCGACCTGATGATCGTCGTGTTCCGACCGGTGTTGCCGCCGCCCAGCCAGCCCTTCTCGATCACCGCGACATTCTGGATGCCGTAGTTCTTGCCCAGATAATATGCCGTCGCCAGACCATGCCCCCCCGCGCCAACGATGATCACGTCGTATTTCTTCTTGGGCTCGGGCGAACGCCAGGCGCGTTCCCATCCGGTGTGATAGCGCAGCGCTTCCCGCGCCACCGCAAAGGCTGAGTAGTGTTTCATAAGCGAATCCATCCGGTTCGGTGATTGCACGCACATATGCCGTGTGGCGGCATAATACCCGCGCCATGCAACGTCACAATACTGCGCTATTGCGACATGAGTACCCCTCGCGTCTTTTTGTCCCTTTTTTCCCGGCGCGTGCAGGTCTAAGTCAGGACAACCATACCGGAGGGACCATGACGTTCTGGGTTCTGATACTCCTCATCGCGCTGCTGATTGCGGCTTTCCTCAGCTACACGTTGCTGCGCACCAGTCGCGGTGCGGAACCGGCAGCGGCGTATGATCTGCGCGTGTATCGCGAACAGCTTGCCGGTGTGGACCGTGATTTGGCGCGCGGCGTGATCGGTGAGGCTGATGCAGAACGGGTGCGCACCGAAATCTCGCGTCGCATTCTGGCGGCGGATGCACAGATGCAGCAGGACGGGGATCAGGCGGGGCCATCTCGGATGGCTTCGGTGATTACCATTTCGGTGCTGGCGGTGTTCCTGATTGGCGGGGCTCTCGCGATGTACTACAGAATGGGTGCTGTTGGCCTGCCGGACTTGCCTTTGAACGCGCGAGTGGAAATGGCCAAGGAAGTGCGCGAGAACCGCCCGGGCCAAGCCGCAGCCGAAGAGTTTACGAACCGGCCACAGCCACGCGAATTGGACGAAAGCTATGCGTCCCTTCTCAAGCAGTTGCGCGAAACGGTTGCAGCGCGACCGGACGATGTGAACGGGCACATGCTGTTGGCGCAACACGAAACCAACGCCGGTAATTTCAAGGCCGGATACACCGCTCAGCAACGGGTGATCGAGTTGTCTGGCGAGGCGGCGACAGCGGACGCTTACGCGGATCTGGCCGAGATGATGATCCTTGCCACCGGCGGCTATATCTCGCCCGAGGCGGAACAGGCCTTGCAACAAGCATTAGACCGCGACCCGCAACATGGTCCAGCCCGGTATTACTGGGGGCAGATGCTGGCGCAGATCGGGCGTCCGGACATTGCCTACCGCGTGTGGGCCGAAACCCTGCACGATGCACCAGCAGGCGCGCCGTGGGCGGATATCATTCGGGCGCAGATCAACGAACTGGCCTTTCGCGCAGGCGTCTTCAACGGACCGGACCTGAGCGTCGCGCCATCCGGGTCTGGCCCCAGTCAGGAAGACATGGCCGCCGCTGCGGACCTGACGCCCGAGGAGCGGCAGGGAATGATTCAAGGCATGGTGGATCAACTCTCGGACCGTTTGGCCACTGAAGGCGGCTCGCCCGAGGAATGGGGCCGCCTGATCGCCGCCCTTGGGGTTCTGGGCCAAGCCCAGCGCGCCATCGATATCCGGGATGAAGCCATGACCGTTTTCGCCGATGACGCAGCCGCGCTGCAGATCATCGACGCCGCCGCCCTGCAAGCCGGAATCGCGCAATGATCCATGACGAGTTCGAGGGTTTTGCCGAGAGCCTCGCGCCCATGACCGCATTGATGGGGCTGGACCTTGGCGAAAAGACCATCGGCGTCGCGGTGTCGGACCGGATGCGCGGCGTGGCCAGCCCACTGGAAACCGTACGGCGTAAGAAATTCACGCTGGACTCGGCGCGCCTGCTGGAAATCGTCGCGGATCGCGAGATCGGAGGCATCCTGCTGGGCCTGCCAAAGAACATGGACGGCACCGAAGGCCCGCGCTGCCAGTCCACCCGCGCGTTTGCCCGCAACATGTCTCGCCTGACCGAATTGCCCATCGGGTTCTGGGACGAGCGGCTGAGCACCGTTGCGGCAGAAAAGGCACTGCTTGAGGCGGATACGACACGAAAACGTCGCGGACAGGTTATCGATCACGTTGCGGCTGGCTATATCTTGCAGGGAGCCTTGGACAGGCTGCGCTTTTTGTAACCGGTCGGAGGCCGCAAATGACGAACATGGTTTGGAAACGGAACGAGGTCGAAAGCCCTTGCATCCAAATCTGTGTCGTGCACCCGACCGAGCGGATCTGTACGGGCTGCTACCGTACCATCGACGAAATCTCGCGCTGGTCGAAAATGGACAGTTCCGAGCGCGCCGAGATCATGCAGGAACTGCCCTCGCGCAAGCCGCAGCTTTCGAAACGCCGCGGTGGTCGCGCCGGGCGTCTGAACGGGTCTTAATCCAACTATTTTAGCTGTTTCCGAAGCTCTTCGGCGTCGCTTGCGCAGGCACTGGCCAAGATTTGCGCCGCCGCAGGTCAGGCCCGGGTTCCGAGGGGGTAAGAAACCTAAGGGCTTGGAGTCGAATAGCCGACGACCCACGGCGGCGCGGCGCGATCACGCAGCTTCCCGTCCGTGATGGGAAACGCCCGCGTTCTGTTGCTTTTTGACCAATCAATCAAGAAAAAATTCCCGCAGCCGAGGCATTCCCTTGCGTCATATTTCGCTCGCCCAAGTGCGGGGCACTGCCTCCATCAATTTTTGGAATTGATCACCCAGTTTTCCGGCTTTCATCCCAAGTCACGAAGCCCTGCCTAACCGGCGGCCAGCCAAGCTTTGGCATTCTCAAAATCATCCGATGGGAAATACTGGGTCCGCGTCCCCAGAACATGGCTCGCGACCCGCTGCGCCATGTGTTGCCAGGCCTTATCCCCGACAATCGCCGCGCGGTCGAGCATCCCGATGTGGCGGCTGGCCACCCGAAAATGCGCCGCCAACGCCGACAGGCCTTGCCAGCCGTCAAACTCTCGCAGGTCAATCAACAGGCGGAACCCATCGCGGCCCTGTAGCAGCGTGTCCAGATCGGCCTCGGCCTGTTTGTACTGGCCGGGGTCCAGCTTGCCCAGCAGCCCGATTTGTACACAGGGCCCACCCAAATCGGTGACATGGATTGCACCCAGAGACTCGCGTATCCAGTGACGGGCTTCCTCAAGTTCGGCCAGTTCGAACACCTGAACTGGGCAGGGCAAGATCGGGGCGGCCAGCCGGATGCTGGTCTGCACCCAGCCCTGATCCGCAACCACGCCGATCCGGTCGAACCCGCGCCAATGGCCAAGACCCAGCTTTGTGTCGGACCAGACCGCACCCAGATCATAACCTTTGAATTCCGGCTGCACGATGGCCAGCAGGCGCACCGCGTCATGCTCGGCCAACGCGGCCTCGATCGCGGGGACCAGTGTGTCAGAGTAATCGGCGCTGGTGACCTCGCCCGACAATTCGACTTCGATCTGCGCACCGTCGGTACTTGTGTGAACCGTCATCATGAGCCAAACCCTCCGAAATCAAAGAATGACAGGAGGTTATGGGGATTCGATCCATTCGGCCACTCCCCCGGCGCATTCGGGGCGGAAATACACGATCATCCGTCCATCCGGACCGGCCGAGGCCCCCTGCCCCCACGGGGCCACTCCGTGCAGGCAATGGCGGTGCAGCAGGTAGGATTCGCCGGGTTTGGCGGGCAGTTCGATCCTTGGGCAGGTCTCAAATACCTCACGCCGGGCGGCTTGGTAGATGTCAGTGATGTCCACCTGATGCAGCGTCTCGCGCGGCTGATTGGCCAAGGCGCGGGCAAAGGCCTGTTGCATGATGATGTGGCTGCCTTCCCACAGAACCATCGGCGCAGCATCCGCGCTGGCTTCGGTCAGCGGGATACCCAGTATCCACGCGTGCGGCTCATCCACCCGGCGGCGGCGATCCGGCCCCATCGGGCGCAACCCGTCCACATGGGCCGCGTCCCGGTTGCGGCGATAGCGCGTGGCGGCTTCGCCCTCACCCCGGCGTGGGCGTGGATAGCCGGGATAGATGACCGAGATCTGCCCCTTGTGCAGCGGTAATGGCCCGTAATGCTGCGCGATGAACTCTGCCGCTCGCCCGGCCAGAGGGCCGGACTGCCCTACCCGGCCCAAAGCGTCATTTGGCAGGGCATCGACACCGATGAACCATGTGCCCTCACAATCCAGCCACTCGGCATGGGCGGGATCGGTGGTCGCGGCCCGCGCAATGGGCAGGGCATGGTTCACCCACTCGGCCAGCGTTGGATCATACGGAAACCTGATCCACCCTTTGGCCCGGAAATCGCTCATAGTCCCAAAGCCTTGCGCAACATATTCAAGGCAACCAGTGTCAGGAACACCGCAAAGACGCGCTTCAACGGCTTGGGGTCCATCGCATGGGCCAGTTTGACGCCCCACGGCGCGGTGATCATCGTCATGGTGACAACAATGGCAAAGGCCACAAGGTTGACAGCCCCGATGGTCAGCGGCGGGCGGTGTTCCGCAGCGACATCGAGAAACAGAAACCCGATCACCGAGGGCACCGCAATGATCACCCCAAACCCGGCAGCCGTCGCCACGGCGCGGTGAATGGGCGTGTTGTAAAGGCTCATCAGCGGCACCCCGAAACTGCCGCCGCCGATGCCCATCAGCACGGACAGAAATCCTACCCACGGGGACAGCAAGGCGCGCTTGACCCCTTTGGGCATCGCGTCGCCCAACCGCCACTCGGACCGGCCAAAACCCAGATATGCGCCAATGACCATGCCAAGTACGCCAAACAAGGCCTGCAGCATTTCCGTCCGCAAAGCTGATGCCACAAGCACGCCGCAAATCGCTCCGATTATGATGCCGGGGCCCCAACTGCGCAGGATATCCCAATCGACAGCGCCCTTTTTGTTATGGGCCAGCACCGACCGCAGAGAGGTCACAATGATCGTCGCCAACGAGGTCGCCAGACACAGTTGCATCAACTGCGGCCCACCGTAGCCAAGCGTATGAAAAGCGTAGAAAAAGGCTGGCACCAGAACGATACCGCCGCCAACGCCCAGCAGCCCGGCCAGCACTCCGGCCAGCGCCCCGATTACAAGCAAAAGGCCCAGCATCTGGGCCAGCAACATCGCGTCGGGCATCTTCCCCCCAAGTTGGCCATCCGGGCCGTGGTTCAGTTCCTTCAGACCTCGGCCATAGGGGCCACGTGATCCAGTGCCTGCAGCATCACCTCGGGCCCGGCCCCTTCGTGCACCGCGCCTTCGGACAAGGCACGCCGCCACGCGCGTGCGCCGGGACGGCCCGCGAAAAGGCCCAGCATGTGCCGAGTGATCTGGTGCAGGCGTCCCCCGTTGGCCAAGTGCCGCTCGACATAAGGCACCATTTGCCGGACGATGGCAATCGGATCGCTGTCCGCGCCGCTCTGGAAGATCAGCGTATCGGCCGAGGCCAAAATGTCGGTCGGCTGATGATAGGCAGCGCGTCCGATCATCGCGCCATCCAGACCCGCATCCAGGTGCGCGCGTGCCTCGTCCAAAGACGTGATACCCCCGTTGATCGAGATATGCAGATCGGGGAAATCCGCCTTCATTTTGTGCACAAGGTCGTAATCCAGTGGTGGGATATCGCGATTTTCCTTGGGGCTTAGGCCCTGCAGCCAAGCCTTGCGGGCATGAATGGTGACACGCTGGCAGCCAGCCGCGCTGATCCGTTCCAGAAATGCGGGCAGAACCTGATGCGGGTCCTGCTCATCCACGCCGATGCGGCATTTGACGGTCACGTCAACATCCACCGCCTCGCGCATGGCCACGACACATTCGGCGACGCGGGCGGGATCTTTCATCAGCACCGCCCCGAACGTGCCGGATTGCACCCGGTCCGAGGGGCAGCCGCAGTTCAGATTGACCTCATCATACCCGGCCTCGGCCCCCAGTTTTGCCGCCTGCGCCAGTTCATCCGGGTCCGATCCGCCAAGCTGCAGGGCGACCGGGTGTTCCTCGGGGTTGTAGTCCAGCAGATGCAGCGCGCCACCCCGCACCAAGGCGGGGGCCGTCACCATCTCGGTATACAGCAATGTCTGGGAACTGAGCAGCCGGTGCAGATAGCGGCAGTGCCGATCCGTCCAGTCCATCATCGGTGCAACGCTTAGAAGCGCGGCTCTTTCTGCGTTACTTTTCAAAGCACCAATTCCGTCTGCTTCTTTGCGATGCCAGTTCCTGATTCGACTGCGGTGTAGCATATCCACAGGCCGCAGACAGCCGCCCTTCTTTGCGGGTCTTAGGCACGCCCGAGTCCGATTTCTTCCCAATTTCGTCCGACTTAGGCGCGACGAGCGGCCAAAAACCCGCGATAGTCGGGCAAAGGAGTCCGATCTCATGCGATATTCTGGCCTGCGCGTCATCAAAGAAGCCCTGACGGGACATCGGGGTTGGGGACCCGCATGGCGGGATGCGGCCCCGAAATCCGACTATGACTATGTCATCATCGGCGGCGGCGGGCATGGGCTGGCCACCGCGCATTATCTGGCGAAGGAGTTTGGCCAAAGCCGGATTGCCGTGCTGGAAAAGGGCTGGATCGGCGGCGGCAACGTGGGGCGGAACACGACCATCATCCGCTCGAACTATCTGCTGGACGGGAATGAGCCGTTCTATGAGTTCTCGCTGAAACTGTGGGAGGGGTTGGAGCAGGACCTCAACTACAACGCGATGGTCAGCCAGCGGGGTATTCTGAACCTGATCCACTCAGACGCCCAGCGCGATGCCTATGTCCGGCGCGGCAATGCGATGCTGCTGCACGGGGCGGATGCCGAGTTGCTGTCGACCGAGCAGGTGCTGGAAAAATACCCGTTTCTGAACGTCAACAATGCCCGTTTCCCGATCAAGGGCGCTTTGGCCCAGCATCGCGGCGGCACCGCGCGGCATGACGCGGTGGCCTGGGGTTACGCCCGCGCTGCCGACCAGCGGGGTGTGGATATCATCCAGAATTGCGAGGTAACGGGCTTTCGCATCGAAAACGGCAGGGTTCTGGGGGTCGAGACCTCTCGCGGGTATATCGGCGCGAAAAAGGTGGCGTCCTGCGTGGCCGGGTCATCCTCGCGCGTGATGGAGAAGGCCGGGATGCGGCTGCCGATTGAAAGCCATGTGCTGCAGGCCTTTGTCTCGGAAGGGTTGAAACCTGTCCTGCCGGGGGTCGTTACCTTTGGGGCTGGGCATTTCTATGTCAGCCAGTCCGACAAGGGCGGTCTGGTCTTTGGCGGCGATATCGACGGTTACAACACCTATGCCCAACGCGGCAACCTGCCGGTGGTCGAGGATGTCTGTGAAGGCGGCATGGCGATCTTTCCGATGCTGGGCCGGGTGCGGCTGCTGCGGATGTGGGGCGGCGTGATGGATATGAGCATGGACGGCTCGCCCATCATCGACCGGACCGATATCGAGGGGCTCTATTTCAACGGCGGCTGGTGCTACGGCGGCTTTAAGGCCACGCCCGCCTCGGGCTTTGCCTATGCGCATCTGCTGGCCACCGACAGGCCGCATGACACCGCCACCGCCTATCGCTTCGATCGTTTCGCCAAGGGCCTGATGATCGACGAAAAAGGCGCGGGCAACCAGCCGAACCTGCACTAGGGGGCAAGAGACATGATCATCAACCATCCGCTCCTCGGGCCGCGCGATGCTGCTGAGTTCACTTATCTGGGCGACGCCCGCATGATCCAGCGCCCGGACTGGCAGGCCGATGATGCCGTGGAGCGGTTCATCGACTATGGCTATCTGCGCGACAATCCGGCTGGCATGCATCGCGAGCTTTGGTTCCACGAGCAGGGCGACCGGTCATGGCTGGTCGTGACCCGCGACACCACCACGCATGAGATTACGCAGGTCGAACTGGCCCGAGATGTGGCCCGGGCCGAGGGGCGTTCGACATGACCCAGAGCAATCGTATGACCGGTGGGCTGATCGACCGCGCCACAAGCTTTTCCTTCCGTTTTGATGGCAAGCAGATGATCGGGCACAAGGGCGACACGCTCGCCTCGGCTTTGCTGGCGAATAACGTGCGCCTGATGGGACGGTCCTTCAAATACCACCGCCCGCGCGGGCCTTTCTCTGCCGGGTCCGAGGAGCCCAATGCCATCGTCGAACTGCGCAGCGGCGCGCGGCAGGAACCCAACACCCGCGCCACCACGGCTGAGTTGTTTGACGGGCTGGAGGCGCGTTCTCAGAACCGATGGCCGTCGCTGGCCTTTGATGCCATGTCGATCAACGACCGGCTGTCCGGCTTCCTTGCTGCCGGGTTTTATTACAAGACGTTCATGTGGCCCGCTTCGTTCTGGGAAAAGCTCTACGAGCCGATTATCCGCCGTGCCGCCGGTCTGGGGTCGGTCAGTCATGAGCCCGATCCCGACAGCTATGACAAAGGCTTCCGCCACTGCGATCTGCTGATCATCGGCGCAGGACCTGCGGGTCTGGCGGCGGCTCTGACCGCTGGCCGGGCCGGGCTGGACGTTATCCTTGCCGATGAAGACTTCCTGATGGGCGGGCGTCTGAATGCCGAAAGCATCGCGGTCGGTGATCAAAGCGGCGCGGATTGGGCCGCCGCCACCTGCACTGAGTTGGCCGCCCTGCCCAATGTCCGCCTGATGCCGCGTACCACGGTGATCGGGGCCTTCGACCACGGGATCTACGGCGCGGTTGAGCGGGTCAGTGATCATCTGCCCCAACCCCACCCCGGCAAGCCGCGCCAGATCCTGTGGCGCATCTATTCCAAACGCGCGATCCTGTGTGCAGGCGCAACCGAGCGTCCCATCGCGTTCCAAAACAACGACCGCCCGGGGATCATGCTGGCCGGGGCGATGCGCGCCTATGCCAATCGCTGGGCCACTACCCCGGCGCAAGAGGTCGCGATTTTCGCCAACAATGACGACGGACACCGGACCGCCGCCGACCTGCATGCCAAAGGCGTGCGCGTGTCCGCCGTGATCGACACCCGGCCCGACGCCCCTCGTAGCTATGACTTCGAGGTTCTGGCAGGGGCCACCATCCACGACACCCAAGGCCGTCTGGGCCTGAAAAGCGTGGATGTCACCCTACAAGACGGCAGCCTCCGGCGGGTCTTTTGCGGCGCGCTTGGGGTCTCGGGCGGATGGAACCCGAATCTGCAACTGACATGCCATCAGCGCGGACGGCCGGACTGGGATGCCTCGATTGCGGGTTTTGTGCCCGGTGCGGCGCTGCCTTCGGGCCTGTCCGTCGCAGGCGCAGCGCAGGGGGTGTTTTCGACAGCGGGCGCTCTGGCATCCGGGGCCGAGGCTGCGGTCACTGTGGCGGATGATCTGGGCCGAACGGCCAAGCCCCCTGCCCTGCCCGAAGCCGAGGACGCCCCCGTCAACATCACGCCCGTCTGGCACGTCCAGGGCGCGAAACGGGCATGGCTGGACCAGCAGAACGACGTGACCGCCAAAGACGTAAAGCTGGCGCATCAGGAAAACTTTGTCTCGGTCGAGCACCTGAAACGCTACACGACGCTGGGCATGGCCACCGATCAAGGCAAGACCGCGAACGTGCCAGCGCTGGCGATCATGGCCGAGCTTGCGGGCAAGTCGATCCCCGAGACCGGCACCACCATCTTCCGCCCGCCCTACACGCCCACCGCCATCGGCGTTCTGGCCGGACGCTCGCGCGATGCAGAATTCCGCCCCACCCGCAAAACCCCCAGCCACCGCTGGGCCGAGGAACAGGGCGCGGTTTTCGTCGAGGCCGGCATGTGGCTGCGCGCCCAATGGTTCCCGCGCGCGGGCGAGACCCACTGGCGGCAATCGGTCGATCGCGAGGTGCTGCAGACCCGCAAGTCGGTCGGCATTTGCGACGTAACCACGCTGGGCAAGATCGACGTGCAGGGATCGGATGCGGCGGCCTTTCTGAACAAGCTCTACTGCAACGGCTTCGCAAAGTTGCCGGTCGGCAAAACCCGCTATGGCCTGATGCTGCGCGAGGATGGAATCGTCATGGATGATGGCACCGCCGCCCGGTTGGCCGAGGATCATTTCGTCGTCACCACAACCACCGCCAATGCCGTAAGTGTCTATCGTCACATGGAATTCGTGCGCCAGTGTCTGTTCCCGGATATGGACGTTCAACTAATCTCGACCACAGAAAGCTGGGCGCAGTTTTCCGTCGCCGGGCCCAACGCACGCAAGCTGCTGCAAAAGGTGGTGGACCCCGAGTTCGACATCTCGAACGAAGCTTTCCCCTTCATGGCCTGTGGCCAGATCACCGTTTGCGGCGGGCTGCGGGCGCGACTGTTTCGCATCTCGTTCTCGGGTGAGTTGGCCTTTGAGATCGCAGTGCCCACCCGCTACGGCGACGCAATGATCCGCCGTCTGATGCAGGCGGGCGAGGAATTCGACGTCACCCCCTATGGCACCGAAGCGCTTGGCGTGATGCGGATCGAGAAAGGTCATGCAGCCGGGAACGAACTGAACGGCACGACCACGGCGCTTAACCTCGGGTTGTGCCGGATGGTGTCCCAGAAGAAGGACTCGATTGGCCTGATCCTATCGCAGCGCGAAGGGCTGATGCAGGACGATGCGCTGAAACTCGTGGGGCTGAAACCGGTCGATCCAGACAATCAGGTCCCGGCAGGGGCGCATCTGATGACCAAGGGCGATCCGGTCGATGCGGCGCATGATCAGGGCTATGTCACCTCGGCCTGCTATTCGCCCCATATCGGCAGTCACATCGCGCTTGGCTTGCTGAAATCCGGCGAGGCCCGGATGGGTGAGACGATCCGTCTGGTCAGCCCCCTGACCGGGCAGGATCACGACGTCGAAGTAGTCAGCGCCCATTTTGTCGACCCGGACGGAGACCGCCTCCATGCATGATCTGACACCCCTTACCCCCCTGTTCGCGGAAGCTGCGCAGGTGGACACAATAGCTGGCGTCACGCTGCGCGAAGTGACGGACGTGGCGCTTGCCTCGGTCGCGGCGCGCGCGGGCGGTGAGGCTGAAACCCAAGCGCTGGTGGCTGGTTTCATCGGCGGCGCGGCCCCCGGACCGGGCCACGCGACACTTGGCAGCGTGTCCGCGTTCTGGATCGGGCCGGAGCAATGGATGATTGAGGCCCCTCTGGATAGCCACGAGGACCTTGCGGCCCAACTGACCGCCCAAACCAGCGGCAAGGCCAGCGTCACCGAACAGACCGACGGTTGGTGCCGGTTCGATTTGGAGGGCGACGGGCTGGCGGCGGTGTTCGAACTGCTGTGCCCGCTGGATTTGCGCAACTACGCCGGGGGAGAGGCGACGCGGACTACAATCGACCATCTCGGCTGTTTCGTGATCTGCCGCACGCCTCAACTGATCTCGGTTCTGGGGCCACGCTCAGCCGCCGGATCGCTGCACCATGCGCTTGTGGCGGCAATGCGGGCGGCTGGTTGAGAACAACCAATCGCTAAAGCGACGGAACCGGCAGGTTGCCCTGCACCCGATACAGGTTGATCCGCTGCCGGTCCTCTTTGGGTGAAATCCCGAATTCCGACTGGTAGTGGCCGGAAAACACCTTAACGTTGGCATAACCGACTGCTGCGGCGATATCGCCCATCCTTTCGTTCGAATACATCACGATCTGACGCGCCGCCCGCATGCGCATAGTGCGGAAAAAGCCGGTCGGGTTGCGGCCCGTCGCCTTTTTGAAACTGCGCTCAATATGGCGCGGCGACACCTTCAGGATTTCCCCAAGCCGCGCAATCGGCATGGGGTCGGCAAGGTTCTGCGTGTAGAGTTCCACCGCACGGGCCACCAGCGGCGGGAAGCTGGCGTCGGTCTGGTCGTTGGCCGCCACCGGAACCACCTGCTTGACGCCTGCCTTGCGCATCATCGGGTGCTGGAACCAACAGGCGACCTCGGTCGAGATGCGGGGGCCAAGCTGCGCCTCGATCATGCTCAGCGCCAGATCAAACGCCGCCGCCGCGCCCGAGGCGGTGACAATATGAGGTCCGATTTCAACCACCTGATCCGAGGCGGCCATCTTCGGAAACTCGGTCCGAAACGCCGCCGCGTAGCACCAGTGCACGGACACGGTATCGTCACCCACCGCCCCGGATCGGCACAGTGGAAAGATGCCGCCGCTGACCGCCCCCAGCCGCGTCCCGTGCCGTAGTAGCCGACGCAGATGGGCGGGGGATTGCGGATCGGAAAACGTGGCACTTGGCGCGGACAAAAGGATCAGATAATCAAGCGATTTCAGTTCGTTTAACAACAATGAGGGTTCAAAGTCCACATCCGCGCTGGACCGCACCTTGCCGGACGTTTCCGAGATCAGGGACCACGAAAACACGTCCTGCCCCGAAATCTCATTCGCGGCGCGCAAGGGCTCGATCAGCGAGGTCAAGCAGGCCATGGGAAAGCCCGGAAAAATCAAAAAGCCGGTGCGGGTCTGTCTTTGGGTCATGATATGCTACTGGTCCGATTCATTCCGGGTAGCTGTATCACGGCCATCTGCTTTTTGCTGAACGGAAAATGAGTGCAACCGCCCCGGGCACCTTACCCGTCGGCAGAGATTCCATACCGGCTGATCATCATCTCAACGCTGTTCTCTATCGTTTCCGCCATCTCGGCCTCGCTGAGCACCGATCCCGAAAACAGCAAGGGCCAGAACGCCCGCGCCTTTATCAGGCCGATGAACTCACGCCCGGCTTTTTCCGGATCGTCAATCTGCAGCTGCCCGTCCTCGGCGGCGTCGCGCAGCATGTCGATAAAGGCTGCGGTCTTGTCCAGCCTGCCCTGCGCCTCGGCCGCAAGAACCGGATTGCGCAAGGTTTCGCTGATCACCATCCGGGACATCGCCATCACATCCGACGACATCAGGATGCGGCCCTCGGCCCAGGCTAGTTCGGTTAACTGCTCACGTACATCGCGCCCTTTTTCGTAGCGGATTTCCACCACTTCGGCAAAGCGGCTGGACAGTTCGATCACGATCGAGCGGAACAGGTTTTCCTTACTTTCCACATACTTGTACAGCGTGCGCTTTGACACCTCGGCCCGGGCCGAGATGCGATCCATACTGGCTGCGGCAAAGCCCTTTTCCTGAAACTCGGCCACCGCAGCTTCGATGATCTGTGCATGCTTTGACGCGTTAAGTGCGCTGCTTTCACTCATGCCCGAGCTATAGACCCATTGACGGGCCGCGGTCAAACACTAGGTAAACGCAAGAGTTTACAGACTCGATTTTCTGTGCCACTAGTAAACCCGTGAGTTTACCGACTCAGGCAACCAGCCCAACATGGAGATCCCCCTCATGCCACTCACACTGAAACTGAACGGCGAGACCCACACGGTCGACGCCGAACCCGGCACCCCGCTTCTGTGGGTGATCCGGGATGAGCTTAAGCTGACCGGAACCAAATTCGGCTGCGGCGTCGCCTCCTGCGGGGCCTGCACGGTGCATCTGAATGGTGAGCCGGTGCGCTCGTGCCAAACCTATGTTGAAGACGTCGAAGATGCCGAAATCACCACGATTGAGGCCATCGGAGATGACAAGATCGGGGCCGCCGTCCAGCAGGCTTGGGTCGAGTTGGACGTGGTGCAGTGCGGCTATTGCCAGTCGGGTCAGGTGATGTCGGCTGTGGGTCTTCTGTCCGAGAACCCCAAGCCCAGCGCCGAAGAGATTGACAGCTACATGCACGGCAACGCCTGCCGCTGCGCCACCTATCAACGCATCCGCGCCGGTATCCAGCGCGCGTCCGAAATTCTGGAGGCCTGATCCATGACACTCAACACCTCTCGCCGTGGATTTCTGAAAGGCGCCGCTGCTGCCGGTGCCGTGCTGCTGGTTGGTGCCCGTCCTGATGGCGCGCTGGCCGCGGCTTCCTCCGAAAGCGCCATGTTCAACCCGTTCGTGAAGATTGACGCCGATGGCACCGTGACGGCCATCGTCAAACACTTTGAAAAAGGTCAAGGCCCCGCAACCGGCCTACCCACACTGATTGCCGAGGAAATCGGCCTGACCATGGATCAGATCGCGTACGAATTCGCGCCCTCTGATCCCAACGTCTACAACAATCTGGCGCTCGGCCCGTTTCAGGGCACCGGCGGCTCAACCGCGATGGCGAATTCCTGGCTGCAATACCGTCAGGCCGGGGCCGCCGCTCGGGAAATGCTGCTCAACGCCGCAGCCCAAAGCTGGGGTGTGGATGCTTCGGGCGTCACCATCGAAGACGGTATCGTCAAAGCGGGCGACAAATCCGCTCCGATCGCGGAATTCGTCGCTGCGGCTTCGCAACTGGAGGTCCCGGCGGAACCGCGCCTGAAAGACCCGTCCGAGTTCCGGCTGATTGGCAATGAAGCCGTCCGCCGCAAGGACTCGGCGATCAAGGGCAATGGCCAGGCGATGTACGCGATGGACGTTCATCTGCCAAACCAGATGGTCGCAATGATCAAGCGCCCCGAAGCGCGCGGCGGCACCGCCCTCGGCTTTGACGACAGCGCGTCGAAAGAGGTCAAAGGCTATATCAACGCCGCCGTCCTGCCTAATCAGGCGGGTGTGGCGGTTTACGCCGAAAACACATGGGCCGCGATTCAGGCGCGCGATGCGTTGGAGGTCGAATGGGACATGTCTGGCGCGGAAACCCGCGATTCCGACCAGATCAGGGCCGAGATCATGGCCGCGCTGGACGCTGAGCCAACGTATAATGTGAACAAGGCAGACACCGCAGCCGTTGCGGCAGCAATCGACGGGGCGGACAAGGTCATCGAAAAGACCTTCTACTTCCCGTTGCTCGCCCATGCCCCGATGGAGCCGTTGAACTGCACCATCGAACAGACCGCCGAGGGCGATATCGTCCTGCATGACGGTGCGCAGATGCCGACCGGGGCGCATATGGCCTATCAGCAGATCTTCCAACTGCCCGCTGAGAAAATCCACATCAACACGATGCTGGCCGGTGGCTCTTTCGGGCGTCGCGCCACGCCGGACGCGGATTATCAGGTCGAGGCCGCTTTGGCCTTTGTCGTCACCGACCGCACACGCCCGGTGAAACTGGTCTGGACGCGCGAGGATGACATTCGCAGCGGCTACTACCGCCCCGCCTTTGGCCACAAGGTGCGCGTGGGTCTGGACGCCGATGGCAATATCGTCGGATGGCAGCATCAGGTTGCCGGGCAGTCCATCATCAAGGGCACCGCGTTCGAGGCTATGGTGGTTAAAGATGGCATCGATCACACGTCCATCGAAGGGATCGGTGACAGCCCCTACGCGATACCGGGCATGGCGGTAGGGTTGACCGACACGCCCAAGGCGACCTCGGTCCTTTGGTGGCGGTCGGTGGGGCATACGCACACGGCCTATGCGATGGAAACCATGATGGACCTTGTGGCGCAAGCTGCTGGCCGCGACCCGGTGGAATTCCGGCTGGCCCATCTGGTTGACGACACCGACCCGGATCAAAAGCGTAAAGCAGGCGTCCTGAAACTGGCCGTTGAAAAGGCCGGTTGGGGTAACGTGCCAGCCGGCCGGGCGCAGGGTGTCGCGGTGCACAAGTCGTTCGGATCTTACGCCGCGCAGGTGGTCGAGGTGTCCGGCGACCCGGAAAACGGCATTCGGATCGAAAAGGTCACATGCGCAGTGGATTGCGGCATCGCCGTGAACCCCGACGTTGTGCGGGCGCAGATGGAGGGCGGCATCGGTTATGGCATCGGCCATGTGATGCGCGATCAGATCACTCTGACCAGCGGGGCCGTGGACCAGTTCAACTTCCCGGATTACGAGCCTCTGCGGATTGGTGACATCGCCGCCATTGACGTACATATCGTACCATCTGCCGAAGCGCCCTCAGGCGTTGGGGAGCCCGGCACACCGCCGTCTGCCCCGGCGCTGGCGAACGCGATCAACGCCCTGTCCGGGGTGCAGGTCGCCGAAATGCCGATGGCAGAGAACGGCGTCAACTTCGTTTGACACTTCGATCCCCGCGCCTTGGCGACAAAGCGCGGGGATTATCGTTTGAAGGTTCAGCGTAAAATTTGATCAAATTTAGTGACAAGAGCGGGCCGCTCCAGTACATCTCGGGAAACGAGAGGAACGGAGGCCCCCATGGACCTGAGCGCCCTGCACAGTTTTCGCGTCGCCGCCTGTGACCTGAATGGCCAGTTGCGGGGCAAACGCGTGCCGCCTGCCTATGCCGACAAACTGGACAAAGGCGCGGTGCGGATGCCGCTTTCGGCGTTGAACGTGGATTTATGGGGGGCTGACATTGATGGCAGCCCGCTGGTGTTTGAAACGGGGGATGCCGACGGCGTCCTGCTACCTACTGAACGCGGCCCTGTCCCTGTGCCTTGGCTCGATGCTGAGACGGCCCTGGTGCCGATGTGCCTGTACGACGACGCGGGCCAACCCTTCCCCGGCGACCCCCGGCACGCCCTTTCCGCTGTACTGGACCGCTATGCGCAACGCGGTTGGTCCGTGGTCGCCGCGACCGAGTTGGAGTTCACCCTGATCGACGCCTCCGGGGCGCAGCCGCAACCCCCGATCAACCCGATCACCGGACGCAGGCTGTCGGACGAGGCGGTCTTGTCCGTAGCCGAAATGGACGCGTTCGAGGATTTCTTTACTGACCTCTACGATGGCTGTGCAGCGATGGGTATCCCGGCGCAAACGGCTATCTCGGAAAGCGGTGTCGGCCAGTTCGAGATCAACCTGAACCATCAGGAGGCAATGCGCTGCGCCGATGATACATGGCTTTTCAAAGCATTGACGCGCGGTTTGGCGAGGAAACACGGGTTCGGCGCGACCTTCATGGCTAAACCTTATGCGGACGACGCAGGCAACGGGATGCATGTCCATTTTTCGGTTCTTGATCAGGATGGGCGCAACGTATTCGATGATGGCGGACCTGAGGGCACCGACCTTCTGCGCTCGGCCGTAGCCGGGTGCCTTGCGGCCATGCCCGGCAGCACCCTGATCTTCGCGCCGCACGGCAATTCCTACACCCGCCTTGTGCCCAGCGCCCATGCGCCGACCGGTGCAAGCTGGGCCTATGAGAACAGAACCGCCGCCATTCGCATTCCCGGCGGTGCCTCGGCAGCGCGGCGTATTGAGCACCGCGTTGCAGGCGGGGACATCAACCCGTACTTGATGCTGACAGCCGTTCTGGGCGCCGCCCTGGTGGGGATCGAAGATGCTTTGAAACCACCCGCCCCGATCTCGGGCAACGCCTATCAGATCAAGGACCTTCCGCAACTGGCCCCTGACTGGGCCGCCGCCGTGGACGCCTTTGAAACGGACCCGATGGTCGCTCGCCTGTTTCCGCCCGACCTGATCCGGTATATGGCTATGACCAAACGGCAAGAGATCGCGCGCTTTGCGGACCGCCCCGCCGAGGACCACTGGCTGAGCTATCTCGAGGCTGTCTGACCCCACTTGCCCGGCAAAACCAACTCGGGTAGGTTAAATTTGATCAAATTTGGTGAACCATGAAAATCGGTATTCTACAAACCGGCCACTCTCCTGATGGGTTGAAAGACGAATTCGGGGACTATGATGAACTGTTTCCGGCGCTTCTGGACGGCAACGGGTTCGAGTTTGAAACCTTTGCCGTTGTCGATGATGTGTTTCCGGACAGCACTGCGGATGCGGATGGCTGGCTGATCACCGGATCGCGGCACGGCGCGTATGAGGATTTGCCTTGGATTCCGAAGCTCGAACAGTTGATCCGCGATATCCATGCCAGCGGCCAGCCGATTGTCGGCGTGTGCTTTGGCCACCAGATCATCGCGCAGGCGCTGGGCGGCCGGGTCGAGAAGTTCTCGGGCGGGTGGTCCGTGGGCCGGACCGAATATGACTTTGACGGCAAGAAGGTCTGGTTGAACGCCTGGCATCAGGATCAGGTTGTCGAGGCCCCCGCAAGCGCGCGCGTCGTGGGGCAGAACGACTTCTGCCGGAATGCGATGCTGTCTTATGGCGACACGATCTGGACGGTTCAGGCCCACCCCGAGTTTTCGAATGATTTCGTGACCGGCCTGATGCGCACGCGCGGCAAAGGGCTTGTGCCCGACGCCCTGATGGAAGCGGCTGCAAACCGGCGGACCGCCCCGGATGACAACGCCAGTATCGCGCACTACATGGCCGAGTTTCTCAAGAAAGCGAGGGCCTGATGGCCGACTGGACAGATCAGCTGCCGCAGGCCGCGCGCACCTATTTTGACGGGCACCGATTGGATGAGGTCGAGTGCATCATCTCGGACCTGCCCGGCATCGCGCGCGGCAAGGCGGTGCCTGCGTCGAAATTCGCAAAGCAGTCCTATTTCCACCTGCCCGACAGCATCTTCTACCAGACCATCACCGGCGACTGGGGCGAAGCGGCGGGCGAGGATGGGTTCATCGAACGGGACATGATCCTGAAGCCCGATTTCTCGACCGCGTCCGCCGCGCCGTGGACCGGCGACTGGACGCTGCAGGTGATCCACGACGCCTATGATCGCGATGACAATCCGATCCCGTTCAGTCCGCGAAACGTGCTGAAACGCGTCGTGCATCTGTATCACGACAAGGGTTGGAAACCGGTCGTAGCCCCGGAAATGGAGTTCTTTCTGGTCGCCCCCAACGTGGACCCGGCGCAAGGCATCAAGCCGATGATGGGCCGCTCGGGTCGTCCGGCAGCGGCGCGTCAGGCCTATTCGATGACCGCCGTGGATGAATTCGGCCCGGTGATCGACGATATCTATGATTTCGCCGAACATCAGGGGTTCGAGATCGACGGCATCACGCAGGAAGGCGGGGCCGGTCAGCTTGAGATCAACCTGCGCCACGGCAATCCGGTGAAGCTGGCCGATGAGGTGTTCTATTTCAAACGTCTGATCCGCGAGGCCGCCCTGCGGCACAACTGTTTCGCCACCTTCATGGCGAAACCGATCGAGGACGAGCCAGGCTCGGCCATGCATATCCATCACTCGATTATCGACATGGAAACCGGTCAGAACATCTTTTCCGGTCCGCAGGGTGGCGAGACGGATGCATTTTACAATTACATCGCCGGTCTGCAGAACCACTTGCCCGCCGGTCTTGCGGTGATGGCACCCTACGTGAACTCGTACAGGCGCTATGTGAAGGACCACGCCGCGCCGATCAATCTGGAATGGGCGCGGGATAACCGCACCACGGGCATCCGTGTGCCTCTGTCGGGCCCCGAAGCGCGACGGGTCGAAAACCGCATTGCCGGGATGGATTGCAACCCGTATCTGGGCATCGCGCTGTCGCTGGCCTGTGGCTATCTGGGCCTGACCCAGCAGGAACGCCCCCGCCGTCAGTTCCACGGCGATGCTTATGAGGGTGATGGCGACATTCCGCAGGTCATGGGCAGCGCGCTGGACTTGTTCGACGGAGCCACTGCCTTGCATGAGGTTCTGGGGCCGGAATTCGCGCGCGTCTATGGCATCGTAAAACGGGCCGAGTATGAAGAATTCCTGCAAGTGATCTCTCCTTGGGAGCGAGAGCATCTTTTGCTGAATGTCTAGGCATTTGGGACCGTCCGGGATGTCCGTATTTGGAACGAGAAGAAGCCGGGGCGCAGCATGAACCTGCTGTATTCCAATGACCGGAAGGCAGAGTACCCGCCCAGTTGGTATGCGGCAACGGCCAATTCGATGGACCGGTTTCCAGCGTTGGATGGCGACTGTAAGGCGGATGTCTGCATTGTCGGCGGCGGTTATACCGGCCTGTCCGCAGCACTGCATCTGGCCGAGGCGGGCTTTTACGTTGTTCTGCTTGAGGCGCATCGCGTGGGTTTTGGTGCGTCGGGGCGAAATGGCGGTCAATTGGGCAGCGCACAGCGGATGGATCAGGAGGATCTGGAGCGGCTGGTCGGCGATGACGACGCCGCCAAGCTGTGGGACCTGGCCGAGGCGGCTAGAGCGCTGGTGAAATCCCTGATCTCGCGCCATCAGATCGACTGCGATCTGAAACCCGGCGTTGCCAGCATGGCGCTGAGCGATGGCGAGCGGCGCGACCTGCATGACCACGCCTCGCATCTGTCCGGTCGCTACGGGTACGACCAGATTGAGCCTCTGGATGCTGAGGCGGGCCGTGCGCTGTGCCCCTCGCCCGCTTACAAGGGCGGGTATCTGGACAAGGGGGCGGCCCATCTACACCCGCTGAACTATGCGCTGGGTCTGGCCCGGACCGCCGCACAAGCAGGCACGCGCATCCATGAAAGCACCGAGGTTCTGAGCGTCGAACAAGGCCCACGCGTTTCTGTCCGGACGGCACAAGGTACGGTCACTGCGGATCACGTCATCCTGGCTTGCAACGGGTATCTGGGCGGTTTGAACCCGCAAGTGGCGGCGCGGGTCATGCCGATCAACAACTTCATCGCTGCGACCGAGCCGCTGGGCGCGGATGCAGCCAAGGTTCTGACGCAGGACGTGGCCATCGCTGACACGAAGTTCGTTGTGAATTACTTCCGTCTCAGCGCTGATGGCCGGCTGCTGTTTGGCGGCGGCGAAAGCTATGGCTATCGCTTCCCCTCTGACATCGCCGCTACGGTTCGCAAGCCGATGATGCAGATTTTCCCGCATCTACGCGATGTGCAAATCGACTACGCTTGGGGCGGTACACTGGCCATAACCATGCGACGGATGCCGTATCTTGCGCGGGTGGCCCCCAATATTCTGTCCGCCTCGGGCTATTCAGGTCATGGCGTCGGCACGGCTACCCATGCCGGTCAGCTTATGGCAAAGGCCATTCAGGGACAGGCCGAAGGGTTTGACACCCTAGCCCGCGTGCCCGCCCTGCCCTTTCCCGGCGGGCCAGCGTTGCGCAGCCCCCTGCTGGTGCTGGCGATGACGTGGTACGCGTTGCGGGACCGGCTGGGGGTCTGACCCATTTCCCATTGCGACAGTTTGGTGAAATTTCGCCGACCCGGCGAAAGGGGACTTGGCATTGGCAGGCTCTTTGATTTAGATAAACAAAAGTTAGAATTCGGGATTTCCAAATATGACACTGCCGCCCAACGTTCATGATGCCGAACCCATCCCCGCCGCCGCCCGCGAGGCGATTGATGCTTTGATGCAATCCGGCGATCTGTTCCGCTATACCGCACCGCAGGACGCCCCGGTTGCTTTGCTCGAGGCTGAGTTTGCCGAATTGCTAGGCTCGAAATATGCGCTGGCGGTGTCATCCTGTTCCGCCGCTTTGTTCCTGTCGCTCAAAGCGCTCGGCCTGCCGCGCGACGCGCGCGTGCTGATCCCGGGCTTTACCTTTGCCGCCGTGCCCTCGTCCATCGTGCATGCTGACTGCATCCCGGTCTTGTGCGAAGTGGGTGACAATTATCGCATCGACATGGCGGATTTTGCGGCCAAGCTTGACGATGTTCAGGCGGTGATCATCAGCCACATGCGCGGTCACACCTCGGACATGGACGCGATCATGGCGCTGTGTGATGCGCGCAATATCCCGGTGATCGAGGACGCGGCGCATTCACTGGGCACCACCTGGCACGGGCGCAATATAGGCACCATTGGCAAGGTCGGCTGTTTCTCGTTCCAGTCCTACAAGATGATCAACGCGGGCGAAGGTGGCATCCTAATCACCGATGACGCCGATCTGGTTGCGCGCGCGGTGATCATGTCGGGTGCCTATGAGCACAACTGGAAAAAGCACAAGGGCCCGCATGGCGACAACTCGCCCGAGTTACGCGACGCCTTTGCCCGCTGGCAGAACCAGTTGCCGCTGTATAACCTGCGTATGAGCAACCTCAGCGCCGCCGTGATCCGCCCGCAAATTCCGGAACTGGCGCGGCGCGTGCGTGATGGGCTGGCGAACCACGACTACGTGGCCGACCGCCTGAACACATCGCCCTATATCGACGTCCCTGCCCCGCTGGCCCCGGAACGCCGCGCGCCGGATTCGATCCAGTTCAATCTGGTCGGGCTGAGCGAGGATGAAATCCGCGCCTTTGCCGAAGCCTCGGAGGCGAGGGGCGTCAAGGTTCAAGTCTTTGGTCTGAGCGAGGACAACGCCCGCGCGTTCTGGAACTGGCAGTTCCTGCCCGAAAAGTTCGACCTGCCCCAGACCCGCGAGATGCTGATGAAGGCCTGCGACGTTCGCCTTCCAGTGCGCCTGACCCGCGAAGAGTTGGACGTGATTGCCGACATCCTGCTGGCCTCGGTCGGTGAGGTGATCGGGCCGGTTCCTGCCTACGGGACCTGAGGGTCAATCCGTAATCGCATCCACAGACACAAACATTGCGGTGATCCCTCCCGGGGTCGCCGCGATACGTGACAGGATGCCGGTAACCCGCAGGCCCGATGGGGTTTGCACCAACAGCGGTGCGCCAGAATCGCCCATCATCACCGGGCAGGTCGCGATCATCAGCCCTTTAGCCACCGGGCGCGGACGGCAATCCTTTGTCCGGCTCTGGACATGAGGCCGCAGGCCGGGGTAACCGGCAACTGTTCCGGCGACAGGCCGGGCGTCGGCTTCCGCAAGTCCCAGAAACCCCAGGGATTGCCCGACGGGTTCAGCCAGCTCAAGCACGGCCCAATCCAGTTCGGGACGGTTATCAAAACCAATGGCGGTTTGATCGGGGTGCAACCGATAGCTTTCGACGGTTGAAACCGAAACGGCCTCTCCACGTTGATAGCCTGCCGCAAAGCGGATGCTAGCGGCGGGAATCCAGCGTTTGCGGGCGCTGTTGTATAGACAATGGGCTGCGGTCAGCACCTGCCGGTCCGAGATCAGGACACCCGTGCAATGCGATCGTTGAGACCGGCTGGCAAAGTTGACCCTGCCGACGGCACGCCATGGCGCGGCGGAGGCATCCAGAATCTCGCGCGCGCGGATGTCATCGCATCCGGCATCCGCACTGGCACCCAGCGTGCAAACAGGCGACCAGGTTTCGGTGAAGCGGCCTTGCGCCATTGCCGCCGGAGCGAAAAGCAAAGCGACGCAAACGGCAAGCCAGCGCATCGCTTGAAGGATCAGTTCAGCTTGGACAGCTTCTGCTGCAGCTCGGCGAGTTGCTTTTTGATGTCGTCCAGATCCTCTTTGGGTTCGGCCTGTTCTTCGTCGCTGTCGGGGCCGGACCAGTTGCCCGACAAACCCCCGGTCATCGCCTTGAGGAACGCCTTTTGCTGCGCCTGCATCGCCTCGAACCCCGGCATCTGGGACATCGGATTCATGGCGTTCATGTTTTCCATCATCTTGGACTGGCTTTCGCGCAGCATCTCGAACGAACTTTGCAGGAACTGCGGCATCATCCCGCCGCCCGGAACCATGTAGCTGCGCACAAGATCATTCAGCACGTTCACCGGCAGAACGTTTTCGCCCCGGCTTTCATGCTCGGCAATGATTTGCAGCAGATACTGGCGCGTCAGGTCGTCGCCGGTTTTCAGGTCGATAATCTGTACTTCACGCCCGTCGCGGATGAACCCCGCGATATCTTCAAGCGTGACATAGTCGCTGGTCTCGGTGTTATACAGCCGACGGCTGGCGTAACGCTTGATCAACAACGGTTTTTCCTGGTTCGACACCCTTAACCCTCCCCAAGGATGATGCATTGCAGCACAGGTTATGCGACTGCAGCACAAAAAGAAAGGGCAGGTCAAGCGACCTGCCCAGCGCAACTGCACCAGTTGGGAGGAATGGGTGCCTGTCGCGCCCCTTCCTTACTTGGCGGCGGCCGCTTTCTTGGCAGCGGTCGTCACTTCGTTGGTAGCTTTCTTGACAGCAGCAGTTGCTTCTTCTGCAGCGTCTTTACCGGCAGCCATCAGCAGTTCGACGGTTTCGGTCTGAACTTTTTTCGCGATTTCAGCGAAAGCGGCCATGTTTTCGGCAGCAACTTCAGCCGACGCGCTTGCGAAGTCGGTTGCAGCTTTTGCGTAGTCAGCAGGCTCTGCCTTTGCTTTCGACATCTCGGTCAGTTTGGCCAGAGTTTCTTTGGTCCATTTGTTCGAGATTTCAGCCGATTTTTCAGCTGCTTCCAGAGCAACGCCCGACAGCTTTTCGTTCAGCGAAGCGGTCGATTTGAAGGCGTCTTCCATTGCGGCGGTGTCTACCGGGAATGCGCCCATCATGTCTTTCATGATCGCGGTGAAGTCTTGCGTCTTTGCCATTGTCCTAATCCTTTTTGCCGAACCGGGCCCACCCCGGCTTTCATCAGCTTGAGGACAATATGATTTCTGCAGCGCAGCATTGCAAGCATTTTCTTGCTGCGCTGCAGAAAAATTGAATTTCAAAATGAAATCAGCGGTTTGCCTTGACCAGAACATAGGACCCCGGAGCCGGGCACAGGCGCTCATGGTCCGAATCGCCCGTATCGCGGGCCGGAACCTGCTTGCCTGAGCGCTTCTTCAACCAGGCCTCCCATAGCGGCCACCATGACCCTTCGTGGAAGTCCGCCTCTTTCAGCCAGGTATCGGCATCCGCCTTTAGGTCGGGATTGGTGTAGTGGCCGTATTTCTTCTTGCTGGGCGGGTTAACGATACCGGCGATATGCCCCGATTCAGACACGACAAAGGTCTTGGATTTCGACCCGGTCTGCCGGAATCCGCGAAAGCAGTCTTTCCAGGTGGCGATATGGTCGGTCTCGCAGGTGATCGCCATGATCGGAACATCCACGTCGCTGATGTGCAACTTGTGCCCCATCAACTCGAAACCGTCCTCGACAAAGTCGTTGTTTTGGCACAGGCCGCGCAAATACTGGACCGCCATCTTACCCGGCAGGTTGGAGCCATCCCCGTTCCAGAACAACAGATCAAACGCAGGCGGTGTCTCACCCATCATGTAATTGCGGATGGCGGGCGTATAAACAAGGTCGCGCGACCGTAGGAAGGACATGGTGCGCCCCAGAATCCAGGCGTTCAGCAGCCCTTCCTTGGCAACGTGTTCCTCGATACCGTCTACGAAATGGTCCTGCAGGAAGGGCGTGAATTCTCCCTGCTCACCGAAATCCGTCAGGGTGGTAAAGAACGTCGCCGATTTGACCGACTTGTCGCCGCGCTGCTTGAGCAGCGACAGCGTCAGGTTCAGGGTCGTTCCCGCGATACAATAGCCGACGGCATTGACCTGCTTGACCTTGCAGATCTTTTTGACCTCTTCAATCGCGGCCAGGAAACCATCTTCGATGTAGTCCTCCATACCGACTTCCGCGTAAGTGGCATCCGGGTTGATCCAACTGACGACGAACAGGGTATAGCCCTGTTCAGTGATCCACTTGATCATGCTGTTCTGGGCTTTCAGGTCCAGAATGTAGAACTTGTTGATCCAGGGCGGAAACAGGACGATTGGCGTTTCACAGACCGTTTCCGTCACGGGTTTGTACTGGATCAGTTCCATCATGCGATTGCGGTAAACCACATCACCCGGCGTGGTCGCCAGGTTGCCGCCGATCTCAAAGGCGCTGTCATCTGCCAGCTTGACCACAAGCTCGCCGTCATTGGCTTCCAGGTCCGATACAAGGTTTTCCAATCCCTGGATCAGCGATTGCCCCTCGGTCTCGATCGCTTTCTCCAGCGCATCGGGGTTGGTGGCCAGAAAATTGGTGGGGGCCATCATGTCGATGATCTGCTGCGAGAAATACTGAAGCCGCTGTTTGTCGGTCTGATCCAGGTCTTCCACCGATGCCACGGCTTGTTCCAGTGCTTTGGCATTGGTCTGGTATTGCTGTCGGATCAAACGGAAGTACGGATTGCTTTCCCACAAGGGGTTCGAGAACCGCTTGTCTGTGGGTCTGGCCTCTTCGTCTTCGACTTCGCCTGTTGTCAGCGCCTGATGCGCTTCGGCAAAGTTCATGACCGACTTGCCCCAATACTCGATCTGCTGCTCAAGAAGTTTGGCGGGATTCTGCCAAGCTTCGGCCCAATAGGAGGTTGCTGCTCGCGCGAAAAGATCTTGATTCGGACCGTCCAACGCAGAGGTTCGGGGCTTTTTCACAGCCATAACCTCGACCAAACGTTTGGAAAGCTGTTCGACTTTTTCCATATTTTCTTTAAGCCGTTCAATATGTTCTTCGCTAATGTCAGACATTTGACCTTCACTTGTTGTCATTTTAACAATTCCCACCTAATCTCGCTGCCATGCAGAATAGCGTCGTGGGCGTCGGGGGGCAAAGCGACGAATGGTCCGGACTTACACGACACCGCACAGGAGGCCCCGTCGATGCGCTACATGATGACCTATGACCTGATGGAAACCATGCGCAACACGAACCAGTGGCTTGGTGCCACTGCAAGCGCGATGGCGTCTTATCCCATGTTTTCTATGGTTCCCAACCCGGCATTCGGATGGATGGCCGCCTGGGGTGAGGTGACAGAGCGCACATTCCAGCGCATGGTCGTCAAGCCCGACTGGGGTATTCGCACATTCACCTGCGAAGACGGTAAAGATCATCTTGTTGATGTCACCACGGTTTTGGAACGCCCCTTCGGGGACCTGATTCACTTCAAGGTAAACGGGCGTGAGACGCAACCGCGCAAGGTGCTGTTGGTCGCGCCGATGTCCGGGCACTATGCCACTTTGATGCGGTCGACCGTCAAAAGCCTGCTGGTCAATTGCGAGGTTTACATCACCGATTGGCATAACGCGCGCGATATTCCCGTGTCCGCAGGCAAGTTCGATGTCGAGGATTACACCCTCTACCTTGTCGATTTCATGAAGGAACTTGGCCCCGACACGCATGTGGTCGCCGTGTGCCAGCCCGCGCCGCTGACATTGGCCGCCACGGCCTATCTGGCCGAGGTCGAGCCCAAGGCCCAGCCTAGCACACTGACGTTGATCGGTGGCCCCGTCGATCCGGACGCGACCCCAACGGACGTGACTGATTTTGGTCGGCGTGTCACGATGGGTCAGTTGGAAAAGACCATGATCCAGCGCGTTGGCTTCAAATACAAGGGGGCTGGCCGGATGGTGTATCCCGGCCTGCTACAACTGGCGTCGTTCATGTCCATGAACGCAGATCGCCATTCCAAAGCGTTTTCTGACCAGATTCAGCGCATCATTCGGGATGAGGCGTCGGATCACGACGCCCACAACCGCTTCTATGATGAATATCTGGCGGTCATGGACATGACGGCAGAATTTTACTTGTCTACCGTTGAACGCATCTTCAAAAACCGGGAAATCGCCCGCAACGAATTTGTCGTTGCCGGTCACAAGGTGGATATCGGCAAAATCACCGATGTTGCGGTCAAGACCGTCGAAGGCGCGAATGACGATATCTCGGCCCCCGGTCAGTGCATCGCCGCGCTGGACCTGTGCACCGGCCTGCCGAACAGCAAAAAGGCCAGCCATGTGGAACCCGGAGCGGGCCACTACGGTATTTTCGCCGGGCGTAGCTGGCGGGACAATATCCGCCCGCTGGTGATCAATTTCATGAATGAAAACAGCCGCAAACCGCGTCGTCGGGCAGCCAACAGCAACAAAGTCGCCTGAGGCAGATGGGCGAGAGCGCGTCAGCCAGCCTCGCCTTTGCCTGCACCTGCGGGGAACTAAGCGGTCGCATCGCGGCGTCGGGTTTGCCGCTCAGCACGCATGCCGTTTGTTTCTGCCATGATTGCCGCGCCGCGCAGTTGTATTTCGGGCAGCCCGACCCGGCCCCCGGCCCTGTTGAGGTGTTGCAGATGGCACCCGAGGCCATCGTGATTGATCAGGGTGCAGACCATTTGGCTGTGATGAAGCTGAGCCCAAAGGGCATGCTGCGGTGGTATGCCAAATGCTGCAACGCCCCGCTGGCGACCACGCCGAATACCCCGAAATTCCCGTTCGCCGGGTTCATCGTCAAACGGCTCGTCGACCCGTCGCGCCTTGGCCCGGTCAAAACGCGGGGGTTTGTGCCACGACCGAATGGCAAACAAAAGCATGAACATCTGGCACCCGCCGCCATCGGCTTGCTGCGACGCGTCGTCAAATCCCGACTGTCCGGAAGCTGGAAAGAAACTCCGTTCTTTGATCCCAAGACCGGAGCGCCGGTCGCCGAGCCTACAGTCATCAGAAAATACGAACGGGCCGCGCTTTATACGTAAGCCATCATCTGAGGCGCGTTCAGCCAATCCCCAATCGTGTCATTCACGATGTCTGGAGCCTCCAGCGTTGGCAGATGCCCAGCGTGTTCAATGGTTTGCAAGGTGGCCTCGGGGATCAGTTCGGCCATGAAGGCGTGTTTTCGAACCGGCGTCAGCGTGTCGTGCGCACCGCACAAGATCAGTGTCGGCACCTTGATCCGACGCAGCTCACCCTGCTGGTCGGGTCGCCGCTGCAACGCCCGTATCTGTCGCACAAACACCTCAGGCCCCAGTTCCGTCGCCATGGCCAGAAGGGTGTTCAGGTGCGGTATCCGTTGCGGCCCCGGAGCCAGTGCATCCGAGCCCACGACCTTACGCATGACCTCCTCCAACCGACCGGCCTGCGCACCGATGATCAATTCCTCGCGCCCGGCTGCCATCTGCGGCGTGTCCGCCTGCGCATCGGTTGCCATCAGGCACAGGCGTGACACCCGTTCGGGCGCGCGGCGGATCAGTTCCAGCGCCACAACGCCGCCCATGCCAAGCCCGGCCAAAGCAAATCGGTGCGGCAACTGATCCAATAGGCCCGAGGCGATTTCTTCGATCCGCTCGCCCTGCGAAATCGGCGCAACAGTCACTGCTCTGACGCGCGACAGTGCCTCGACCTGAGGACGAAACAGCCGGGCGTCGGCCATAAATTCAGGTAAAAACACCAGCGGCTCGATCACGCGGGTCCCTCCCTTTGCTCGGTTATCCGAGTCCTTCCCTTTGCTCTCAGGATGAAAGTTTTGTCCCGGTGGGGCAAGGAAAACTTCACGGATAACGAATGCCGCGAAAGGTGGGGAAATCGGCGTATCGGGATTGCCGTTGGCATAGGTCTTCCTCAGGCTCGGCCCCCGGTCGCAACAGGCACCCGCGCGGGGCGATGTAGCTGTCGATCCGACGATGAGGCCGGGGCCGCCACACCAGATTGAAGGCACAGAGCTTGGGGAAGAACCAGATCTCGGAATAATCCAGGTGGTCATGCATCCACCATGCCAGATCGCGCCAGTCACGGCCCTGAGCATAGCGATCCGCGAACCACGGGATCACGATCGACGCGCCCGCGATGCGCGCCTCACCCTCGCCGCGATCCCAGATATGGCATTCCATCGGATTGTCATTTCGCGCGCAGTTCAGGCGGTTCTCATTGCCAAACCGGTTCAGCGACGGGGAGCGATAGCCCGAGCGCACGGCGATCCGGCCAAAGGTCTCCTCCAACGGGTCCAGCAGGGTCTCACAAAAGGCGCGGCCCGTTTCAATGGCCAAATCAGGATCGTCGGGAATGTTCTGTTTTTGATGAAAGCTTCCGATCTCGGAATACAGAAAGTCCCGCATGTAGAAATGCCGCGACAGGCGCACGCGCCCAAGCGTCTCAAGGCTCCACATGCTGCCCGGTTTGCGCATGGTCAGACCCGCCCGGATTGAAAGGAGGTCATTCGATCCCCTGCCCCTTCAGCCACGCCAACATCGCCTCGACCGCCGCATCGGTCTGGCCCGGTGACATGAGACGGCCCGCAATGACATGCGACATCGGATCATCACCGGGCCCCATTGTCACCGTTTCAACGGTCACCGGCCCACCCCAAGCCTCGGCCACCTTGTGAGTCCGCTTTGGCCGCACAACCTGATCGTCATCGGAAAACATGAACAACGCAGGCACTGTCGTGCCCGAGAAATCAAGGGCATAGACTGTATCCACAAGAACCGTCATCGGCACCACGGCCACCCAAGGGTAAACAACCGACCAGTATTTGTTCTTTTCAGGGTCCGGGCTGGAAACATCCCGTTCTTCCCCCATCACCAGCGGCAGCCAGTCCCGCGCCCAAGGCAGGCCCGGCATGAAAGAAACTGGCGAATTCACTCCAAAGTTGGGCGAAACAAAGATCATCGCCGCTACATCCACTCTAAGTTCAGGGTTCAACGCCGCCGCCGCAGTCAATGTACCCCCGGTCGATGTCGAGATGACCACAACCTTGTCGCCCACCGCCCGGGCGGCGGCCAACCCTTCGGCCATGTCCTGCATCCAGCCCGAGGCCGTCGCCTCACCCATGGCAGCGCCCTCGCGACCATGCCCCTGCAGGCGCGTGTAGACCAGATTGGCCCCCAACGCATCCGCGACCCGATCCGGCACGGGGCGGATTTCCTCGGAACTGGCCGAGAACCCATGCACGTAAAGCACCGAATACGGCGTGCGCTGTTCCTTGAACCCGTCCTGCCAGATCACGCGTTTCTCGACGCCGGGCGTGATGTCGTCAAAACCCGACTCGATGCTTTCGAAATAGACCTGAACGCCTTCGCCGAACTTGCGGGCATCGAAAGAGGGGTTCAGGTCCACCTCTTCCCGTGGCCCGAACCAGTAGATCAGCCCGCCGACCACGATCAGCGCCAGTAGCAGGCGCCCCAATATCCACCCGAAACGCCGCATCAGTCTGCCCCCAGCACGTCAAGTACCGCCTCTTCGATCAGGCCCAAGCACGGCCCATCCGAGAACCGATGGTCCGCATCTTTCACCAACCGCAACTGCATATCCGGGCCTTCAGCATGTTCCAGCAACCGCACCGCTGCTTCGACAGAGACCGCCGTATCCGCCGTGCCCTGCAGAAACCGCACCGGGAAGGGCAGGTTCAAAGCCGCGCGCAGGACAAGGCGTTCCCGTCCATCCTCAATCATCCGCTTAGTGATGATGTAGGGTTCCATATAGTCCGAAGGCAATTCCACATGACCAACCGTTTCCAGCGCGGCCTTCTGTTCGTCGGTAAATGACGCCCAATACCCGTCTTCGGTAAAATCGGGCGCTGCAGCGATGGTCACCATCCCGGCAATCCGCGCGGGAATTTCTCTGGCCAACAACAAGGCCTGCCAGCCGCCCATTGAGGACCCCACGATAATCAGCGACCCATCGATCAGAGATGTCACTGCAGCAACGGTATCCTCATGCCAATCCCCAAGGCAACCTTCTGTAAACGCACCAGAACTCTCGCCATGGCCCGAATAGTCAAACCGCAAAAACGCCTGCCCGCGCGCCTGCGCCCAGGCCTCAAGATGCACCGCCTTGGTGCCCTCCATATCCGACTTCAACCCGCCCAGAAAAACCACGGTCGGCCCTGCGCCCTCACTCTTGTGATACGCCAACCGCCGCCCCTGCGCCGTCTCCAGAAATTCTGTCGCTGCCATGAAACCCTCGCCGCTATTCTCCCTCATCATGCACGTCCCACCCCTAACCGCAATTCCCCGATCCGTCCTTCATCTGGCCAAAAATATCCCGGGGAGCGCGGGGGGGAGCGCCCCTCCTCCCGACCCTTGACACAGGCTCTTCCACCTGCCAAAGCAGCGCGCAACACACATAACCCGCAACCGGGCGTTCAGTGGGCGCCAAACCGACGAGGAGAGCCGATATGGCCCTGGATTCAAAATCCGTCTCACTCACCTTCCCCGATGGCAATGCACGATCCTATGACGCTGGCGTCACACCAGCGCAGGTGGCGGCTGACATCTCGACCTCGCTGGCCAAAAAGGCCATCTCGGCCACGGTCGACGGCAAACACTGGGACCTGCAATGGCCCATCAACGCCGACGCGCAGATCGCCATCCACACGATGAAGGATGAAGAACAGGCCAATGAACTGATCCGCCACGATCTGGCCCATATCATGGCCCGCGCGGTGCAGGAAATCTGGCCTGACACCAAGGTCACCATCGGCCCCGTCATCGAAAACGGCTGGTATTATGACTTCGACCGCACCGAACCCTTCACCCCCGAGGACCTCGGCCTGATCGAGAAAAAGATGAAGGAAATCATCAACAAGCGCGACGCCGTGACAACGGAAGTCTGGGACCGTCAGCGCGCGATCGATTTCTACACCGCCAATGACGAGCCCTATAAGGTCGAACTGATCGAGGCCATCCCCGGGGATGAGCCGCTGCGCATGTACTGGCACGGCGACTGGCAGGACCTCTGCCGCGGCCCGCATCTGCAGCACACCGGTCAGCTGCCGGGTGATGCGTTCAAACTGATGTCCATCGCCGGGGCCTATTGGCGCGGCGACAGCTCGCGCCAGATGCTGCAACGCATCTACGGCGTGGCCTTCACCGGCAAGGAAAAGCTCAAGGCGCACCTGCATATGCTGGAAGAGGCCGCCAAACGCGACCACCGCAAGCTGGGCCGCGAGATGCACCTGTTCCACATGCAGGAAGAAGCCCCCGGTCAGGTGTTCTGGCACCCGAACGGCTGGACCATCTACACCCAACTGCAGGACTACATGCGGCGCAAACAGCGTTCAGGCGGGTATAACGAGATCAACACCCCTCAGGTCGTCGACCGCAAATTGTGGGAGGCCTCGGGCCACTGGGAGAAATACCAGCACCATATGTTCCTCGTCGAAGTCGACGAAAGCCGCGATGGCGAGAATGACGACGCCAGCTCGAAAAACCGCGACCAGACCCGGATCAACGCGCTGAAGCCGATGAACTGCCCCTGCCACGTGCAGGTGTTCAATCAGGGCCTCAAAAGCTATCGCGATCTGCCGCTGCGGCTGGCCGAGTTCGGGTCGTGCTCGCGGTTTGAACCGTCGGGCGCTCTGCACGGGATCATGCGCGTGCGTGGATTCACGCAGGACGACGCGCATATCTTCTGCACCGAGGACCAAATCCAAGAAGAATGCGCGCGCTTCATCGACTTTCTGGCAAATGTCTATGACGAGCTCGGCTTCAAAGAGTTCGAGATCCGCTTTGCCACCCGCCCCGAAAAACGCGTGGGTACCGATGAAAGCTGGGATTATGTCGAAGGCGCGCTGGAAAACGCGATCAAGGCGGTGGGCCGGGATTATACGCTGGAACCCGGCGACGGCGCATTCTACGGCCCCAAGCTGGATTTCTATCTGACCGACGCCATCGGCCGGGTCTGGCAGTGCGGCACGTTCCAGGTTGATCCCAACCTGCCCGAGCGTCTGGACGCGACCTATGTCGGCGCAGATGGCGACCGGCACCGTCCCTATATGCTGCACCGCGCCTGCCTTGGCTCGTTTGAACGCTTCATCGGCATCCTGATCGAGAACTGGGAAGGCAAGCTGCCGTTCTGGCTGGCCCCGCGTCAGGTCGTGGTCGCCTCGATCACCTCGGACGCCGACGCCTATGTGATGGAAGTTGTCGAAACGCTCAAAGCCGCGGGTGTCCGGGCCGAGGCCGATATCCGCAACGAAAAGATCAACTACAAAGTCCGCGAGCATTCGGTCGGCAAGGTGCCGGTCATTCTGGCCGTCGGTCATCGCGAGGTGGACGAGCGCACCGTCAGCGTTCGCCGTCTGGGTGAAAAACAGACGCAGGTTCAATCGCTTGAGGCTGTAACAATTGAACTGTCGCAAGCGGCAACTCCGCCAGACCTGCTGTAACATTCGGCATCATATCGCCACCAATCCGGCCCCAAATCCGGGGCCGGATTGAAACATTTCCCCTTTTTCAATTCAAAAACAGTATGTTAACTCACAAGTGGGCACAGTGTTGCCTGACGCGCTTGTGAGACACGGGCTCGTGAATTCCAACCCGGCCCACAAGCCATTACCTTTGTCATTGTCACAAGCAGACATACGCAGTCATCAAAAGGGATTACCGAGATGTCGAACACCGCAAAAACACTGGTCATCGCAAGCGCCGTGGCAGCCGCCGTATCGGGCGCAGCGACAACCGCAACCGCTCAGGCAAAAGAGAAATGCTATGGCGTTTCGCTGGCCGGTCAGAACGACTGCGCCGCAGGCCCCGGCACCACCTGCGCGGGCACCTCGACCGTCGATTATCAGGGCAACGCATGGACGCTGGTCGATGCAGGCACCTGCGGCGATATCGAATTGCCGAAAACCGCTGATGGTACCGACCGCAAGGGCTCGCTCGAGCCGCTGGATCGCGACCTGCCCGCATAAGGCTGTCCGAATGAATTGCGAAGGGCGGGCAGGTTCGCCCGCCCTTCTGCTATGATCAGGGGATTCGCAGATGTTGGATGACGCACTCAGGTCAAACCGATTGCCCGCCGCGCCGGGCGTTGGCTACAAACCGCAGCATTTTGCGCAAATCCTTGAACAGGCCAAGCCCGTTGCGTGGCTGGAAATCCACGCCGAAAACTACATGGGCGATGGCGGGCGACCTCTGGCGCAACTGCGTCACCTGTCCGAACAGTTTCCGATCTCGGTTCACGGCGTTGGCTTGTCCATCGGCGGCGAAGGTCCGCTGGACCCGGATCATCTGGCGCGTCTGAAACATCTGGTCGACTGGCTGAATCCGGCCAGCTTTTCCGAACATCTGGCGTGGTCGACCCACGACACCAGCTTTTTCAACGACCTGCTGCCCCTGCCCTATACCGACGAAACGCTGGCGCGCGTCTGTGACCATATCAATCAGTTGCAGGACACGGTCGGGCGGCAAATGCTGCTGGAGAACCCCTCAAGCTATCTGGCGTTCGAGGAAAGCACCTGGTCCGAGCCCGATTTCCTGCGCGAGATTTCGAAGCGCACCGGATGCGGCCTGTTGCTGGACGTCAACAATGTCTTTGTGTCGGCCACCAATCTGGATTTTTCACCGCAGGGCTATATCGACGCCTATCCGCTGGATCAGGTCGGCGAAATTCATCTGGGCGGACATGACGAAGACGAGGACGACCACGGCCATCCCCTGCTGATCGACAGCCACGGGCGAGAGGTGGTCGACCCCGTTTGGGCACTGCTGGATTACGTGCTGGACAAATCCGGCCCCAAACCGCTGTTGGTTGAATGGGATACCGACGTCCCGGATTGGCCCGTGCTGCGGGCCGAGGCCGAACGCGCCCAAACCGCGTTAGACCGGGTACCCGCATGAGTGTGTCTCAATCCACCTTTCAGGCAGCGTTGCTGGATGCGCAGGCCCCCGTCCCGGACGGGTTGACGGATGCCGAATCCCGGCCCGCAGGTCGGCGGTTCAGCGTCTATCGCAACAACGTGGCGGTGTCGCTGACCGAGGCGATGCAGCAGGCGTTTCCGGTGATCACCAAGCTGCTGGGCACGCAGAATATGGATGGTCTATCGGGTATCTTCCTGCGACAGCACCCTCCGTCCTCGCCATTGATGATGTTCTATGGCGACCGGTTTCCCGAGTTTCTGGCCGACATGCCGCAGCTGTCGCATCTGGGATACTTGCCCGACGTCGCTCGGCTGGAACTCGCGCTGCGGCGATCGTACCACGCCGCCGACAGCACCCCGGCTCAGGCGGATGCACTGGCCGTGCCGCCCGAGGATATCATGCGGGCAAAACTCGGCTTTGCCCCATCCATGCAGATCATCCGCTCGGACTGGCCCATTCACGCCATCTGGCGCTTCAACACCGAGGCCGACGCCCCGAAACCCGAGCCACGGGCCGAGGATGTGCTGATCACCCGCCCCGACTATGACCCGGTTCCGCAGGCGCTGCCTCCGGGCGGGGCCATTTGGATCGCGCTTTTACAAGCCGGCGACACCATCGGCAACGCATTTGAAAAAACCACCACGGACATCCCGGAGTTTGATCTGGGAACCACTCTGGCGCTGCTTTTGCAAGGCAGTGCGATAACTTCTGTGACCATCGAAAGGCTGTAAACATGACTGCCCTGATCTCAACCTATAATTCCGCAATGGAAAAGGTCGACCATTCCTCGGGCTGGCTGACACCGACCCTGGCGCGGGCGGTCTTTATCGCGGTTCTGTTCTTCTACTACTGGAATTCGGCGACGCTGAAGATCGACGGTTCGATCTTTTCGCCCTCGGCAGGTGCGTTTGGCCAGATCTTCCCCAAGGCGGCCGAGGCCGTTTTGTATGACGTAACTCAGATGACCTTCTTTCAGCGCATCGTGATTTTCTTCGGCACAGTGGCCGAGTTCGTTCTGCCCGTTCTACTGCTGGTCGGCCTGCTGACGCGTCCGGCTGCGCTGGCGATGATCGGCTTTATCTGGGTGCAGACCCTGACCGATGTGGTTGGCCACAATATCGCTTTGGGCAGCCTGTTCGACAACGCTATCACGCTGATGGATCAGCGCGTGATGTGGACCTTCCTGATGCTGGTGATCATCATCAACGGGGCTGGTCCGATCTCGCTGGACAAGTTGTTGCGGCTGAAGTGATCTAGAAATGCGCCTTGGGCTTGTCCGGCTGACCTGCGGCAAGCCCAAGCAGACCGGCCACGCCGGCAAATGCGATGGGGAACATGGTGAAGACACCAAACCCGAACGCGTAGTACATCCCCGCCGCCGACAGCAACAGCAACAGACCCGCAACCAAGGCGCGGGCATGGGCCATAGCGCCGCCAGCAATCGCCAAAAGCGGGGCAAGGATGGAAACCGTCTGGATCAGCGCGGGTCGTCAACCTGTTCGGCGAGGCCCTCGATGCCGCCAAAATGGCGGATCGCCTCGACAATTCCGTACCCGACGAAACCGACGATCATGCCGATCAACCCGGCGATGACACCCAAAACCATGGCGGCGCTACGCATTCCATATCCTCGCGATTGCTGATCACCAGATATGTACGCGATCACGCAACGCCAAGCGCAGCCCGTGTTTCAGCGGTCCAACCCAACGACAAGCCGCCCTCTTTTTCGATCAGGGGACGTTTCATCAGGGTCGGATGGTCGGCCAGCAGTTCCATCACAGGGCGCGCGCGTTGCTCCTCATCCAATCCACGCCAGGTTGTAGAGCGCGTGTTGAGCAAAGCCTCGCCGAACGCGGCAAAAGCTTGCGACAGCACGGTTTCCGGCACGCCGTCGTTGCGGACATCCACAAATTCCGCATCCGGCAAGAATTTCAACGCCTTACGGCACGTATCGCATGTCTTCAAGCCAAAAAGTCGCATTTGGTCACTGCTCCTGCATTTGATTCTATTTTGGGCATTTCCGCCTGTTGCCTGCGGTAATTCTTGATTTTTTACTTCACCGTGCAATGTTGAAAAAGGTGAAACATGCAATGTGGAGTGTATCGGTTGCCCCAAAACCGGCCGCGTTGCTGTCTCACTTGTCACCGCCCCCACCAATTTGTGGGACAATGCGTAAGTAGAAGGAGACACGGGACATGCCAACCGGCACCGTGAAATGGTTCAATACCACCAAAGGCTATGGGTTTATTGCCCCTGACGAAGGGGGCAAGGATGTGTTTGTTCATATCTCGGCCGTAGAACGCTCCGGCCTGACCGGGCTCGCTGACAATCAGAAAGTCTCGTACGAGTTGCAGGACGGGCGCGATGGCCGCCAGATGGCAGCTGATTTGAAGCCGTTGTAAAAACAGCCCCGCATTGCGCGGGGAAATTTCAGAGAAGGTTGGCGGCCAATTTCAGGCCGCCGACCGCCCCCATCCGGCAATTGCCTAGTTCCCATGCTGACCCGATATTCGCATGGGCAGTTTTGTATGGCGTGTTGTGACGATGCGCCTGCAGTTCAACCTTCGCGGATAATCGCTTCGAACTCACGCCATTCACGCGCTGTCATGCCGGAGTTCTCCTGCGTGACCGCCTCTCCTGCCAGCATCCGGCGCAGGCTGTCGACCATCTGCGCAGACAGGTTCACGGCGCCCAGACGATAATCCTCGAACGCTTTGTAGGCAAACGGCACCCAGTCGGCGACGATCTTGCACATCTCTTCCGCATACACCCGGATTTCATATTGTGCATGCGGATCGGCGCGCAGGCGCAGGAAATGGAACAGGTTGTGCAGATCCACCTTCCAGTACCATTGTGTGTAGATATTGGCAGGCAGGTTCATCCGCGCCAGTTCCCGTGCCAGACCCTGCTGGCCGTCCTGGCTGATCATATTCTCGTAGTTGTCATAGCACCGCGCGCTGTCGGCCTTGAGGATGTCCAGCACGCGCGCGGCTTCTGCCCCCTCTAGCGCAGAGCCGCGGCCCTGGTTGTTGACCTCGGACTGGGCGGCGACATGTTCGGGCGCGGGGATGTAAAATTCGCGGTCCAAAATCGAATAGCGCGCCGAGTATTCATTCACGTTCGCCGTGCGGTGGCGGATCCACTGACGAGCTACAAAGACCGGCAGTTTGACGTGCAGCTTCACCTCGCACATTTCAAACGGGGTCGAATGCCAATGACGCATCAGATAGCGGATCAGCCCTTCGTCATTCTGAACCGATTTGGTGCCTTTGCCATAGGACACGCGCGCCGCCTGACAGATCGCGGCGTCGTCGCCCATATAGTCGATCACGCGGACAAATCCGTGGTCCAGAACCTGATGCGCTGTGTAAAGACGCTCTTCCATGCCCTCTGCAACGACGCGACGTGTTGGATGCGATTGCGCGCGTTGCGCTTCGACCTCGGCCAGTTGATCGGCGGACAGCGGCATGAAATTTTCCTTTCGAGCAATGAGTCGCCGACCACTATATATCGACAACCCAAGCACCGGAACCGCCATATGTACGGCCATGCAGGCAATATTGAAAATGTGTTCCTTCTGCCCCCTCGACACATCAGGTCCGCGCGCTAAGCTGCGTTAAACCATAAGCATCGAAAGGAAGCCGAGATGGGGCTGACATATCTTCACACCATGATCCGGGTGAAGGATCTGGAGAAATCCATGGCGTTTTACAAGCTGCTCGGCCTGCAGGAAACGCGCCGGTATGACAGCGAACAGGGCCGCTTTTCGCTGATCTTCATGGCCCCACCGGGGCAAGAAGATGCGCCGATCGAACTGACCCACAACTGGGATGGCGACGACGGGTTGCCCAGCGACAGTCGTCATTTCGGCCACCTTGCTTATGGCGTCGACAATATTTACGAGACCTGCCAGCACCTTCAGGACAATGGCATCGTGATCAACCGTCCCCCGCGCGACGGGCGCATGGCATTTGTGCGCTCGCCCGACAATATCTCGGTTGAGCTGCTACAGAACGGGGATGCTCTGCCCCCGGCAGAACCCTGGGCCAGTATGGAGAGCACCGGCCACTGGTGATCCGATCGATCATAGCTTTGGGCCTGGCCGCGCTGGCCAGCCCTGTTAACGCTGAGCCGTGCCGTCTGGCGCTGGCCCTTGCGCTGGATATCTCTGTCTCGGTGGATGCAACCGAGGACACCCTGCAACGACAAGGACTGGCCGCCGCCCTGATCGCGCCCGAGGTTCAGGAGGCCTTCTTTTCCTCACCCATGCCTGTGGCATTGGCCGTTTATGAGTGGAGCGGGCAAACCAATCAGCATGTCATTCTGAACTGGCGGCTGATTGAAAACGCAGGCGATCTATACGCCGCAGCTAACCAGATCAGTCAGTCAGTTCGGTCCAACAATGAATCTGCCACTGCGATGGGTTATGCGCTGAGCTTCGGCGCCTCGCTCATGCAAAAGGCCCCGCCATGCTTGTTTCAGACCATCGATCTGTCCGGGGACGGGACAAACAATGATGGCTACGGACCGCAGATCGCCTACCGCCACTTTCCATTTCAGAATACGGTTGTGAACGGTCTGGTGATCAACGCCGCCGATTTTGAAGGGGAGTTGTTTCTGATCCCGTTTTTCGAAAACAATGTCCTTCACGGACCCGGCGCGTTTCTGGAAATTGCCTATGGGTTCGAAGATTTCGAACGCGCGATGCGCAAGAAGCTGGAACGCGAGTTGAGCGGATTGCAAATCGGAGCGCTGGACGGATCCCCTCCATGATCCTGCGAGTTCTGGCCATGCTTTGCTTAGCAGCCAGCCCCGCCGGGGCGCAGTGCCGTCAAGCCTTGGCGCTTGGACTGGACGTGTCCGGATCGGTTGATGCTCGGGAATACCAGTTGCAGCTTGGTGGCCTTGCGTCAGCCTTGAGCCATCCAAAGGTCAGCCAACTGATCCTGTCGAATTCTACCACCCCCGTGCGCCTGGCGATCTTTGAGTGGAGCGAACCGGGGCATCACAGGATACTGCTGGACTGGACCGAGATCCGTTCTGCCACCGATCTGTCGCAGATTACGGCGGGCTTAAAGAAAACCAGGCGCAGCGCGGCACCGCAGGGAACCGCCGTCGGGGCGGCCATGTCATTTGGTGCTGAACTGCTGGCGCAACAGGCGGAGTGCTGGAAACGAACGCTGGATTTGTCGGGGGACGGAAAGCACAATCTGGGCCCGCATCCGCGCGACGTGAAATCCAAACTCAGATCGACAGATATAACGATTAACGGTCTGGTGATCGGGGCAGACGATCCGCGCAACGGCGATAGACGCTACGTTCAGGTGGGCGAGTTGTCCGCCTATTACAACGCGTGGGTCATTCTGGGTCCCGACGCCTTTGTCGAGGTTGCATTGGGTTTCGAGGCCTACGGTGACGCGATGGTGCTTAAGCTAATCCGGGAGCTTGACAGTCTGGTGCTGTCAGACGCGCGCCCCTGATCAGTAGATGTAACGGATTTGATCTGTCCAATACCGCTCAACCCTGCGCAGCGAGGTGGTGATATCCTCAATCCCTTCAAGCCCCAGAACGCCCCGGCCCTGCAGCCCCTCGGCATGGCGCGAGAACAGGTCGGACACAACATCGCGTATCTCGCGCCCGCGCGGGGTCAGTCGCACCCGGACCGAGCGTCGGTCAATCTCGCACCGTTGATGGTGCATATACCCCATCTCGACCAGTTTCTTGAGGTTGTAGCTGACATTGCTGCCCTGATAATAGCCACGGCTTTTCAACTCGCCCGCCGTAACCTCATGATCGCCAATGTTGAACAGCAGCAGCGCCTGCACGGCGTTGATTTCCAACACGCCGACGCGTTCGAATTCGTCCTTGATGACGTCCAGCAGCAACCGGTGCAGCCGTTCCACAAGGGCCAGCGCCTCAAGATAGCTGGTCATGAACCCCTTGGTTTCCGGCACCGAGACCTGCATTTCCATACTCATCCGACCCTCCGATTCAGTCGCGCGGTTTCACACACGATGCACCGAATTCACCAATAATCGGTTAAGCCGGATTTTCTGTTATTTTTGAAAGGTCTGTCCGATATTCGCGATCAGATCGGCATAAACGGCCGGTGGCTGAACCTGACCCGTGACCCATTGATACAGGTCCTGATCGTTTTCATGCAACAGCGCGTCATACATATCCAGCCCGGCTGCATCCATATGGTCCAGATTGCGATCCGCATAGGCGGAAAGGATCAGGTCCATCTCTTTTATCCCACGCCGCATCGAACGCATTTTCATGCGTTTGATACGGACGTCGCGTGTTTCGGTCAAACTGCCTGCTCCTGCATCACGCGCAGCTTTTTCTCAAGGCGCGCGGCGCGTTCCGCGCTGGACCGCATCTCGCCCCGGATCGCCCGCAATTCGGCAACCGCATCGGCAAGATCGATATCGCCTTCAACGGTGTCTTGCGGCGAATCCATTCCATCGCCTTCGCCGGTCAGTAACCACATGATCGACACGTTGATCATCCCCGCCATCATCGACAAGCGGTTTGCGCGCGGCTCGGACAGGTCATCCTCCCACGCGGCAATTGTGGCCTTTTTAACGCCCAGTCGGCGGGCCATCTGGGATTGGGTCATCCCCGCAGCCTCGCGCGCGCCCGCAAGCCGGTCTCCGAACGTTGCTGAGTCCGGACCGTACCAGTCGGTTTCATTGCTCATCAGGGTCTCCATTTCTCGGCCTCATATCTCTTGATCGTCATTCGGGCGCACCCTATGACAGAAAAGGTTGATCATTCAAACCGAGGACGACCATGAGTTTCCTGTCTGCGACACTGTCACGCGTTAAACCGTCGCCCACCATTGCAATGACGGCCAAAGCCGCCGAGTTGCGGGCCGCTGGGCGCGATGTTATCGGGCTCAGCGCAGGCGAGCCGGATTTCGACACGCCCCAGAACATCAAGGATGCGGCAGTGGCGGCCATCGCGGCTGGCAAGACGAAATACACTGCGCCGGACGGTATCCCCGAGTTGAAACAGGCCGCCTGCGCCAAGATGAAGCGCGATCACGGGCTGGATTACACGCCCGCGCAAATCTCGGTCGGCACCGGCGGCAAGCAGACGCTCTACAACGCGCTGATGGCAACGATGAACGCGGGGGATGAGGTGATCATCCCTGCGCCCTATTGGGTCAGCTATCCCGATATGGTGCTGTTGGCGGGCGGCACGCCGGTCATCGTGGAAACCACGCTGGAGAACAGCTTCAAGCTGACGCCCGAGCAGTTGGAAGCCGCAATCACGCCAAAGACCAAGTGGTTCATCTTCAACTCGCCCTCTAACCCCACCGGCGCGGGCTATAGCCCGGCAGAGCTGAAGGCGCTGACGGATGTCCTGATGCGCCACCCCCATGTCTGGATCATGTCGGACGATATGTATGAACACCTCGCCTATGACGGGTTCCAGTTCTACACACCGGCTGAAATTGAGCCCGGGCTTTATGACCGCACGCTGACCTGCAATGGCGTCTCCAAAGCCTATGCCATGACCGGCTGGCGCATCGGCTACGCGGCGGGACCGGTCGAGATCATCGCCGCAATGCGCAAGATCCAGTCGCAATCCACCTCGAACCCCTGCTCGGTCAGCCAATGGGCCGCGGTTGAGGCGCTGAATGGTACGCAGGCGTTTCTGACCCCGAACAACGAAACCTTCAAACGTCGCCGCGATCTGGTGGTCGACATGCTGAGCGCCATTGACGGCATCACCTGCCCCACGCCGGAAGGCGCGTTCTACGTCTACCCCTCGATCGCCGGGCTGATCGGCAAAACCACCCCCGCCGGAACCGTCATCGACAGCGACGAAGCCTTTGCAACCGCCCTGCTGGAAGAGGCCGACGTGGCCGTGGTGTTCGGCGCAGCCTTCGGCCTGTCGCCCAATTTCCGCGTCAGCTATGCGACCTCGGACGAGGCGCTGAAAGAGGCCTGCACCCGTATCCAACGCTTCTGCGCCGCCTTGACCTGACCGGAGCCGCACATGTCCACCGAGTTGCCCGAATACTATTTCCGCGTGCGCGAAAACGGGGCCGTTGTGTTCCGGATCGACACCGAGAACCGGTTTCGCCGCATCGAAATGGACCAGATTGCGGTGATCAACATCCGCAACGGCGAGGTCAAACCCCATGGCCAGCGCACGCTGACCGAGGCGGATAGGGCCGAGATCACCCGCTGGATGGACGCGCGCAAGACGCTTCTGGCGCAGCGGGATATCGACGACATTCACCGCGCTGTTGACTACCTGAACCTGACCGCGCAGTGGGCGCAGTCAAAGGCGTCGGATCAGCAGCTTGAGGATGTGACCGACCGGTTGTTGATGGCGATGCACGATCTGCGCTCGGTGCTGGTTCGGAAAAAGGCGGACCGGCTGGAGAAGGACTAGATTTATTCTGCCGGAACGCCGATTTCCCGCACAGATCGCAGCCAGAAGCGGGCCATCAGAAGCACCGCCGCGCAGGCCAGCCCCAGCACCAGCCCCGTCCACACACCGATCCCGTCCATCCCCTGGACAAATCCAAAGTAATACGAGGCCGGGATGCCCACGGCCCAATAACTGAGCGCCGCCATGACCATCGGAATCTTGGCGTCCTGCAGGCCGCGCAGCAGACCCAGCGCAATCACCTGCGCCCCGTCCACCAGTTGGAACAGCGCCGCCATGGCCAGCAGGCCGGTTCCGATCAACAGGATTTGCGGGCGCTGCGGATCGTCGCTTTCCATGAACAGCGAAATCAGAGGCTCGGCGCAGGTCAGAAACAGGATCACCGTCAGCACCGACATGACCAGAGACATCCCGGTCACCGCAATCGCCCCCTTTTCCAGATGCGCCCGGTCCCGCCGACCCAGCGCATTGCCCGCCCGGATGGTGGCCACATTCGACAGGCCCAGATGCACCATGAACGTCGCCGACGCGAGGTTCAGCGCGATCCCATGCGCCGCCAGGGGCACCGGCCCCAGCCAGCCCATCATCACGGCAGAGGTTGCGAACAAAGAAACCTCGGCCAGCGTTGTCAGACCGATGGGCACGCCCAGGCGCAGGACGCTAAAAAACATCTCCCAATCCGCGCGCCAGAAGCGTTGGAACAGGCTGTGCTCGGGCAGCGCCCTAACCGCATAGATCACAACCGCCACCAGCGACACGACCTGCGTCAGGACCGAGGCGATGGCTGCACCGATTACGCCAAGCTCGGGCGCACCCCAGTTGCCAAAGATCAGCGCATAGTTCGTCACCCCGTTGACCACGGCGGCCACAACCGTGATCCACAGCACGATCTGGGTCCGCTCAAGCGCAGCCAGATAGGATTTCAACACCATCACCAGCAGCGCCGGGAACAGTCCCCAACCTGCCACCCGCAGGTATTGTGCTGCGGTTTCAGCAATTTGCGGCTCTTGCTTCAGGGCGATCAGGATCGGATAGGACCACCACAATAGCGGCATGACCACGACGGCATAGATCAGCGACAACCACAGGCCCATGCGGGTTGACCGGCGAATGCTCGTCTCGTTTTCCTCTGCCGCGGCAGTCGCCACCATTGGCATCACCGCCCAGCCGAAGCCCGCACCAAACAGAAAAAGCACGAAGAAATAGCTGCTGGCCAGCGTGACCGCGGCCAAGGCCTCCACCCCGTACCAGCCCAGCATGATGGTGTCGGTCAGACCGATCGCATACTGCGCCAGATGCCCGCCGATCAGAGGTAGGCCCAGCACCGCAATCGCGCGCGCATGGGCGGGATATGTCATCACTTTCATCATCGCCCCAGCCATATGCGCGGGCCGAAGCCGGGACAAGAGCGGAACGCTAAAATTTCAATATGAGACAAACGGCCATCCCGCCGGGCTCCCCGGCGTGATGACGATGCTGCGCCAGCTAGCGCGCTTCCGGATGCAGGGCCGTGCCTAGAATGTGTTCGGAGCGGTGGATCACATGATGCGCTTGCCCGACGATCAACGGATCGGGCTCGCCGACGATTTTATGATCCTTGTCCGGGTAATCCAGCGTCGACAGGAAGTGACGCATGCAATTCAGGCGCGCGCGTTTCTTGTCATTGGATTTGACGATGGTCCAGGGCGCATCGGCGGTGTCGGTATAGAAGAACATCGCCTCCTTCGCTTCGGTGTAGTCATCCCATTTGCTCAGGCTCGCCTTGTCGATCGGAGACAGTTTCCACTGTTTCAAAGGATCGGTTTCGCGGCTCTTGAACCGACGCTGCTGCTCTTCCTGCGTGACCGAGAACCAATACTTGTAAAGCTGAATACCCGAGCGCACCAACATCCGCTCCAACTCGGGCGTCTGCCGCATGAATTCCAGATACTCGTTGGGTGAACAGAAACCCATCACCCGCTCAACCCCGGCGCGGTTGTACCAGGACCGGTCATAGAACACCATCTCGCCCACGGTGGGCAGTTGCTGCACATAGCGCTGGTAGTACCACTGCCCCTTCTCTTCCCAGGTCGGCTTGTTCAGCGCAACCACACGGGCCTGACGCGGGTTCAAATGCTCCATGAAACGCTTGATCGTGCCGCCCTTACCGGCCGCATCGCGTCCTTCGAACAACAGCACAAAACGTTGCCCGGTCTCTTGCGCCCATAGCTGAACCTTCAAAAGCTCGGCCTGAAGCTGCGCTTTCTCGGCCTCGTAAACCGAGCGCGCCATTTTGCGCCCGTAAGGGTATTTGCCACTTTCAAAAGCCTGCCGGATTTTTTCCAGATTGGGCGCAACCGCCCCTGTTTTGCCGACCGGCTCAGCGGTAATTTTCTGGGGTTTTGTTTCGACCTTGGCAACTGCGTCCATGCAAAATCTCCTAGCGTTCACTGTTCGCAGTGACGGCTAGCAGAAAAGGCCAAGACGCGCTTTGATTGGTATCAAACCTGAGTCTGGTACAGATAAAATATCTACGGACCACCCCTTCTTCTGTTCAAAAATACTTCGGGGAGCGCGAGGGGCTGGCCCCTCGCCCCTACCGATGTCCCCAATCGTCTGGATTATCCGAATTGTTCGGCGACAAGCCCAACACATCCCCCTCGGTCGAACACCCCAACCCCAGCACCGTCCGGTTGGCATAGGAAAAATACGCGCAGACCTGATTGATCTCGAGTATCTCGCCGTCGTCCCACCCGGCTTCACGCAGCGCGATCACGTCCTGTTCCGTCAAATCCGCCGGGGCCTCGGTCAGCTTGCGCGCATAGTGCATCGCCGCAATCTGCGCCGCGTCCAACGGGGCCTGCTCGGGCGCGCGCGCCTCAATTGCCGCACGGATTTCGTCCCCGCGCGTGGCATCGCCCAACAACCGTTGTAAGCCACTGAAATGATGTTCGACGCAATACCCGCAACGGTTCAGCGAGCTGACCCAGACGCCAAGCACCTCAAGAAACCACTTGGGAACCTGATTGGCCGAATGGTGCAGCACGTTCTTGTATATCGCCATATGGCCTTCCATCGAATGCGGCCGCAGGGAATGCGCCATCATGATGTTGTCCACATTGTTGTCGGGGCCAGTCACCCGCTCGTACAGCTTCTTCAGCTTGCCGGTGGCCTGGTCGAAGGGAATGGTTTTGATCCAGCTCATGATCGCCCTTTTTGATAGTCGTGTTTCTGGTCTTAAGCTGTTGCAGCGCAAGTCATTGTGCAAGCAATGAAATTACACAACCGCCCATTCTGCCGTTGAGTAGCCCTTGATAAGTACATCGGCTCGTCTACGCTGCCCGTACCCCCAAAAAGCGATTGGTTAACAGCTATGACATTCGCAAGACTGATAAAACTGTCCGGCCTGACAACGCTCCTGCCACTCTCTGCCCTTGCGCAAGAGGTTGCCGGAACCGACATCACAAACAAAATATTCACCAACAGATCCGGAGACTGCGCGGACTACGTGGGCGCGTACTCTGCCACAGTCGAAGACATCCAAAAATCAACGACCTATTGGGCTCAGGTCAAAATCGTGGCTGACGAGGAAACCTGCACCCTTGCGTCCAACGGCACCCCCAACCACGATTTCAACGGGGCAACCGCGCGTTTCGCCAATGATTTCAGACCTCTGATTTCCGAGTTCCAAATACCGCGAAACCCAAAGAAAGCGGCAAAGCCAACCCCTTTGGGACAACGGGCATACAACGCGGTCCTGTTCAACGGCGTGCCGGTCGATTTGCTGTCTGCCGGGTGCTACCGCCCGGACGGGCCGCGCGCGGACAACAACGGCAATGTGTTGGCCGGTTGCACGGTCCGGGACCCGTGGTTGATCGACCCGCCCTCATACGACAAGTATTTCGGTGTGGATTTGCACAATGCCCATACCCAGCCCGATGGCCGGTATCACTATCACTCGAACCCAAACGCGCTGTTTGTCGACCGCGAAGTCACCGAGCCCTCACCCGTGATCGGCTTCGCATCGGACGGGTTTCCGATCTTCGGAACCATCTTCAAAGATGCTGATGGCACGATCCGGGCCGCGACCTCGGGGTACGAGTTGAAAACGCAAGAGCGCCCCGCCCCGCCAAACGGCCCGGGCGGGATGCCCGACGGCACGTATATTGAGGACTACACGTTTACTGGCAAAGGAGACTTGGATGAATGCAACGGCATGACCGTTGACGGCCAATACGGCTACTACGTCACCACGACCTATCCCTGGATCATGAATTGTTACGTCGGCACTCCCGATCCGTCTTTCAGAAAGTGATCGTTTCCGGTCAAAGAGGAGCACAACACCTCGCGCCCCTCTTCCCCCGGACCACATCACCTGCCATAATGGGGAAAACTTGAAAACAAGAGCAGCACCCATGCCCGACGATCTTTTGACGCCCGAAAACACGACCGCCTATGACGCCTCGTCCATTGAGGTGCTCGAAGGTCTGGAACCGGTCCGCAAACGCCCCGGCATGTACATCGGCGGCACGGATGAGCGCGCTTTGCACCATATGGTCGCCGAAATCCTCGACAACTCGATGGACGAAGCGGTCGCGGGCCATGCCAACCGGATCGAGGTCGAACTGCACGAAGACTACGCCCTGACCGTGCGCGACAATGGGCGCGGCATTCCCATCGATCCGCACCCCAAATTCCCGGACAAATCCGCGTTGGAGGTCATCTTGTGCACTCTGCACGCGGGCGGCAAATTCTCAGGAAAAGCCTACCAGACCTCGGGCGGTCTACACGGTGTGGGCGCGTCCGTGGTCAACGCCCTGTCGGATTCGATGGTCGTGCAAGTGGCGCGCGACAAGACGCTGTTCGAACAACGCTTCTCGCGCGGCATCCCTCTGGGCCCCGTGGAAAAGATCGGCGCGGCCCCCAACCGGCGCGGCACCACCGTGACCTTCCACGCCGATGCCGAAATCTTCGGCCACCACAAGTTCAAACCGGCCCGCCTGTTCAAATCCATCCGCTCCAAAGCCTACCTGTTCTCGGGCGTCGAGATTCGCTGGAAATCCCATATCGACGACGGGGAAACCCCGACCGAGGCCACGTTCCACTTCCCCGGTGGCCTCAGCGATTACCTCAAAGAAACGATGAACGGCTCCTCCACCTATGCCGAGCAACCCTTTGCCGGAACCGTGGATTTCAACGAAAAATTCGGCACCCCCGGCAAGGTCGAATGGGCGATCAACTGGACGCCCTCGCGCGACGGGTTCATCCAATCCTACTGTAACACCGTCCCCACCCCCGAAGGCGGCACCCACGTGGCAGGCTTCTGGGCCGCCGTCCTCAAAGGCATCAAGGCCTATGGCGAGCTGATCAACAACAAAAAAGCCGGTCAAATCACCCGCGACGACCTGATCACCGGCGGCTGCGCGCTGGTGTCGTGCTTTATCTCCGAACCCGAATTCGTCGGCCAGACCAAAGACCGCCTCGCCACGGTCGAGGCACAACGGCTGGTCGAAAACTCGGTCCGCGACCATTTCGACAACTGGCTGGCCGCCGACACAAAATCCGCCGGCGCGATCTTGGATTTCCTCATCCTAAGGGCCGAGGAACGCCTGCGCCGACGGGCCGAGAAAGAAACACAACGCAAGTCCGCCACTAAAAAACTTCGTCTTCCCGGCAAGCTGGTGGACTGTTCAAGTTCAACACGCGACGGCACCGAATTATTCATCGTCGAAGGTGATTCAGCGGGCGGTTCCGCCAAAATGGGTCGCGACCGCAAAACCCAGGCCCTGCTGCCCCTGCGCGGCAAAATCCTGAACGTGCTGGGCGCGGCCAGTTCGAAACTGGGCACCAATGCCGAGATCAACGACCTGACGCAGGCTTTGGGCGTGGGGCTTGGCACCAAGTTCAACGTCGACGACCTGCGCTATGACAAGATCATCATCATGACCGACGCCGATGTGGACGGCGCGCATATCGCCTCGCTGCTGATGACGTTCTTCTTCACCCAGATGCGGCCTATGATCGACGCGGGTCACCTCTATCTGGCCTGCCCGCCCCTCTACCGCCTGACCCAAGGCGCCAAACGCGTCTATTGCCTGGACGAGGCCGAGCGTGACGAATGGCTGGAAAAAGGTCTGGGCGGCAAAGGCAAAATCGACGTCTCGCGCTTCAAGGGTCTGGGCGAGATGGACGCCAAGGACCTGAAAGAGACCACAATGGACCCCGCCTCCCGCAAACTGATCCGCGTCACGATTGACGAGGACGAACCCGGCGAAACCGGAGACCTCGTCGAGCGCCTGATGGGCAAGAAGCCCGAACTGCGGTTCCAATACATTCAGGAGAACGCGCGGTTTGTAGAAGAGTTGGATGTTTGAGGAAGAGGTTCAGACTGGAATAGATAGGTTTATTGAAACCTAAAGTACTCTTCTGTTGCAGTCTAACTGATGAAGTTTGCGTTCAATTGACATATATGTTAGCGTTAATTTTATTTTTTATTTGCGAAGCTATTGTTCTCGTGACCAAAAGGGTTTTCGAAAAACCAAAATGCCACGACATATAAAATACGGAATGAGAGGAGAACAAAAGTTTGACCCCGAACTTTGGCCTGTTGTTCATCACCAAGGTTCTGGAAAACTGCCAAGTTGCGGCTGCGAAAGCCGATTGGATCACTGGAAAAAAGGAGCCAAATCAAAGAGAGCGAAGTGCTCCTACCTTGGATGTAACTCAAATGCAGTTGATGGCGCTCATATAAGACGCGCGACATCAGAAGGTCGACCGATTGGACAGTCTTATATTGTGCCGATGTGCGAAACACACAACAGAAGTCGATTTACCAACCCTTTCTACATTAAAGGGAATTGCACATGGATTCTGGAGAAAAAACAAAGCTATTGCAAGAAAGGTTCAGCGGTAAACAAGAATGATAACTTTGTTGTAATAGTTACTGGAGTTTCCAACAAAGCGACCTGTGGATGCAAAGATGCTCTGAGCCACTATTCCACCCAGTCACAGGCAAGAAAATGTGTTGCGGTTTCGTGCTCTGGAAAACCTTCCGCAGCCTGCTTGGTGAAAAGCGCCGACGATAGAAGGGACAAGCTGAACTGGCTCGCTCCATTGTGCAGATCACACGCAAAAAAGAACAAGGAAATTTGGCTTGTAAAAAAAGCTATATTGGTGCCGCCCACAAAGAGCTCAAAGTGCGGTCGATAAGCCTGCATTGAGAGCCTAGTTTGTTTACTTTGGCAAATTGACGACGCGGCAGGCACGCAAGCGGTAGGCACCTTACTATTAGCTGTACCGACACCCCCTTTTGTCCTTTGAGCGCTAATTCCTACACTGTGCTTTGCGTTTAAAGAGGGTGCGCTAGGGACATCCCCACCAACACCCCCTTGCCTAACCTGTTGATCTCGTTCACACTTACCCTCAATCCGTCATCCAAGAACGACATCTGAGGTTCCGGGCGTCCAAGACCCAATTCGAACGACAATTTCCGAACGGGAGGACGATATGAAAACAGTAACCCTCGGGCTGGCGCTGACGCTGCTGGCCTCGGCAGCCGCAGCGCAGCAGACGCTGAGCCTTGCCTCACCCATTCCGGACGGCGCGGAGAAGCGGTTTTGCTATTACGAAGGTCTGGCCTATTCCGAGGACGCCTTTGTCTTGCTGACGGGCGACAACACCGTCACCAGTACGGTCAGCACGGTGCAGGAACGCCTGTTGCGCTGTCATCGCGAAAGTGACGATACGCTCAAATGGAAACCGCAAAGCACGTTTTCGACCAACAACTGACGTCGGGCCGGTTTAGCCCAGCTTTTCGTCCAGCCAACCGGAGATCTGCCCGGCGGGGCCTTCCCAGCCGGGCTCCATGAACAGGAAATGCGCGTGGTTTTTGACCGACAGAAAGGTCGCGCGGTCCCCGTAGAGCTTCGCCAGCGCGCGGCAGGTGTTGGGGTTCACGGCCCGGTCCTCGGTGCCTGAGACGATCAGCACCGGGCAGTCTACCTTGTCGATATCCACCTTCATCGCGTGGTGATCGTCGAACATCCAAAAGAACATCTCAAACATCGCCCGCCCGCTTTCCGGGCCGAGTTGGTCGAACACTTCGTGCTGCTGCGCCTCGGGCATTTTGTTCAACGCAAAGGGGGCCATCAGATCGAAATCGACGCGCATGGACTGTTTCCAGAAGGCCCCGCCCTCCATCAACGCACGCGGCACGGCGCGTTCGTCGTCGGTTTCGGGCAAGGTGCCCCAGGGCGCATTCGGGTTGATCAGGACGATGGCGCTGGCCAACCCGCGAGACGCCACCTGCTGGGCGACGACGCCCGCGATGGCATGGCCCAGCAGCACCGGTTTGCTGTCCAGCCCCTGCACGAAATCGGCGATGTCATCGGCGTAGTCCTTGACGCTGGTGTCGGTCAGGCCCGGATCGGGCTCGGCCCTTAGATCTCCGCCATGATAGCGCAGCGCGGGGGTGTGCACCGTCCAGCCGCGGTCGCGAAAGAACCCGGCATAGTCCCGCATGCACCACGGCCCTGCAAAGGCCCCGTGGATCAGAACGATTTCTTTGGTCATGGGTCATTCTCCCTCTGCGCAGGCCCAGTATCTCTATCCTGCAGCGGGTTACAACTGAACGTGATCACTGTTGCGTCACGGATCGGACTTCTTACACTTGAGGCCATGAGTTTTGTGACGGACAATCAACTGCCTCTGCTGATTCTGTTCTTTCTGATCGGATCGGTGGGCACCGGTTTTCTGTTCCGCAAACCTGCGGGACACCGGGCGTGGAAGGTGGCCGATCTGGTCTGGGTCGTGCTGGGCGGTATCGGCGCGCTGGTGGCGGTTCTGGCGGGGCTGTATTCGGCGGACAGTTCGCGGCTGGACCGGCAGATTGACGTGGCCTACGCCGCCACACTGGCCTTTGACCGCGACGCGGCGCGATTCCGGTTGCGGTTCTGCGACCCGGCCTATGACCCCGATACCGCCGTCTTGTGTGAAAAGGTCGAGTTCCTGTCGGCCTCAACCGCAAGCAACGCCGATCTGCCCCTGTTCATTGCGGTCACGAATGAGGTCGCGCCACTGCAGGGTCTGCACTTCCTGTTCGGGCGTCAGGCGAAAGATGACATGGAGGAAATCCGGGGCATGGCCGCCAAGGCCGACGCGTTCGACATCGATCAGTTTCTGGTCTTTACCTCGCTGGACGAGCCAACACAGGCCGCCATCGACAACATGCGCCGCAAGGTACCTGCGATTGCGGGCGACTATCTGATCCTGGCGCAGGCATATGACGATCTGATCGACCAGGTCAGCAAGCTGAAGGATGAATGGGAATACCTGCAGGCCAACGCCCATATTCTGGTGCTGCAGATCATCGCCCTGTGTCTGGTCAGCTTCGCCGCGCCGTTCCGATTGGGCAAATCGCTGGTCGAGCTGCGCGGCGCACGGCTTAACGCCGGTAAGCCTGCGCCAGCGCCTTTGGGTCGGCCCCAAGAAAGTAGCGCAGCAGAGTCCACAGATTCCGCGCCCCGCGCCGAAACCAGCCCGCCCTCTCGTACCGTTCCGAACTCGTAACCGCGTGGGATGGCAACAGGGTGATGCGGGGCAGTTTGCGGGCCAGCCCGACATCCTCCATCAACGGCTGGTCGGGGTATCCGCCTGTGGCCAGATAGGTGTGGCGGGGCAACAGCAGGCCCTGATCCCCGTAGGGCAATCCGAAGATGCGGCTGCGCAGGTTGGCCCACCCGGCCACCCAAGCCGGGGCGAAGCCCTTGGCGTGGAAGGCCAGCCGAAAGGCAGCAGGTTTGCCGGTTTGCAGGTGGTCCGCGACCACTTTCGTCCACCCCTCCTGCAACACCGTGTCGGCGTGCACAATCAGCAGCCAATCGCCTTTGGCCTGCGCGCATCCCCGGCGCAGTTGGCCGCCTCGGGATGCTGGGCCTGTGACGAATTCGGCCCCTGCTTCCTCGGCCATCTCGGGGGTATGGTCCGCTGATCCGCCATCGCTGATCACAAGCTCGCGGATCAGACCTGCGTGCAACCCCTCCATCAGCGCCTGCAGGCAATCGGGCAAGGCGGATTGCGCGTTCAGGGTCGGGATCACGATGCTGATGGGCGCGGGCACGTCGGATAACCTCTGGTCTTGGCGGCGAGACTTCCTATATCACGGTGCCCAAGCAATTGACGAGGACCAAGCCATGCCCACCCGCCGCATTCTGCGCCTGACCGGCTCGGACGCCGAGAGCTTTTTGCAGGACCTGATCACCAATGACATTCGCGGGCTGGACAACGGGCTGGTCTATGCTGCGTTGCTGACGCCGCAGGGCAAGTATCTGGCCGATTTCTTTCTGAAACGGGACGCAGAGGCGATCCTGCTGGACGTGGCCGAGGATCTGGCGGATGGGCTGTTCAAGCGCCTCAGCATGTACAAGCTGCGCGCGGAAGTCGCGATCGAGGCGACCGACCTGAACCTGCAGCAGGGAACCGGTCCTGCGCCCGACGGGGCCCTGCCCGATCCGCGCCATGTCGATCTGGGCTGGCGTGCGTATGCCCCCGAGCCCGAAGGAGATGATGGCACCGATTGGGAGGCAATCCGCGTGCGCCACTGCATCCCCGAAAGCGGGATCGAACTGACCCCCGACAGCTACATTCTGGAATCCGGGTTCGAGGTTCTGAATGGCGTTGATTTCAAGAAAGGCTGCTATGTCGGTCAGGAAGTCACCGCCCGCATGAAGCACAAGACCGAGTTGCGCAAAGGCCTGCGCCGGGTGAATATCGACGGCAGCGCCCCGGTGGGAACGGCAATCCTGTCCGGCGGGAAACCTGCGGGCACGTTGTTCACGCAGTCCGGGGATCAGGCGATTGCCTATCTGCGCCTCGACCGCGCCGGGGACGAGATGCAGGCCGACGACGCCAGGATCACGCTGTCAGGTTAGGCGCCGTTTGTTGCGCGCGCGGCACACCGGATATTCAGCGACTATTTGAACCGTGCCAGCGGTCCTGTCACAGTGCAGGCAAACGATCAACACGGGTGCCTGCATGTTTCAGTTATACGCCGCCATCTGGCGCGCCAGCGCCGGGCGTCAGATCATCCTGATCCTACTGTCGCTGGCCGTGGCGGGGTTGGCTGCCGCGCCGCTGGAGTTTCAGCGCAATATCATCAACCAGCTGACATCAGACGATATTGACACAAACCGCCTGTTTTTGCTGGGCGCGGGAATGTTGGCCGTGGTTCTGCTGAGCCTCGCGCTCAAGTGGCTGTTGGGCTACCGCGCGGGCACGTTGGGTGAGGATCTGATCCGGATGATACGCCTGCGGCTGCTGGCCCGTTCGGCCGATATGGGTCAAACCGGTGAAACCGTCCGCAAGGGCACCATGACCACTGCAATCTCGGCCGAGGCAGAGGAATTGGGCAAGTTCGCGGGCGGAGCCTTTTCTGACCCGGTGGTTCAGATCGGCACCCTGATCACCGTCATCGGCTTCATCACCTCAACACAACCGGGGCTGGGCCTGATCGCCCTGTCGATGATCGCGCCGCAGATCGTCATCGTTCTGGTCTCGCAGCGCAAGGTGAACGTCTTTGTCGCCGAGCGGGTCCATATCTTGCGCAGCGCCACTGACACGCTGACGACCGAGGACATCGAAAACACCGTCGCGGATGTCGAGGCTAAATTCGATGACATCTTTGAGACACGGCGTCGGATGTTTGTCTGGAAGCTGTCCACCAAATTCCTGCTCAGCGCGATTAACGGGGCCGGAATGGTTGGCGTTCTGATGCTGGGCGGCTGGTTGGTTCTGCAGGGGCGTACCGATGTGGGCACCGTGGTGGCGGCCACCAGCGGGCTTGCGCGGATACAAGGGCCAACAGCCTTTCTGATCGCCTTTTACCGGCAAGTCAGCGCCAACCGGATCAAGTTCGACCTGATGCGCGGCCTGTTTGGCCCCGATCCCGCGCGATATCGCAAATACACCAGACATAAAAAATGACCGCGCAGCCCTGCTGACACGGTCATTCTCCTGAAATCGCCAAACGTTACGCGCGTTCGGAATACTCCATGGTCTCGGTGTTCACCACGATCATCTCATCCTGACCGATGAACGGCGGCACCATCACCTTGACGCCGTTGTCCAAAACCGCGGGCTTGAACGAGTTCGCAGCGGTCTGACCTTTGACCACCGGCTCGGTCTCGACGATCTTGCAGGTGACTTTCTGCGGCAGCGTCGCGTTCAGCGCCTCGGATTCGTAGAACTCGACCACAATAGTCATGCCGTCCTGCAGAAACGGGCGGCGTTCACCCAGCAGATCGGCGGGCAGTTCGATCTGCTCATAGGTCTCGGTATCCATGAACACCAGCATGCCGTCAGATTCGTAGAGGAACTGCTGATCTTTCTGTTCCAGACGCACACGTTCGACCTTATCCGCCGACCGGAAACGTTCGTTCAGCTTGGACCCGTTGCGCAGGTTGCGCAGCTCGACTTGCGCAAAAGCACCGCCTTTACCGGGCTTTACGTGATCGACTTTGACAGCGGCCCACAGCCCGTCATTATGCTCAAGCACATTGCCGGGGCGAATTTCGTTCCCATTTATCTTGGGCATGACATAAATCCTTCACAAACGGTTGATGCGTCAGTTGCCGTCCCTATATCTGGCGGGACCACACCTGACAAGACAACGAGACCTAGTGCTGCACTTGCAGCAAGCCATGCAAATGACGCAACGTAGATATGCATTTTAGGTGTATCCGAATCGCACCTAATAGGTCATAAGGACCGTCACGCCGAAAATGCAAGAGCAAGAACAACAAGGAAGACGAGATGAGAGATTTCGTTGACGGCACTGCCTTTAACAACGAGCAAGGCAATCGTGCACGCAAACTTTTCGCGGCCGTTGTGCTGGCTGCTCTGGATGACGCCATCGCCGATGACAAGAAGTACGGCAATGGCCCCGAACAAATCGCCCGCTGGGCCCGCTCGCGCGATGGGCGCGAGGTGCTGTCCTGCGCCGGTATCGACCCGAACGAACGGGTTGTTAGCGGACTGATGGAGTTCGTTGGCCGTGGCGTGCGCACCTCGGTCGCGCTGTCGCGCGAAGAAAGCGAGCGTCGTAACGCTGCTCAGCAGGCAGAAGCCGCCTGATCCACGGCGTATTCTGATGAAAAAGCGCGCTCCCATAACCGGAGCGCGTTTTTCTTTTACCCTAACCTCAGAAGAATAGCAGCCACTGCCGGGCCACCCAGATTTCGGCAGCCAGCATGAGCGTAAAGAGCAGCTTGGCCCAGACGGGTGCCCCCCGCCGCCACAAAACAACGTAGGCCGCCAAACAGGCCGCAGCCGAAACCGGCGCGACCCACAGGGCATGATGGGAGCTGTCCCAATAGCTGACCGGGCTGTGAAAGACCCATGAACTGAGCGGCCAGAACTGCGGCCTGCCATCCCCTGCGTGCAGGAAGAAATCCAATGCAAGGTGCAGCAAACCTGCGCTTGCCGCGACCGTCAGAAACCTCCACCCGCGCCAGAGGCCGAGCGCAAGGGCCAGCCCCCAAAGGATGAACGAGTTGTCGATGGCAAAGACCGTTTGCCATGCGGTTGAGAAATAAAGCTGGTCGAAAACCACCTGCGGTGGGATGCCCAGAACGTAAAGCGACGTCCCGGCCATCAGATACAATGACAGATCGGGCAAAAGCGAACCCAGCAGCGCGGCCCACAGGGTTGCCCCCCTTGCAGGGCGCGCGAAAACGGCGGCACCGATCAAAAGATGAGCGGGCGTGTTCATCCGGGGCTTTCCCTTTTCGGCCAAATCAGGTCATCTGCGCCTCAACGTATAGGAGACGGCCATGGTTCGCGCCATCATGATTCAGGGCACCGGCAGCAATGTCGGGAAATCGGTTCTGGTGGCCGGGCTGGCGCGGGCCTATACGCGGCGGGGGCTCAGGGTGGCTCCGTTCAAGCCCCAGAACATGTCCAACAATGCCGCCGTGACCGAAAACGGGGGTGAGATCGGGCGCGCGCAGGCGCTGCAGGCGCGCGCGGCCAAGCGTCCGACGCATACGGATATGAACCCTATCCTGCTGAAGCCTGAAACCGATACCGGCGCGCAGATCATCGTGCAGGGCCAGCGCGCGGGTACGATGAAGGCGGGCGACTACCGAAAGGACAAATCCAAACTGCTGGGCGCGGCGCTGGAAAGCTTTGATCGCTTGTGCAGCGATGCCGATCTTGTGCTGATCGAAGGCGCGGGCAGCCCGGCCGAGACTAACCTGCGCAAGGGCGACATCGCCAATATGGGCTTTGCCTGTGCCGCTGAAATTCCCGTGGTTCTGGTCGGTGACATTCATCGCGGCGGCGTGATCGCGCAGATCGTGGGCACGCAGGCCGTGCTGGACGCAGATGACCTGTCACTGATCCGGGGCTTTGCGGTCAACCGCTTCAAAGGCGACGTATCCCTGTTCGATGACGGGCGCGATGATATCGCTACCCGCACTGGCTGGCCTTGCCTAGGGGTCGTGCCGTGGTTCCATGACGCCTGGAAGCTGCCCGCCGAAGATATGATGGATATCCGATCCCATACGGGCGGTGCCTGCAAGGTAGTTGTCCCTCAGCTTGAACGTATGGCCAATTTCGACGATCTGGACCCACTGTCTGCGGAACCCGGCCTTAGCGTTGAAATCATCCCCGCAGGCCGCCCCCTGCCCGGCGATGCGGACCTTGTGTTGCTGCCCGGCAGCAAGTCCACCATTGGCGATCTGGCCTATTTCCGGGCGCAGGGGTGGGAGATTGACCTCTATGCCCATTTGCGCCGGGGCGGGCATGTTCTGGGCCTGTGCGGCGGCTATCAGATGCTGGGCAAAACCATCTCGGACCCGCACGGGGTCGACGGTCGCCCCGGCAAAGTCGAAGGCTTGGGCCTGCTGGACGTGGACACGGTCATGGCGGGCAAAAAGCAGGTCACGCTGACCGAGGCCCGCGCCATACCCGGCGGAGAACCTGTCAGCGGCTATGAAATCCACATGGGACGAACCGAGGGCCCCGACTGCACCCGTGCGTGGCTTGAGGTCGAGGGCCGCCCCGAAGGTGCGGCCAGCCCGAACGGTCGCATTCTGGGCAGCTACCTGCACGGTATCTTTTCGTCAGACGCCTTCCGCGCCAGCTATCTGTCAAAGCTGGGGGTCACGTCGGACAACGCCTATGAGGACGGGGTCGAACAAACGCTGGACGCTCTGGCCGACCATCTGGAACAGCACATGGATCTGGATCAGTTGCTGAAACTGGCGCAGACGCCCCGGCGCTAGGCCTTACTCCAAGTCCTGCGCGGCCAGAGCGCGATGAATTTCGCGCCGCACCATTTTGCGGACGTTTCGGGTGATGCGCTCGCCCAGCGCGCCCTGCAATTCCTGCCGGACGACATCCGCGATCAATTCGCGCAGGGCATCTTCATCAATGGGTAAGGCCTGAGCTTCAGCCTCTTCCGCCGGGTCGATTGCCGACTCAGGCGTTTCCCGCTCGACCTGTTCCGGTTCGGGCGCTGAGACTGTTGAACTTCGGACGAAGGTCGCCGCGGCCTCAGGTTCTTTTACAAAGACGAATGACTCTGGCTCATCCTGTGTTTCCGGCTTCTCAGCGGCAAAGCCTTTTTCCGCGTTCCACGGCAAGGACTGAACAGGCGTACCGGAATAGGCGTCATCGCTGTCGCCATCGGGTTCCCACTGATCCTCGGTTCGGGCGATCGCAGCCTCGAGCGCTTCGATCTTGGCGCTCAGGCTGACTGTCGGATTGTCTTGCGAGGCCGCCGGTTCGCTTTCCGTCACAGGGTTCTCAGCAACCGCTGGAGCCTTGTCATCCCGATTGGCCGGAGTGCCCGCACGAACAATATCGCAGGTCCGCAACAGCATCGGCTTCGCCGATTTCTCGGCGCTGTATTCCGGTTCAAGCTTCAGCGGTGCCGCATCCCCTTTCGGAGATTTGCCAATGCGCAGGGCATCCGTCAAAACCAGCCGCCCGGGCTTGCGCGCGGTAGCTTTCGGGTCCGATCCCGGCTCTTTCCGGGCTTCTTCGCTGACAAGACGTTTCACCGAAGACAGGACATCTTCGATACCGGCTTTTACGACATTATCCGTCATTGTTCTCTACCGCTCTATCCTCGGGATTGAGTGTAGCCAAACAATGCAGACCTCACAACAGGTAGTATCGCCCCTTAGTCCCGCCGCAATGCTTTGAGGACCCGATCCAGATCCTTGCTCTGCTTGCTGACGCGTGCCGGCGCTTTCTTGACCAAATTGTAATACAGTGTCGGATCATAGATTTGCACCGCAAGGCCCAGACGTTCCGCAGTCAGCAGCCCCTGCGCCTGCAGCAACTGATAGGCTGCCAGCGACCGTTCCGTGCGCGAGGCGACTTCGGCCAATTGCGCATCCAGCAAATCCTGCTGGGCGTTCAGAACGTCAAGCGTGGTCCGGGCACCCAAGGTGGCCTCCTCGCGAATCCCGTCAAACGCGACCTGCGATGCCCGCACCCGTTCGGTCGAGGCTGTCAGGCTGGCGGTTGCAGAGTCAAAGCGGGCGAAGGCATCGGCGACACCTTGCGTGATGTCCTTTTGCACGTTCAACAGGTTGGCGCGGGATGCATCACGGGTCGCCATGGCCCGGCGCACCTCGGCTGCCAGACGGCCACCGGCGTAAATCGACTGATTGAGCGTCAGCGCAACGCCTGCCGTGTTCTGGTAATCGTCATCGTCAAAGTTTTCCCGCACACCGGCATTCGCCCCAAAGCTAACGTTCGGGCCAAGATTGGCGCGTTGCTGCTGTACGATCAGGTCCAAGGCCCGCACCTGGTGCTGGGCCGACAGGATGGCCGGATGGTTGCGCTGCGCCAGGCTAACCGCCTCGGACTGCGAGCGGGGCAGATTGGGCAGGCCCGGCTGACCGGCCGTCCGGCCCGGGGACTTGCCGACCGCGTTCACATATTCGGCCTGCGCGGTGCTGAGATCACCGCGCGCATCCGCCAGATCCGCACGCGAACTGGCCAATTGCGCCTCGGAGAGGGCAACGTCTGTTCGCGTCACCTCACCCACTTCGAACCGATCGTTCGAGGCGCGCAGTTCCTCGCTGGATACGTCCACGTTGTTCAGGCGAATCTGAACCGTTTCTTCCTGTAGAAGCACGCTCAGATACGCGGTCGCCGCGCGGAACAGAATCTGTTGTTCGATGTCGATCAGCGTTTGCCGGGTCGACAGAACAGTCTCCTGCGCAGATTGCTTGCCCAACACCGACGCGCCGCCGTCATAGATCAGCTGGGTCAGAGTCAGCCCGGTGAAGAACCGGGCCGGGTTGGTCGTCGTTACCGTCGTTCCGGTGCGTGTTCTTGTGTATTCCTGGCTGATATCAACCGTCCAGTTGATGATCGGGCGAAGGGCCGAAAGAGCAATCGCCACATCTTCATCCGCTGCACGCAACAGGGCCCGGTTCTGTTCCAGCAGGCCGCTGGTGTTATACGCGCCGATGAACGCATCTGTAATATTGTCCGCCCATGCTGCACGTCCGGGAACCACGCTGATGGCAATGCCAGCGGTCAAAGCCAACGCCCTGACCAGCTTACCTGTCGCCGTACCACGCATATCCAAATCCTCTCAAATCGAAATAACGCTGCCTCTCCGGCAGTTTGCGTCTTTGTTTTCAACTAATCAAGGCGGCAAAAATATCTGTCAAACAACTATAGCGAAAATGCACACTTTGCGGAAAAACTTTCTAAAACCGGTGCGCTGGCGTTAAAGGCATCTCGCCAACTAACCCGTTCGCCGGACTTGCGGCCGATCCGGACGGTTCCCAGATTGCCTTCGATAAACAGGCAAACAATGCGGCCATGATCCTTGAGCTGGCCCAGCAGATCGTCCGGTACTTCCTCGACGCCCCCCTGGATCATGATCACGTCATACGGCCCATGTTCAGCCGCACCCTGCGCCAGAGGTCCCACATGGACAATCGCATTGTCGGCATTCACGTCACTGAGCAGGCTTTGCGCCTCGGACGCAAGGGTTTCGTCTTCCTCGACACCCACAACCAACTCGGCCATACGCGCCGCAACAGCAGTGGAATAGCCAAGCGCCAAACCAATATCCAACACCGCTTCGTCACCAGAGATATTCAGCAGATCCAGCATCTTAGCCAGCGTCCGCGGCTCAAGCATGCAGCGCCCGTTTCCCAGGTCGATCAAGCCATCGGCATAAGACGCCTCACGCTGTGACGCGGGCACAAAGCTCTCGCGCGGCACATTCAGCATAGCGTCGATGATCGGAAATTTTGTGACGTCCGAGGGCCGAACCTGCGTGTCAACCATCGTGCGGCGCCGGGTGGCGAAATCTGTCATGTGATCTCTCGTCTTGAGCCCTTGATTATCTGGCTTGTGCCACATCCCTTGAGCACCGGCAACGGCCCAGATGCCGCAACCGAGGTTTTGTGACGGGTTTGCTACCGGGGCGAGGGCGTTCAATTTGCGAGGCGAGCGCCGATTTTACATTCTTCCCACTGGACGCCCCCAGCGAAAGCTGCTAAAACGCCCTCCACACCACGGCAAGTATTTGATTTTACTTGAAAAGGCGAGTTGGCGGAGTGGTGACGCAGCGGATTGCAAATCCGTGTACACCGGTTCGATTCCGGTACTCGCCTCCATCTCTCTGAAACACCTTGGTTTTGCGGTCTGGTTGCTCGCATTATTCTGCGGCGCGCCCTTGCGGGATCACCTCATACCCTGGCTCTTCAGGCTCATCATCCTCCATTTCAGCCGGAAAACCGGGCGCGCGGATGTCCAGGCCGGTGGACTCTTCCAGCCGTTTGATGATGTTCGGCGACAGTTCGCGGTCGCCGTAGCGCGCGATCCCGTCTTCGAAAATCTTGATCATCAGCGGGTTGATCTCCAGCGGCACTCCGGCGCGATCGGCGACCTCTTGAAACAGGCCGATATCCTTTTTCACCAGATCCATGGTGAACGAGATATCGCGCGAACCGTTCAGGATGACCTGACTTTCCGTCTCATGCACAAAGGATGTCCCCGACGAAATCTTGATCGCCTCATAGGTGGTGCCAAGGTCCATCCCGGCGGCTTTGGCGGTGACCAAAGCCTCGGCGCAGGTGATCAGGTTGGCGGTAGCGAGATAGTTGGTCAGCACTTTCAGCACCGAGGCCGAACCCAATTCACCCGTATGCAGGATGCGCCGCCCCATGGTGGTCAGGAAGGGCAGGATGCGCTCGAACGTCTGTCGATCACAGCCCGCGAAGATCGAGATATTGCCCGTCGCGGCCCGATGGCAGCCGCCCGAGACCGGGCAATCCACCGCAGTTCCGCCCCGTTCGATCACCATCGCGCCAAGGCGTTTGACCTCGGCCTCGTCGGTGGTCGACATCTCCATCCAGATTTTGCCGGGGGTGACCTCGGGCAGCATTTCCTGCATCACTGCGTCCGAGGCAGCGGGGGATGGCAAACAAGTGATCACCGCATCGCAATCGCGCATCAGTTGGGCCGGGCTTTCAGCGGCCTTGGCCCCTTGGGCGACAAACGCGGCCACCAGATCGGGGTTTAGATCATGCACCGTCAGATCGATCCCGTTGCGCAACAGCGATCCCGAGAGCTTGCCCCCCACATTGCCCAGCCCGATAAACCCTACTTTCATGCGCCGCACCCTCCTGTTCGCGTCTTGCGAACCATGCCAGCACGTCGGCCCAACCGGATCATGCCGCCCAGCGACCCGGACAGGTCGCTTTTTACCCGCGTGATCGCGGATCAGCGTGTTGCGCTTGACAAGCGGGGCAACCCTGCCGCATGTCCCTTTCGTTGGTGTCTGCGACAGCAGATGAAAAGGGAATGCGTCAGCGGATCATCCGCCAAACGCAGCCGCCCCCGCGACCGTGACCGGAGAGGGTGCCCAAGCCACTGGCGAATGCCGGGAAGGCGGGACATCCGACAGAGGACCACCTCTGACATCCGCAAGCCGGGAGACCTGCCAACACCCGAGAATGAAACCGGACGGGGTGTTCCGGTGTCGGGTCAATGGACCCGCATGAAACCCCGTCCCCCACGATGAGGATTTGGGGGGATGAGAGACATGACCGAGACCGCTCCGGTCGAATTGCTGGTTTGCACCACTTGCCGTCGCGGGCTGCCCGTCGAAGATGACGCGCAACGCCCCGGCACCCTGTTGCACAAGGCGCTGGAACAGGCGGACCTGCCCGAAGGGATCACGCTGAAAGCCGTGGAATGCCTGTCGAACTGTGACGAGGGCTGTTCCATCGTGCTGCGTGGTGGCCCGGATCGCTGGACATTCGTGTACGAGCATCTGAACGAGGTCGACCACATTGACGTGATCGTTGACGGCGCCACCAAGTATCTCGCGACCGAGGATGGCCTCGTTAAATGGCGCGAGCGTCCCGAACATTTCCGCAAAAACTGTGCGGCCCGCATTCCCCCGATTGGAGCCCTGAAATGAGCAATCTCGAAAAACTGCCCGTCACCGTGATCACCGGCTTTCTGGGCTCGGGCAAAACGACACTGGTCCGTCATCTGATGCAGAACCCGCAGGGCAAGCGTCTGGCCGTTGTGGTCAACGAGTTCGGCGATGTGGGCGTAGATGGCGATATCCTGAAATCCTGCGCCATCCCGGATTGCCCGGCCGAGAACATCATGGAACTGGCGAATGGCTGCATCTGCTGCACCGTGGCTGACGATTTCATACCCACGATTGAGGCCCTGATGGCGCTGGAGCCGCGCCCCGATCACATCCTGATCGAAACCTCCGGCCTAGCCCTGCCCAAGCCGCTGCTGAAAGCCTTCGACTGGCCGGATATCCGGTCCAAGATCACGGTCGATGGCGTGATCGCTCTGGCCGATGCCGAGGCCGTCGCTGCGGGTCGTTTCGCGCCCAATGTCGAGGCGGTGGACGCGCAGCGCTTGGCCGATGACTCGATTGATCACGAAACACCGCTGTCCGAGGTATTCGAAGATCAGATTTCCTGCGCCGATATCATCCTGCTGACCAAGCCCGATCTGGCCGGTCCCGAAGGTGTCGCGAAAGCGCGAGAGATCATCGCCGCCGAAGCCCCGCGCCCTTTGCCCGTCGTTGAGGTGGCCGAAGGTGCCGTAGACGTGCGCGTCGTGCTGGGCCTTGAGGCCGCCGCCGAAGATGACATGGACGCTCGTCCCTCCCATCACGACGGCCATCACGATCACGAGCATGACGATTTCGAAAGCATCATCGTCGAGCTGCCGGAACAGGCCGACCCGCTGGATCTGGTTGCCAAGATCGAACGTCTGGCCAAGGAACTCAACATCCTGCGCGTCAAAGGCTATGCCGCCGTTCAGGGCAAACCCATGCGCCTGCTGGTGCAGGCCGTAGGTGCGCGTGTGCGTCATCAGTATGACCGTCCGTGGGAGCCCGGCGAAGACCGCCGCTCGCGCCTTGTGGTCATTGCTGAGCATGACGACATCAAAGAGGCCGAAATCCGCGATATCCTTGTGGGCGTGACCGAGACCGCCGAGTAAGCCATGCACGTCGTCTTCCGCGAAAGCCACGGGCTCGAGGAAACCGAGACCCCGACCGATCTGGGCCAAAGCCCGGCGGATCTGGTGGTGCTGTCCTTTTCTGACAGTGACCTCGGCGCTTTCGCGGCAGGCTGGCATCGTGGCGGCGGCCCAGAAGGGCGGATGCCGACCCTCCGGCTGGCCAATCTGACGGCGCTGAAACATCCCTTGTCCATCGACACCTATGTCGAGCAGACGCTGGAAGGGGCCAAAGGCATCCTGATCCGTCTGATCGGAGGGGTGCCCTATTGGTCCTACGGTTTGCAGCAGGTTCTGGCGCTGGCGCAGGCCAAAGGGATCGCTTTGGCCGTCCTGCCTGCCGATGGGCGCGAAGACACGCGGCTGGATGAGTATTCCACCTTACCCGTCTCGACCCTCCGCCGTTTGGCGCATCTCTGCGACACGGGCGGAGAGGTTGCAGCGCAGGCGGCACTGGCGCAGATGGCGCTGGCAGCGGGGCTTTACGCAGGTCCCGTGATGGGGGCAAAAACCATCCCCGAATGCGGTGCATGGTGCCCGGATCGCGGTGTGATCCCGGTAGATGAGGCGTTCTCCGGCGATACCAAACGCATCCTCGTCACCTTCTACCGCGCCTATCTGACCTCCGCTGATACCGCCCCGGTCGCAGCCCTGATCCGCAGCCTGCGCGCGCGGGGTCTGGAGGCTGTGGGCCTCTTCGCCCCCTCGTTGAAAGCGCCCGCAGCCGCCGATTGGCTGCGCGACACCATTGCGGCCATGAACCCGTCTGCCATCATCAACGCCACGTCGTTCTCAGGTAAAGGCGCGTCGGGCACCTCGCCTCTGGACGCGGCGAATGTGCCAGTGTTTCAGGTCGCGCTGGCCACCTCGCGCCGCAAAGCATGGGCCGAAGCGGAACGCGGTCTATCTCCTGCCGACCTCGCGATGCATGTCGTTCTGCCCGAGGTGGACGGGCGGATCAGCGCAGGCATCGCGTCGTTCAAAGAACCCGGCAAACGCGACCCACATCTGGAATACTCCCGCTTTGCCCACCGCGCAGAGCCTGAACGGATTGAGGCCCTCATCGACCGCGTGACCGGCTGGCTAAACCTGAACGACAAGCCCAAGGCGGATCGGGTGCCCGCGCTGGTCATGTCCACATATCCCGGCAAGGATTGGCAGATGGCACATGCGGTGGGTCTGGACGCGTTGGCCTCGGCCGAGGCCATACTGTCCGACTTGCAGGCCGAAGGCTACAGCACTGCGCCGGCCGAGCCGATTGCTGAAACGCTGCCGGATGTCTGGTTGTCGTGGCCCCTTTCGGAGTATCAAACCGCGCTGGCGGACCTGCCTGAACAGTTGCGCACAGACCTGCAAACCGTCTGGGGCAAACCCGAAGACGACCCCGCCTGCACTGATGGTGCCTTCCACTTCACCGCTCTGCGCCGGGGCAAGGGCCTTGTCGCGCTGCAACCCGAACGCGGTACGCCCGAACTGCGCGATGACGATTACCACGATCTGTCTCGCACCCCGCGCCACGGCTATGTTGCGTTTTATTTGTGGCTGCGCAAAAGCCTGCACGCCGATGCACTGATCCATATCGGCGCGCATGGCACATTGGAATGGCTACCGGGCAAATCGGTCGCCCTGTCCGCCGATTGCTGGCCCGAGGCGCTGATCCGTGACCTTCCGGTGATCTACCCCTTCATCGTCAATGACCCCGGCGAGGCCGCACAGGCCAAACGCCGGATCGGAGCCGTCACACTGGGCCACATCCCGCCCGCGCTGAAGGAAAGCGGCACGCCAGATCGGATGGTGCGGCTGGAGTCGTTGCTGGACGAGTTCTCGAACGCAGATGGGCTCGACCCCAAACGCCGCGACCGACTGCAGGAAGATATCCGGGACGAGGCACAGGCTATCGGTTTGGAAAGTGATTTGGGGCTGGATCAAGCCACCTGCACCGCCGAGGCGATCACCCGCATTGACCGCTTTGTCTGTGACATCAAGGAAAGCCAGTTCGGCGATGGCTTGCACATCTTTGGCCGGGTGCCCGAGGTCACTGGTAATTTCGACCCCGCACCCTCGGCCCATGCCGAACGCAAGGGCCTGCTGGCCGCACTGGCCGGAAAGCGGATCGAGGCCGGTCCCTCTGGCTCCCCCTATCGCGGGCGCTCTGACGTGCTGCCGACGGGGCGGAACCTCTACACCACCGACCCGCGCTCGGTGCCGACCCGCGGCGCCTATACCCAAGGCGTGAAGCTGGCCGAGGAATTGGTGCGGCGGCATTTGCAAGAGGAAGGCGATTATCCAAAGGGTCTGATCGTTGACCTCTGGGGCTCGGCCACGATGCGCACGGCGGGCGAGGAATTCGCCATGGCGCTGCATCTGCTGGGGGTCAAACCGGTCTGGGACAAGGGGTCCGAGCGGGTCTCGGGCATCGAGGTGCTGCCGATCACCGACCTCAGCCGCCCGCGTCTGGACGTGACGCTGCGGGTCTCGGGCCTGTTCCGCGACGTGTTCCCGACGCTTTCCGCGCTTTATGGTCAAGCCGTCCGCGCCCTGTCGGCGCGGGATGAGGCTCCGGACTGGAACCCCTATGCCGGTCAGGAACCGGCGGCCCGCGTCTATGGCCCGGCCCCCGGCAGCTATGGTCTGAACATGACCCACCTGTCCGAAACCTATACTGATGAGGCCCGCGCGCAGGCGGGCGAGGCGTGGCTGGACGCCAGTTCCTTTGCGCTGGAAGGCGAGCATGTCGCGCAGGACAAAGACGGGATCACGCAGCGCGTGGCCAATGCCGACGGCTTTGTTCACCTACAGGATTTGACTGAAACCGACCTGTTGCTGGCCAACGACTACGCCACGCACGAGGCCGGGTTCGCCGCCGCCAAAAAGATCACCGGCGGCAGCGCGCAGCTTTACCACTTGGACAATACCAACCCCGAAAACCCCCGCGCCCGCACTTTGCCTGAAGAGATCAGCCGTGTCGTTCACGCCCGCGCCGCCAATCCGGGATGGATCGCAGGGATGCAACGGCACGGCTTCCGGGGGGCTGCCGAGATCGCAGCAACCCTGGATCACATGGCCTCATTCGCACATCTTTCGGGCACCGTCGCGCCGCATCTGTTTGACCTGTACCACGACGCCACGCTTGGCGATGCCGAGGTCGACAGTTTTCTGCAAGAAGCCAATCCGCAAGCGTATCAGGCCATGCAGGACCGGTTCCGCGCCCTGCTGGAGGCCGGTCTTTGGGACACCCGCCGCAATTCGATCCGCGCCGATCTGGAGGGGTTGCGATGAGCGCCCCCATCGTTCAGGGATGGTGCCCCGGCGCACACCGCCCGATGATGTCGGGCGACGGCTTGGTTGTGCGGGTGCGCCCGCGACTGGCCCGTCTCGACGCCGCGCAGGCAGTCGGCTTATGTGCGCTGGCCGAACGCTTCGGCAATGGAACCATCGACCTGACCAACCGCGCCAATCTGCAACTGCGCGGGGTGGCGGAGGCAGATCATCAACCGCTGCTGGCAGAACTGGCCGCGCTAGACTTGCTGGATGCGCAGCCGGGCATCGAGGTACGGCGCAATATTCTTGTCACCCCGCTCTACGAAGCAGGCGACCTGACGACGCGTCTGACACAGGAACTGATTGACCGGCTGGCCGACCTGCCCGACCTGCCCGCCAAGTTCGGCTTTGCCATCGACACTGGCCCCGCGCGCCTTCTTGCAGCGGATTCGGCGGATATCCGACTGGAATCCAGACCCGATGGCCTGATCCTGCGCGCTGACGGGGCCGAGACAGGACGAACCGTGTCCAAGGCTGAGGCCGTCGATCAACTAATCACGTTGGCCGGATGGTTCGCCAAGACCTACACCCCCGAGACCCGCCGCATGGCGCGGGCCGTCGCCGCACATGGTCTACCGCCAGAGTTGCAAGGCACCGCGCCCGGACCGATTGGCGCAGCGCTGGAACCCGGCGCTTGCGCGCAAGGGACCTTTTACGGCGCGGCGTTCGGGCAATTGCCTGCGCGCGAGCTTGCCGGTTTGATAGAGAAAAGCGGCGCAACGGCCCTGCGGGTCACCCCATGGCGGCTGATCCTGCTGGAAGGCGGGGCGGCGATACCTGCCCCGGCCTTTGTCACGGACGGCACCGATCCGCTTATGACCACCGACGCCTGCCCCGGCGCGCCGTTCTGCCCGCAGGCGCAAGTGGAAACCCGCGACATCGCACGAGCACTGGCCCCGCGCGCCCCCGGTACGTTGCATGTCTCAGGTTGTGCCAAAGGATGCGCCCGGATGGGGACTGCCGATATCACTCTGGTCGGCCGAGATGGACGATTTGATCTTGTCAAACAAGGCCGCGCAGGGGATGAGCCCTGCCAGACCGGCCTCACCGAAGAAACACTCATGACCATGGACTTCACCTGATGCCCTACACTTATGAAACCGATGGCGCGGCGATCTATAAGGAAAGCTTTGCCACCATCCGGTCCGAGGCCGATCTGGCCCGGTTTGATACCGACGAGGAACAGGTTGCCGTCCGCATGATCCACGCCGCCGGGATGGTCGGGCTGGAGGAATTCGTGCATTTCTCGCCCGGTTTTGTGCAGGCCGCCCGTACTGCGCTGGAAGGCGGCGCGCCGATCCTGTGTGACGCGCGCATGGTCAGCGAGGGCGTCACACGCTTTCGCCTGCCTGCCGAGAATGAGGTGATCTGTACATTGCATGACGAACGTGTGCGCCCCTTGGCTGCCGAGATGAGCAACACCCGTTCGGCTGCGGCGCTTGAACTCTGGCGTCCACATCTGCAGGGCGCTGTGGTTGCAATCGGCAACGCTCCAACCGCCCTGTTCCACCTGCTGAATATGCTGGAGGACCCCGACTGCCCGCGCCCGGCCGCCATCATCGGCTGCCCGGTGGGGTTTGTCGGCGCGGTGGAATCGAAAGACGCCCTGTGGGTTGCGCAACCGGTGCCGTGCTGCATTGTCAAAGGCCGTCTGGGCGGCAGCGCCATCACCGTCGCCGCCGTCAACGCCATCGCGAGCCGCGCGGAATGAGCGCGGGCAAGATATACGGCGTCGGCCTCGGCCCCGGCGATCCGGACCTGATGAGTGTGCGGGCAGATCGTCTGCTGCGCAACGCAAGGCATGTGGCGTTTTTCCGTAAACCGGGCCGCAGCGGTCAGGCGCGCAAGATCGTCAACGGGATGATCCCCGAGGATGCTGTGGAATTCCCGATGGAATACCCCGTCACAACGGAAATTCCACTGACCGATCCTCGCTATAACAAGCTGCTCTCGGCCTTTTACGAAGACTGCGCGGCGCATCTGAAGGCGCTCTCCGAGCAAGGCGAGGATGTGGTTGTATTATGTGAGGGTGACCCGTTCTTCTACGGCTCTTTCATGCATCTTTACAGCCGCTTACGCACCATATCTGATGTAGAAGTTGTGCCTGCCATCACCGGTATGTCCGGCGCTTGGACCGCGACCGGAGATCCAATCACATGGGGCGACGATGTGCTGACCGTGCTGATGGGCACCTTGCCCGAAGACACGCTGGCCGAGCGGATGACGCAGACGGACGCTCTGGTCGTGATGAAGATCGGGCGCAATATCGACAAGGTGACGCGGGCGCTGAAGTCTGCCGGTCTTTATGACCGTGCGTGGATCGTGGAATACGCCCAGATGCCCAACCAGACGGTGACAAAACTGTCCGACGCCTGTGACAGGATCACCCCCTATTTTTCGATCATCCTGGTCCACGGTCAGGGGCGGCGGCCATGAGCGGTTGGGTCAAGATCGCGGGCCTTGGCCCGGGTGATGAGGCTTTGGTCACACCCGAAGTGACCGCCGCTTTGGCTGAGGCCACCGATGTCGTCGGCTATGTCCCCTATGTCGCCCGCATAGCCGAACGCCCCGGCCTGACCCTGCACGCCAGCGACAACCGGGTCGAGATCGACCGATCGCAGCACGCTTTGCAGATGGCGGTCGATGGCAAACGAGTTGTGGTGGTCTCGTCGGGTGACCCCGGCGTGTTCGCCATGGCGGCTGCGGTGTTCGAGGCACTGGAAAACGGACCGTCCGAATGGCGTAACACTCCGATTGACGTGCTGCCGGGGATCACGGCGATGCTTGCGGCCTCGGCACGTGCCGGGGCACCGCTGGGGCATGATTTCTGCGCCATAAACCTCAGCGACAACCTCAAGCCTTGGGCGTTGATCGAGAAACGTCTGCGGCTGGCAGCGCAGGGCGATTTCGCCATGGCCTTCTACAACCCGCGCTCAAAGTCCCGCCCGGAAGGCTTTGTAAAAACGCTGGAAATCCTGCGTGAGGAATGTGAACCCGAACGACTGATCCTGTTCGCCCGCGCGGTCTCACGCCCGGACGAGGCGATCCGGATTTCCACGCTGGCCGAGGCAACGCCCGAGATGGCGGACATGCAGACGGTGGTCATCGTCGGGTCATCCCTGACCCGTGTGATCCAACGCGACGCCCCCCCGATCGTCTACACCCCGAGGTTCACGCCGGAATGAGCGAGCCAGTCCAGAACCTGCGCGACGCTTTCCAGCTCGGTCCGCTGCGGCAAGGCCGGTCGGTCGATCATCAGCACCGTCACCCCCAGCGCCCGCGCCGCATCCAGCTTGGCCCGCGCGCCGGTGCCGCCTGCGTTCTTGGACACGACCAGTTGCGTGCCGTGCCGGTGCATCAGCGCGCGGTCTCCGGCCTCGGTGAATGGCCCTCGGGACACAACAATCTCGCAATCCGGCAGCGGCAGCACGGCGGGTTCATCGACCAGCCGCAGCAGATAGTGGTGTTGGGGCTGGGCCGAGAAATCCTCGAGATGCATCCGGCCCACGGCCAGAAACACGCGGCGCGGCGCACCCGCCAGCGCCTGCACCGCTGCGGGGATGTCGGGCACGTGCTGCCAGTTGTCACCCTCTTGCTTCACCCAAGCGGGACGGGTCAGCGCAGCCAGCGGCACGCCGGTCTGACCGCAAGCCTCGATCGCATTTCGGCTCATCTGCGCAGCAAAGGGATGCGTTGCGTCGATGACATGGGTAATCTGATGATCGCGGATATGGCGAGCCAGCCCGTCGACCCCGCCAAAACCGCCCACCCGCACCGGGATGGGCTGCGCGCGCGGAGTATCGACCCGGCCCGCGTAGGAATAGGTCGCCGCAACGCCGCGCTCTGCCACTGCGCGGGCAAGGGCATTGGCCTCAGTCGTGCCACCAAGGATCAGGAGGTGAGACATGCGTGAAGCTCCGTGGCTGACCGTTCTGGGGTTGGGCGAAGATGGACTGGATGGCCTGTCGCCCGCAAGCCGTCAAGTGCTGGACCGGGCCGAGGTCATCATGGGCCCGCCACGCCACCTCTCGCTGATCCCCGAAGGCCAGGCGGACCGCATTGAATGGCCTGTTCCTTTTGCCGATGGCCTGCCGATCCTGACAAGGTTGCGCGGGCGGCGCACTGTGGTGCTGGCCTCGGGCGATCCGTTCTGGTTCGGCGCAGGCTCAGTCGTCGCGCGCAATTTCGATGCCGCCGAGTGGAGCGCCCTGCCCGGCCAATCGACCTTTTCGCTGGCGGCGGCCCGGTTGGGCTGGCCGCTGGAAACCACGCTGACCTTCGGTTTGCATGCCGCGCCCCTGACGCGTTTGCGGCCTCACCTGTCTTCGGGTCTGCACGCCATTTTGCTGCTGCGCGACGGCAAAGCGGTGGCAGAGCTTGCGACCTATCTGACGGAGACCGGGTTCGCCGACAGCGCGTTGCACGTCATGGAAGCCCTCGGCGGGCCGCGCGAACGGTCGCGCAGCGTGTCGCTGACAGAGGCTCTGTTGGGAACGTTCGAACATCCGGTCTGTGTAGGGTTAGAGGTGCGTGGTAACGGACAAGCGTTACACAAGGCCTCGGGCAAGCCGGACGAGATTTTTGAGACCGACGGCCAGATCACCAAACGCCCGATCCGCGCGCTGACCCTGTCGGCGCTCGCCCCACGGCGCGGGGAGCATCTGTGGGATATCGGCGGCGGCACCGGCTCGATCAGTATAGAATGGCTGATGTGCGACCCGACCTTGACGGCCACAACGATCGAGCCGCTGGAGGACCGTGCGGATCGCATCCGCCGCAATGCCGATACGCTGGGGCAGGATCGGCTGGATGTCATACATGGCACTGCGCCCGATGCTCTGCCCGGTCTGCCCCATCCGGATGTGGTTTTCATCGGCGGTGGGCTGAGTACGGATTTGCTGGACTGGCTGCACACCAATCTGCCCGCTGGCACCCGGCTGGTTGCCAACGCCGTGACGCTGGAAAGCGAGGCGCTTTTGGCGCAGTGGCACGACAAACTGGGGGGCGATCTGCTGCGCATCGAACTCGCGCATTCGGCCCCGCTGGGCCCCCGGCGCGGCTGGAAATCCGCGTACCCGGTTGTGCAGTGGAGCGTGACCTTATGATCGTTGCGGGGTTCGGGTTTTCCTCGGCAGCTACAGCCGACAGCCTACGGGCGGCGTTTGACCTGGCCTGCGCAGGGCAGCATGTCGACGCGCTGGCCACTGTAGCCGACAAGCGGGGCCATGCTGGTCTTGCCGCCTTCGCCGAAGACACCGCTCTGCCCCTGCATTACGTTGCGCCGGGCGATCTGGACGGGCAGCGCACGCTCACCTGCTCGCCCCGCAGCCGGGCCACCCATGGCACCGGCAGCGTGGCAGAGGCATCCGCCCTTGCTGCCGCCGGACCCGGTGCCCGGCTGCTTGCCCCCAGACAGATTTCGGACGACCGGCTGGCCACCTGCGCCGTCGCCATCGGAGGACAGACATGACCGTTCACTTCATCGGCGCCGGTCCCGGCGCTGCCGACCTGCTGACCTTGCGCGGGCGCGATATCATCGCGTCCTGCCCAGTGTGCCTGTATGCGGGCTCGCTGGTGCCGGATGAGATTCTGGGCCATTGCCCTGATGGCGCGAAGATCGTCAACACCGCGCCGATGGATCTGGATCAGATCATGGCCGAGATCAAAGCCGCTCATGACGCCGGTCACGACGTGGCGCGCCTGCATTCCGGCGATCTGTCGGTCTGGTCGGCGATGGGGGAACAGATTCGGCGGCTGAAACAGATGGGCATCCCGGTCAGCGTCACCCCCGGCGTGCCCTCCTTTGCTGCTGCGGCAGCGACGCTGGGCGCGGAACTGACCCTGCCCGGCCTCGCGCAATCGGTGGTTCTGACGCGGACGCCGGGCCGCGCCTCGTCAATGCCCGAAGGCGAGACACTGGAGAACTTCGCCCGTACTGGCGCGACTTTGGCGATCCATCTGTCGATCGGCAATCTGGATAAGGTGATCGCCGATCTGACCCCGGCCTATGGCGCGGAGTGCCCGGTCGCTGTGGTCTACCGCGCCAGTTGGCCGGATGAGAGGGTAATTCGCGCAACGCTGGCCACCCTGAAGGGCGCGCTGGACGAGAGCATCTCGCGCACCGCCCTGATCATGGTCGGCCCCGCGCTGGCCGGTGAGGGCTTCGACGAAAGCTGCCTCTATTCTAAAACCTACGACCGCCGCTACCGCCCGCAAAGCGCGGACAGCCCGTGGTCAAGCTGGAGACATGGCGATGACTGAGGTGATGGCGAACCCTCCGGGCGTTCTGATCTCGGCGCCTTCGTCCGGCACTGGCAAAACGACGGTGATGCTGGGCTTGTTGCGGGCTCTGGCCGAGGATGGTCTGACCGTGCAACCATTCAAAAGCGGCCCGGATTACATCGACCCGGCCTTTCACCGGGCGGCGGCAGGGCGTGCCTCGTTCAATCTGGACAGTTGGGCGATGGGTGAGCCGCTTTTAGGCGCGATTTCGGCGCAGGCCGGGGGCGCGGATATCGTGGTGGCCGAGGGCTCGATGGGCCTGTTTGATGGCGTCGCGAAGCCCGGGGAGCTAGGGCACGGCTCCAGTGCCGAGACTGCGCTGCGCATGGGCTGGCCGGTGGTGCTGGTTCTGGATGTGGGCGGTCAGGCACAATCAGCGGCCGCCACGGCGCTGGGGTTTCGGATGTATAACCCGGACCTGCCCTTTGCCGGTGTAATCCTGAACCGCTGCGCCAGCCCGCGTCACGAACGCCTGACCCGTTTGGGGATGGAACGCGCGGGCCTGCCTGTACTGGGCGTGCTGCCGCGTCGGGGCGATCTGACGCTGCCGGAACGCCATCTGGGCCTGATACAGGCGGTGGAACATCCCGATCTGGAAAGCGCCATTGCCGGATATGCCGCGTTTTTGCGCGAACATGTGGACCTTGAGGCGATCAAGCGGGCGGCCTCCTCAGGCCCTGTTGGGCCATCGTCAGCCGCGCTGCCGCGCCCTCCGGCCCAGCGGATTGCGCTGGCTCGGGATGAGGCGTTTTCCTTTACCTATCCACATTTGCTGGAAGGCTGGCGCGCAGCTGGGGCGGATATTCTGCCGTTCTCGCCATTGGCCGATGAGGCTCCGGCAGCGGATGCCGATCTGGTTTGGTTGCCGGGGGGATACCCGGAACTGCATGCTGGCAAGCTGGCCGCGGCTGATACCTTTCTGACCGGGCTGCGCAAGCATGCCGAGACAAAACCCGTTCACGGCGAATGCGGGGGCTATATGGCCTTGGGCGAGGGGCTGATCGACAAAGACGGAACCCGTCATGCGATGGCCGGGCTGTTGGGTCTTGTGACGTCTTATGAAAAGCGCAAGTTCAACTTGGGCTACCGCCGGGCAGAATTGCTGGCCCCGATGCCGGGTCTTGCTGTGGGCACCGCGCTGCGGGGGCATGAGTTCCACTATTCCTCGATCATCGACCAGCCGGATGCCCCTTTGGCGCGGGTCTTTGACGCCGAAGGGACCGAGGGGCCTCAGACTGGTTCCGTCCGGGGCAATGTGACCGGCACGTTCTTTCACCTGATTGCCGAGGCCTCGGCATGAGCGGGTTCGTGTCGTTCATCGGTTCCGGCCCCGGCGACCCGGAGCTTTTGACGCTGAAGGCTGTGGACCGGATGCAAAAGGCTGATGCGGTGCTGTTCGATGACCTAAGCAGCGGGCCGATCCTGACCCATGCGCGTGAGGATGCTGATCTGGTTGGCGTGGGCAAACGGGCCGGTCGCCCCTCACCCAAGCAGGATCATGTCAGCCGGTTGCTGGTGGAATACGCCCAGACCGGGCAGCGCGTCGTTCGGCTGAAATCCGGCGATGGCGGGCTGTTCGGACGGCTTGAGGAAGAACTGGTGGCCCTGCGCGCCGCCGGGATCAAGTATGAGATCATTCCGGGCATCCCCTCGGCCGTGGCAGCGGCAGCGGCAGCAGGCATACCGCTGACCCGCCGCCTGACGGCACGGCGGGTGCAGTTCGTCACCGGCCACGATGTCAGTGGCAAATTGCCCGAGGACCTGAACCTGCCCGCCCTCGCCGACCCCGGTGCGACGACGGTTGTGTTCATGGGCAAACGCACTTTCCCGCTATTGGTCGAGGCGCTGCATGCCCACGGCTTGCCGCTGGACACACCCGCGCTGATGGCCGAGTCAGTGTCGACGCCCGAACAATCCCTGCAACGCTCGACGGTCGGCGCGTTGGCAGGCCAGTTACAGTCCGAGATCGGTATGGCCCCCGCATTGATCCTGTATGGCCCTCTGGCAGAGTTCGACGATGTATGACCTGACCCTGATCGGCATCGGCACGGGAAACCCCGATCACGTGACCTTTCAGGGCGCGCAGGCCATCCGTGCGGCGGACCTGATCCTGATCCCGCGCAAGGGTGAGAACAAGGCCGATCTGGCCGGGCTGCGCGAGGAGATCATCGCGCAGGTGTCAGAGACACCCCCCAAAATCGCCTATTTCGACATTCCCAAACGCCGCTCGGAAGACGGCTATCTGCGCGGCGTGGATGAATGGCATGATGCCATCGCCCTGCGCTGGCAGGAGGCAATTGCGGCGCATCCCGAGGCGCGCAGCGTCGCGCTGCTGATCTGGGGCGATCCCTCGCTCTATGACAGTTCCCTGCGCATCGCGGCGCGGCTGGACCCGCAACCGCCGACCAAAGTGATCCCCGGCATCACCGCCTTGCAGGCCCTGACAGCCGCCCACGCGATCCCGATCAACGATATCGGCGCGCCTTATGTGGTCACCACCGGGCGGCGCATCCGCGAGGAAGGCTGGCCCGTAGCGGGATCGAACGTGGCGGTGATGCTGGATGGCGAATGCTCATTCCAGAGCCTTGAGATGGCGGATTATGACATCTGGTGGGGGGCGTATGTGGGCATGACAGAAGAAATTCTGATCCACGGTCCTTTGGCGGAGGTGGCTCAGCAGATACTCGACTCCCGTGCCCGGGCCCGCGCCGATCACGGCTGGATCATGGACATCTATGTGCTGAGAAAGCGTGGGACCTGACGCACCCGGTCTGCAAAGAATTGCCGCCGGGGACACAAGAATGTGACTGCCGTTTGTGCCGCTTTCTGGCATCAATCACGCACCCTTAGCCAAGGAGGTTGCCCCGATGAAAGCGTTCTGGTCGATGTTATGTGTTCTGGCCCTGCCCGTCAGCGCCGAGATTGCGGAACCGCCCGCAGGATGGGCCGTCTATCCAACCGGCAAAAGCTATGCGCAACTGGTCGATGACACCAAGGCAGCCGTGAAGGAAAACGGGCTGATCGTGGTCACTCAGGCCGGACCGACCAAAGCTGCTGCCTCGCGCGGGATCACCATTCCGGGCAACCGGGTCATCGGGGCGTTCAACAATGACTACGCCGTCCGCGTTCTAGGAACCTCGACCGCCGCGATGATCGAAGCGCCGATCCGGTTCTATGTGACCGAGAACGAGGACGGAACGGCCACGCTGTCCTACAAAACCCCGAGCTTTGTCTTTGCGCCCTACGTTTACGAGGGCGGCGAGCCCCTGAGCGATATCGCGCTGGAACTGGACGAAAAGTTTCAGGCGGTGGCGGAAAGCGCAGTCAAATAGTCACACTGGCGTGATCCGGCTTGCTTCCGGGGGCATCCTCCGCAATCTGCATTGAAATAACGAATTCGGAGCACGATTGATGCAGGACCTGCCCCCCCGCGCCGCTGATCTTCTGGCACAACGACTGTACGAGGCCGGATGCCGCCACGCGTTCGGCATGCCCGGGGGCGAGGTTCTAACTCTGGTGGATGCCTTGGAACAGGCGGGGATCACCTTTCATCTGGCCAAGCACGAAAATTCCGCCGGGTTCATGGCCGAGGCCGTGCATCACCGTGATGGCGCGCCTGCGATTCTGGTGGCAACGCTTGGCCCCGGTGCGATGAACGGGATCAATGTGGTCGCCAATGCGCTGCAGGACCGGGTGCCGATGATCGTGCTGACCGGCTGCGTCGACGCGGATGAGGCGCTGACCTACACCCATCAGGTGATGGACCACGCACAGGTCTATCGCTCGATCACCAAGGGCACGTTCCTGATGACGGCCGAGGGCGCGGATATCGTCGCGGACAAGGCGGTCACGCTGGCCAACCAGCCCCGCCCCGGCCCGGTGCATATCGACGTGCCGATCTCGGTCGCCGATACGCGGGTATCGGGCGTCAAGCGCCGCCGCCGCGCCAAGATCGCCGCTGTCGCGCCCGAGGGGAACTGCGTTGAAAAGGCCCGCCGCTGGGTGACCGAGGCCGAGCGGCCCATCGCCATTGTCGGTCTGGACGTGCTCTATGACGACTCGCGCAATGTGGTGCAGGCGTTTCTGGAACACTTCAGCATTCCCTTCGTGACCACGTACAAGGCCAAGGGCGTCGTGCCCGAGGATCATCCGCTGTGCCTTGGTGGCGCGGGACTGTCTCCGCTGGCCGACAAGCATCTGGTGCCGCTGATCGAACAGGCGGATCTGGTGCTGTGTCTGGGCTACGACCCCATCGAAATGCGCCCTGGCTGGCGCGAGATCTGGGACCCCGAGGACAAGCGCGTCATCGACATCTCGGCCGTGCCCAACGACCACTACATGCATCAGGCCGGGTTGAATCTGGTCGCCCATACCGGTGCCACGCTGGAAGCCGTCGCCAAAGGCAACCCCGCGCGCCAGACATGGCCCGGAAGGGAACCGGCCAAGGTCAAGGCGGCGCTGGCGCAGGCCTTCCCAACCGATGACGACTGGGGCCCGGCGGCTGTGATCGCCGAAACCCGTGCTGTCCTGCCCCCGGAATCGCTGGCCACGGCAGACAGCGGCGCGCATCGCATTCTGCTAAGCCAGATGTGGAATTGTTCCGAGGAGCGCGGCCTGATCCAGTCCTCGGCGCTTTGCACCATGGGCTGTGCTGTGCCGATGGCGATTGGCCTGAAACTGGCCGAACCGGACCGTCCGGTGATCAGCTTTTCCGGTGATGCAGGGTTCCTGATGGTCGCCGGAGAACTGTCGACCGCTGCCGAGATGGGCGGCAACCCGATCTTTCTTGTGTTCGTGGATGCCAGCCTCGCGCTGATCGAGTTGAAACAGCGCCAGCGCCAGATGGGCAACCGAGGTGTGGATTTCGACCGCCATGACTTCGCGGCGATGGGGCGGGCTTTTGGCGCCTATGGCCATACCGTGCGCAACCGCTCAGAACTGCGCGCCGCCCTGAATGAGGCCTTGAAGGCTGACCGTTTCACCGTTATCGCCGCCGAAATTGAGCGCGGAGGATATGATGGCCGGATCTGAAGGACCACTGAAAGGCGTCAAGGTTCTGGACCTGTCCCGCATTCTGGCCGGGCCGACCTGTACCCAGTTGCTGGGCGATCTGGGGGCCACCGTCATCAAGATCGAAAACCCGGCAACGGGCGGCGACGACACCCGCCAATGGGGCCCGCCTTATGTGGAAGATGCCGAGGGCAACCGATCAGACCTGAGCGCGTATTTCATGTCCGCCAACCGCAACAAGAAATCCGTCGCCATCGACATTGCAACACCCGAAGGACAGGCGGAAATCAAACGGCTGGCCTCGCATGCGGACATTCTGATCGAGAACTTCAAACCCGGCGGGCTGGCGAAATACGGGTTGGACTATGCAACCCTGTCGCAGGAGTTGCCGGGCCTCGTCTATTGCTCGATCTCGGGCTATGGCCAGACCGGACCCAACTCTGACAAACCCGGCTACGATCTGATGGCGCAGGGCTATGGCGGGATCATGTCTCTGACCGGTGACCCCGAGGGTATGCCGATGAAAGTCGGCGTCGGGATCGCGGATGTCATGTGCGGCATGTATGCAGCGGTGGGCATTCTGGCAGCACTGCGCCACCGCGACCTGACGGGAGAAGGCCAGCAGATTGATCTGGCCCTCGTGGATGCCCAGATCGCGTGGCTGATCAATGAAGGGGTGAACTACCTGACCTCGGGCAGCGTGCCCCAGCGGCGGGGCAACGGGCATCCCAATATTGTTCCTTACGAGGTTTACGAGACCTCGGATGGCCATGTGATTCTGGCGGTCGGAAATGACAGCCAGTTCAAACGGTTCTGCGGCTTTATTCAGATGCCCGAACTTGCCGATGACACCCGTTTTGCCACCAACCCGGCCCGGCTGGAACATCGCGACGCGCTGAACGATGTGCTTCGCCCGGCACTGCGGGCGCTGGCAACGGAAACGGTGATCTCTCAGCTTGAGGCGGTCAAAGTTCCGGTCGGTCCCGTGCAGTCCCTGGATCAGGTCTTTGCCACCGATCAGGTCGCGGCCAGACAGATGCAAATCGAGATGCAGGCCGACCCCGGCACGGTGCAGTTGATCGGGAATCCCCTGAACCTGTCGCGCACGCCTGTAACATATCGCAACGCACCGCCGGTCTTTGGGGCCGATACTGACGCTATTTTAGGCGCTGAAAATCCGTTCGAAGACTGAAACACTTGCCTTTTTCGGCAGCATGTTGCTGAAACATGCCCTTGAATCGGCGGTTTTTTTCGCTTTTTGCGCACACGGGTTTTCACCAATTCGAGAGCAGGGTCGATACTGATACGACGCATTCGCACACTCTGATAAATCGGACAGTGTCACATGTCGCAATCAGATTGGACCCAAGCATGAAACAAGACGTTTTTGGACAAATGAACACCCTGACCCAGCCGGCCAGTGTCGATGCCTGGAATGGTGTTCTGCTTGGGTTCATGGCGCACGCAGCAATCACACCTCAGCATCTGGGCAAAGTGCTAGAGCTTGAGCCCGATTTTGCTCTGGGTCACGCCACCAAGGGCCTGTTCATGGTTCTGCTGGGCCGTCGCGAGATGATTGCGGTCGCGATCGACGCGCTGAACGCGGCCAAATCCGCAATGGAGCGTCAGCCGGTCTCGGCGCGCGAACGGCTGTATGTCGAGGCGCTCGAAATGTATCTGGCCGACCTGCCCTCGCAGGCCATTCAGAAATTCGAAGAGATTCTGCGCGCCCATCCCGAAGACACGCTGGCGATGAAGCTCAGCCATGCGACCCGTTTCGTTCTGGGCGATTCCGCGGGCATGCGCCGGTCGATTGAACGGGTTCTGCCCGCTTATGCGCCGGATCATCCCGGGCGCGGCTATCTGCTGGGTTGCCATTCCTTCGCGCTGGAAGAAACTGGTGCTTATGAAAAGGCCGAGATCGCTGGTCGTCAGGCCCTGTGGATGGTGTCGGACGATGCCTGGGGCCTGCACGCCGTGGCCCATGTGCACGAAATGACCGGCAACGCGCAACTGGGTCTGGACTGGCTGGCCGGGCGCGAGGACGCTTGGGCGCATTGCAACAACTTCCGCTATCACGTCTGGTGGCACAAGGCGCTGATGCATCTGGATCTGGCTCAGGTCGATCGCGTGATGGAGTTGTATGACGAACATATCCGCAAAGACAAAACCGACGATTACCGCGACATCTCCAACGCGACCTCGCTGCTGTCGCGACTGGAGTTGGAGGGTGTCAATGTCGGCAACCGCTGGGAAGAACTGGCCGACCTCAGCGCCACCCGGACCGAGGATGGCTGCCTGATCTTCGCCGATCTGCACTATCTGCTGGCCCTAACCGGCGACAACCGCACCGAGGCGACAAGCCAGATGCTGCAGCGCATTCAGAAAGACGCGCAGCGCAATCAAGGCGACACACCTGTTCGCATGTCCGACCCGGGCATCGCGGCGGCCAAGGGTTTGGAAGCCTTTGGCGACGGTCTCTATGGCCAAGCCTTTGATTTTCTGTCAAATGCACGCGACGGAATGCAATTGGCAGGTGGCAGCCACGCCCAACGTGATGTATTCGAGCGCATCACAATTGATTCCGGCCTGCGCGCCGGTCGTCTGGATGCTGTCGAGCGCATCCTGGACGACCGCCGCGCCAAACGGGACGGAGGCGAGGACAATTACGCTCTGGCGCGCCGCGCATTGATCGACGCGGCCCGCGACAACGGAGACGCACAAAGCGTCCCGGCTGAATAACAAAAAGACCAAGAAGGACAGAAACCGTATGGCGACAGTATCGCCCGCTTCTGATTTTGCGCCTGTGGCGGCCTCGGCCGCCACTCCTGCCCGCGCGCGCGATCCGCGATTGGATTTCTATCGCGGCATTGCGATGTTCATCATCCTGATCGCGCATATTCCCAACGACCCCTGGGCCAACTGGATTCCGGCGCGCTTCGGCTTTTCAGACGCGACCGAGATTTTTGTGTTCTGCTCCGGCATGGCCTCGGCCATTGCCTTTGGCGGGGCCTTTGCGCGCAAAGGCTGGTTGATGGGCACGGCCCGGGTCGCGTTTCGGATCTGGCAGGTTTACTGGGCGCATATCTGCCTGTTCTTCTTTGTCGCCATGACCATGGCGGCGCTGGATAACTCGGGCCTGTTCCAGAAAAGTTATGTCTCGTCCCTGAACCTGCAGCATTTCTTCAACGATCCCCTGCCGCAGATGGTGGGTCTGTTCACGCTGACCTATGTGCCGAACTACTTTGACATCCTGCCGATGTATCTGGTGGTTCTGGCGATGATGCCGTTGTTCATGGGTTTGCACCGGATCGGGTTCTGGGCGGTTGCGGTGACGTCAATCGCCATTTGGCTGGTGGCCCAGTTCGGCGTTCTGGCCCTGCCTGCCGAGCCGTGGTCGGAGCGACAGTGGTTCTTCAACCCCTTCGGTTGGCAGTTGCTGTTCTTCACCGGGTTTGCCTTCATGCGCGGCTGGATACCGGCCCCGCCGGTATCAAAAACGCTGATCTGGGCGGCTGCGCTGTTCCTGATCCTGTCCATGCCCTTTGGGTCGTGGAAAGTGTTTACCTGGATCAACGCGGCATTTCCTGATCTGGCCGAGGAAATCCGCAAGGTCTGGCCGATCACCAAGGAGCTTCGCAACAAGACCGAGTTTGGGCTGTTCCGTTACATCCACTTCCTGTCGCTGGCCTATCTGGGCTGGGTTGTGGCAGGGGAACATGGCCACCGCCTGATCGCTTCGGGGCACAGTGCTGCGGCGCGGGTCTGGCAGGTGTTGCTGACCCTGATCACCAAGGTCGGCCAGCAATCCCTTGCGGTTTTCGTATTCTCGATGGCTGCGGCCCGTCTGATCGGCGTGGTGCTGGACCAGACCGGGCGGGATGTTGCCAGTGTGTTTGCAGCCAACATGATTGGCTTTGCCATGATTATCGGTGTGGCCTATCTGGCCGCTTGGTTTAAGTCTCAACCCTGGAAATCGAAAAAATGAATTTTACGCGTCGCGCATTTCTGGCATCAACCTCGGCACTCGCCTTTGCCCCGGCCACCTTTGCCGTGGGCGGGGATGTTCCCTTTGACCGCAACGACGTGATCGCGCTGGCCCGCGAGATGGCCAGCCGCCCCTATTCTGAGCGCGAGATGGTCCCGCAGGAATGGCAGGACCTGACCTATCAGCAGTATCGTTCCATCCGCTTCCGGCTGGACCGCGCGCTGTGGTACGAGACCGAGACGCCCTTCAACGTCGATTTCTTCACCCCCGGCCTTTATTTCCCGCGCACCGTCAAGGTTTCGACCGTCGAGGACGGGATGACCAGCCCGGTCGCCTTCGATCTGGGAATGTTCGACAAGTCCGAGGATGTGCCGACCCTCCCCATCGACGACACGCTGGGCTTTTCCGGTCTGCGCCTGCGGACCGAGATGCACCGCCCAGGCAAAACCGATGAATTCTGCGTCTGGCAGGGGGCCAGCTATTTCCGCGCCATCGGTCTGCATGAGGTCTACGGCCTGTCCGCCCGAGGACTGGCCCTGAAAACCGGCGACCCGGACGGCGAGGAATTCCCCGAATTTATCCGCTTCTGGCTGGAACGTCCCAAGCCCGGCCAGCGCAACATGGTCGTCCACGCGCTGATGGACAGCCCCAGCGTGACCGGGGCTTATCGCTTCAACGTCACTGCCGGTGCCGACTGCATCATGGATGTCGAGGCCACGCTGTTCCCGCGTGAGGAACTGCCGCATGTGGGCATCGCCCCCGGCACCTCAATGTTCTTGTTCGATCAAACGAACCACAGCCGGTTCGACGATTTCCGCCCTGCCGTGCATGACAGCGATGGCCTGCTGATCCGCAACGGCGCCGGAGAGGTGCTGTGGCGGCCCCTGGCGAACCCGACACGCCTGCAAATTTCGTCCTTCGTGGACATGAACCCGCGCGGGTTTGGCTTGATGCAGCGCAAGCGCAAGTTTTCGGACTATGCGGACCTTGAGGCGAATTACCACAAGCGCCCCGGCCTGTGGGTCGAACCCAATGGCGACTGGGGCAAAGGCACCGTTACGCTGGTCGAGATTCCGGCGGATCAGGAAATCTATGACAACATCGTCGCCTACTGGCGCCCGATGGAGCCCTATGCGGCAGGCAGTCAGGTTGATCTGTCCTACCGCCTGATCTGGGGCGAGGAGCCCCAGCGCACCCCGATGCCGCGTGTGATCAACACGGCAATGGGCGAGAACACCTTTGGCGAGGGCCGTCTGGCCGTGATCGACTTTGAGGACAGCGAGCTCTTCGACGACCCCGAGGCGATGACGATCTTTGTGAACTCGCCCCACGCCGAAACCTCGGATGGTGTTCTGCAACGCAACCCCGACACGGGCGGTCTGCGGCTGGCATTTTCGTTTGAACCCGGAGAACGCACCTATGTCGAGCTGCGCGCGCAGTTGTTGAAGGACAAACAGCCAGCTTCCGAAGTCTGGCTTTACCGTTGGACCACATGAACCGCGATCTGCATATCATGCCGCCCGAGGCTCCTCTGGCGATGCCTGCGCAAGATTTCAACGCAGGCTTCCGCGATGCGCAGGTGCCACAGGGCAAGCGCACCTCGGCCGGGTTCTGGCGCGCTTTGGCGTTTTCGCCCGCGATGGCGGCGGCGCTCGGCCTGTTATGGGTCATGAGCGACTGGTTCGGGGCCGAGGGGATCAATCTGGTCGAAGGCATCCTGCTGACGCTGATCTCGTTTAATTTCTTCTGGATCACCTTTACGGTCTGCACTGTTTTACTGGGCATGGCATCGCTCTCGCGGCAGGAGCAGCCCAAACGGCAGGGCCGCCCGCAACCCCTGCGTGTGGCGCTGCTGATGCCGGTCTACAACGAAGTGCCGTGGAACGTGCTAGGCAACGCCCGCACGATGCTGGAAGACCTGCGCGCGCGGGGCGGTCAGCATCACTACGCGATGTTCATCCTGTCCGACACCCGCGACCCCGAGATCGCAGCGCAGGAACAGGCCAGTATCGAGGCGCTGCGCACCACCCTCGCGCCCGGTCTGGAGCTATATTACCGTCGCCGCGAACAGAACACTGACCGCAAGGTGGGCAACATCACCGATTGGGTCAGCCGCTGGGGGGCCGATTGGGACGCGATGCTGGTGCTTGATGCCGACAGTCTGATGACCGGGCGCGCCATCACCCGCCTGACCGATGCGCTGGCGCGCGATCCCGGCGCAGGCCTGATCCAAAGCTATCCGCAACTGATCGGCGCGCAGTCGGTCTTTGCCCGGATGCAGCAGTTCGCCAACGGCGTTTATGGCATCGCCTTCGCCGAAGGGCTCGCCCGCTGGTGCGGGCAAGAGGGCAATTATTGGGGTCACAACGCCATCATTCGCACGCGGGCCTTTGCCTCAAGCGCCGGTCTGCCGAAACTGCGCGCCTTGAACGGTCAGGAAAAGCTGATCATGAGCCACGATTTCGTCGAGGCCGGTCTGCTGCGCCGCGCCGGATGGGGCGTGCGCTTCCTGCCGCGCATTCGGGGCTCTTATGAAGAGACACCACCCACCCTCATCGACCACGCCCTGCGCGACCGGCGCTGGTGTCAGGGCAACCTGCAACATCTGAAACTGCTGGGCTCGGCAGGCTTCCGCGCCGTGTCGCGGTTCCACATGTTCCACGGCGCGGTCGGATATCTGATGTCGCCGCTGTGGTTTGCTCTGCTGGTGATGTGGGCGCTGATTGGTGAGGGCAAGGACGCCTCGGTCCTGCATTATTTCAGCCCCGACAACCCACTTTTCCCGCAATGGCCCGAGATGTCGGAAACCCGGCACGTGCTGATCATTCTGGTGATGTACGCGATGCTGTTGGCGCCCAAGGTGCTGGGCGTAGTGGCGCTGCCCTTGAGCGGGGTGCGCTATTCCGAGTTCGGCGGCGGGCGCAAATTCCTGACGTCCTTTTTGGCTGAGGTCGTGCTGTCGATCCTCTACGCGCCGATCCTGATGGTACAGCAGATGATCGCGGTGATCCGGACGGCCTTTGGCATCCAGAAAGGCTGGACGCCACAGGCGCGCGACGGCGGCACGTATAACCTGCGTACGCTGATCCTGTGCCACACGCTCGAGACCATCAGCGGCGTGGCGCTGAGCGTGGGCATTCTGGCTGGGCTGGTCTCAGTCTGGTTGGCCCCGATTGCCATCAGCCTTGCTTTGGCCATCCCGCTATCCGCGCTGAGCGGCGTATCTGCAGGCGCGGCGCGGCGTATGGTTGGCATGCGCGAGGATGTACGTGAGCCTGCGATCACCCGCTCGGCCCGCCGTCACCGGGACGAGCTAAAGCGCCTGATCGAAGGCAAGGGCATCGTCACCCCGGCCGAGTGATCAGCCGCCCGGCAGCCCTTCGTACCAGTCCACCATCATGTCCGCCCAGCCTTTGGGAACGGTGTGCCCGCCCGGGAACAGGGCAAATTCCAGCGCACCACCTTCGTCGCAGCCGTTCCAGTAGCGGCGCATGAACTGATCCGTGGTGGAAAACCCGCTGGGCTTGGTATCGACGCAGCCATTGGCAACGCGCCAGATTTCCAGACCGGCAAAGATATCGCCCTGATGGAACCTGCCACCGCCCAATAGCCGCCCTTCAAGCGGTACAACGTTGTCGATCCAGCCGTGGGTGTGGAACATGCGGACCGGGCCATCGCAGGCCTCGGGGTGCGGTCGCCAAAACCCGCCAGACACGGGGACATAGGCCGCAAACGTATCGGGCGCCGCGCAGGCGAGATAATAGACCATGAACGCCCCTGCCGAGAACCCGCCAAGAATGGACCGCTCCGCGTCGATGCCGAACCTGTCTGCGGCGTCCTGCACAACCTCGGTCAGAAAGGCGGTTTCATCCCGATCGCCAAAACCTGGATAGAAGTTCCAGCTTTTGACCCCGGGCCGGTTTGCGCGTTCCAGCCCCTCGGGTGCCATCACCGCGTATCCCCGCGCCAACAGAGGGTCCACCATGCCACGATTTTTCATCGTCCCCGTGGCGCTGCCGCCATAGCCATGCAGGAACACGACAAGCGGCGGGTTTTCGACCTCGGGCAATTCTATGAAATATCCGCCGGATGCGGTTTCGCACATCTGGTCGGCGTCACCGCACGCGGCTGTGGCCGCTTGGCCGGCAATCGCAAGGCACAGGGCCAACCCGTATTTCACGCTCATCCGTCATCCTCTGTGTATGTCTCAATCGGCAACCCGGTGCGCACCCACCCCGGACCCGCCGCTGACCCCAACATGCCTTCTGGCACATCAATGATGTTGGTAAACCCGGCCTGAGTCAGTTGATTGCTCAACCGGGCCGAGCGGACACCGCGCGCGCAGATCAGCGCCACGGGCGCACCCCGATCACCGTCCACAAGCTGCGTCAAAGCTGCCACGAAATCGTCGCGCCGCATGTCAAGCGGGTGGGCTCCTTCACCCACACCGGTCGCCCGCCATTCGTGCGGCGTGCGGATATCCACCAGCAGTATCTCTCGGGCTAAAGCCTGCCTGTGGGCCCGGGCAACATCAAGCTGGCCACCCCCATAGGCTTCGGGGATCAGGCGATATTCGCGGATCGCAAAACCCGCAGCGATCGCTGTGCAACCGCCCAACACTACCCACCTGCGGGTTTTTGTTCCTGTGTTCGCCATGTCGTGTTCTCCTGCGCCGACAGGTCGCTTTTACCACAGCCGGGGCCGCATTGCCGCGTTGAAATCAGACCTCGGGATCAAGTTCGCGTCATTTTTAGCACCAAACTGAATGGGAGGTTCCGCACCTAGAACTCTGTGAATTACTTGCAATATCTGGACAGCCAATAAATTATCCTTAGAAATCGGCAGAACACAGACCGCCCAGACCGGAGTATCGCACTTGTCCCTATTCCTTATCGCGGCCCTTCCCTTTCTCGGCGCTGTCTTTCCAGCCCTTCTGATCCGGGCTGGACGAAACGCAGCAGCCTCGGCGGCGGGGTTGACAACGTTCCTCGCGCTGATGGGCCTGCTGATCCACATCCCCGCAGTCATGCGCGGCGAGGTCGTCACCGCCCGTTTCGACTGGATACCGGGGCTGGGGCTGAACGCGAATTTCATGCTGGACGGGCTTGGATTTCTGTTCGCGCTGCTGATCCTTGGCATTGGTCTGCTGATCATCCTGTATGCCCGTTTCTACCTGTCGCGCGAAGACCCAATGGGGCAGTTCTACACCTATCTGCTGCTGTTTCAGGGTGCGATGGTGGGCATCGTTTTGTCCGATAACATCCTGCTTTTGCTGGTTTTCTGGGAGCTGACCTCGCTTAGCTCATTCCTGCTGATTGGCTATTGGAAACACCTGCCCGAAGGGCGGCAGGGCGCACGGATGGCGCTGGCGGTTACCGGCGGTGGCGGTCTTGCGATGATCGCGGGGATGCTGATCCTTGGCAATATCGTGGGGTCCTATGACCTGAGCGTCATTCTGCAGAACAAGGAGCTGATTCAGGCCTCGCCCCACTACATGCCCGCGCTGATCCTGATCTTGCTGGGTTGTTTCACCAAATCGGCGCAGTTCCCGTTCCATTTCTGGCTGCCGCATGCCATGGCCGCGCCGACGCCGGTTTCGGCTTATCTGCACTCAGCCACGATGGTGAAGGCCGGACTGTTCCTCATGGCGCGCATGTGGCCGGTGCTGGCCGGGACCGACGCGTGGTTCTACATCGTCGCAACCACCGGGTTGGTGACGATGTTGATCGGGGCCGTGATCGCCCTGTTCAAAGACGACTTGAAGGCGCTGTTGGCGTTTTCCACGGTGTCTCACCTTGGGCTCGTTACTATGCTGCTAGGCTTCGGCACAAAATTTGCAGCCGTCGCCGCGGTGTTTCACATCATCAACCACGCGACCTTCAAGGCGGCGCTGTTCATGACCGCAGGGATCGTGGATCACGAGACCGGAACGCGCGACGTCAAGCGGTTGGGCGGGTTGCGCCACTTGATGCCGATCACCTTCACCATCGGCACCATCGCCGCCCTGTCAATGGCGGGCCTGCCGCCGCTGAATGGCTTCCTGTCGAAAGAAATGATGCTGGAGGAAACGGTCCACACCACATGGCTGCACTCGCACTATCTGGTGCCGGGGCTGGCGGTTCTGGCTGCGCTGTTCTCAGCCGCATATTCCTTCCGTTTTGTCAGCCATGTCTTCCTTGGGCCCAAGCGCGGCGATTACCCTGCGCACCCGCATGACCCACCGGTCGGGCTGTGGCTTGCTCCTGCGTTCCTTGTCATTCTGGTAATCCTGATTGGCCTTTATTCCGCTGCCATTGTCGGGCCGCTGGTCGCAGTCGTGTCCAGCGCGGTGATCGGGGGCGAAAAGCTGCCCTATTACTCGCTGAAACTATGGCACGGGTTCACGCCTGCGCTGTTCATGTCAGCCGCAGCAACGGTTGGCGGTCTGGCCCTGCTGGCCGCACATAAGCGTGGCGAGCAGATTTGGAACGCCCTGCCCCGCCCCGAGGCCAAGGCAATTTTCGAGGCGGTGATCCTCGCCCTCACCAAGCTCAGCCGCTGGATTACGGACGAGCTGCATAACGGTGTCCTAAGCCGCTATGCGATCATATTCGTCGCCTTCACGGTCGGGCTGGGCTACTACGCCTATTCGACCGGCACCATCGGCGTCGAAACGCGCGTGCCGCTTCCGGCGCAGATCATTCCGATCATCGGCTGGATTTGTCTGGTTGGTGCAACGCTGGCCATTATGTGGTTCCACCGCAACCGCCTGTTGTCGCTGGTTTTGATCGGTGTCGTCGGCCTGATCGTGTCGATTGCGTTCAACTACCTCTCGGCCCCCGATCTCGCGCTGACGCAGATTTCGGTCGAGGTGGTGACGATGATCCTGCTGCTGCTGTCGCTGAACTTCCTGCCGACCGAAACGCCCTGGGACAGTTCCGCCGCGCGGCGCTGGCGCGATGCAGCAATTTCGGTAGTGGCCGGTCTAGGAACCGGGGCGCTGATTTATGCGATCATGATGCGCGACTTTGCGTTTCCGACGATATCGGAATTCCACCTTGCGAACTCGTACAAAGGCGGAGGCGGCACCAATGTGGTCAACGTGATCCTGGTGGACTTCCGGGGCTTTGATACCTTCGGCGAGATCATCGTGCTCGGCATCGCAGCCCTGATCATCTTTGCCCTGACCGAGGCGGTGCTGAGCACGAATGTGCGCGGCTACCTGCTGAACCGCAAACCGCATTGGCCTCAATCCGGCGACTCGCACCCGCTGATGATGGTGGTCGTAACCCGTGTGATGATGCCAATCGCGTTGATGGTGGGGGCCTATATCTTCTTTCGGGGCCACAACCAGCCCGGCGGCGGCTTCATCGCCGGCCTGATCGTCGCCATCGCCTATCTGATGCAGTACATGGCCAGCGGCTACACATGGGCCATCGAACGGCAGCGATTCTATTATCACGGCACCATCGGCTGGGGCGTCCTGATCGCCGCCGCCACGGGCCTCGGCGCGTGGTTCAACGAGCGTCCCTTCCTGACCAGCGATTTCGGCTACATCAACTGGCCGCCGCTGGAAGAGTTCGAATGGGCTACCGCCATGCTGTTCGACACCGGTGTTTTCCTTGCGGTGCTGGGTGCGGTGATGCTGGCGCTCGACAGCCTCTCGCGCTTTGCCTGGCAGCCGGGCATGGCGCAGGAGTTCCCGATGGATATCAACCCGCTGCGGGATGATCCGCCGGAAGACGACGAAGAAAAGGAGCAGGCCTGATGGAAGCGCTCGTAGCCTCTGCCGTAGGCATCATGACCGCCGCCGGGATCTTCCTGATCCTGCGCCGCCGAACCTTCCCCGTCATCCTGGGCCTGTCCCTGATCACCTATGCGGTGAACGTGTTCCTGTTCGCAACGGGCCGACTGGCGCTGAACGCCCCGGCCGTGCTGAACAAATACGAAGAGGTCCCCTATACCGACCCTCTGCCGCAGGCGCTGGTGCTGACGGCCATCGTGATCTCGTTCGGGATGACAGCGGTGATCGTGATGATCTCGCTCTCGGCCTATCTGTCCGCAAAGAATGACCATATCGACATGAGCGCCAGCGACAGCGTGGACGCGCCGGGAGAAGACGCATGAACCACTGGATCGTTGCGCCGATCGTCCTGCCCGCGATCCTGGCCCCGTTCATCATCATGGTCCTGCGATACCATCTGGATCTGCAGCGCATCTTCTCGGTCGCAGGCGTTGTCGGGTTGTTGGGGATTGCCTTGACGATCACCGCGCAGGCCGCCGGAGGGGACATTCAGATTTACGAACTGGGCGACTGGCCCGCACCGTTCGGCATCGTCATGGTGCTGGACCGGCTGTCCGCCATGATGGTCCTACTGACCGCCCTGCTGGCCTTGCCCATTGTGCTTTACGCCATTGCATCGGGCTGGGACGAGCGCGGGAAACACTTCCACGCGCTGTTCCATTTCCAACTGATGGGTGTCTGCGGTGCCTTCCTGACCGGCGACGCCTTCAACCTGTTCGTGTTCTTCGAGGTGCTGCTGATCGCCTCATACGGCCTGATGACCCATGGCGGCGGTGCGGTGCGACTGAAAGCAGGTGTTCAGTACGTGGCCTACAACCTGCTGGGCTCGACCCTGTTCCTGTTTGCGCTGGGCACACTCTATGCTGTGACCGGCACGCTGAACATGGCGGATATCGCCGTGCGCGTGGCCGAAATTCCGCCCGAGGATACGGCATTACTGCGGGTCGGCGCGGTCCTTCTGCTGCTGGTCTTTTGCATCAAGGCCGCTGTTCTGCCGCTGCATTTCTGGCTGCCTGCCAGCTATGCCAACGCGCCCCTGCCCGTGGCCGCGCTATTTGCCATCATGACCAAGGTCGGGGCTTATTCGATCCTGCGGATGTATACGCTGGCCTTCGGCCCCGAGGTTGAAGCGACCCAAGGACTGGTCGGAGCCTGGCTGCAACCGGCGGCACTTGTGACGCTGGCGGTTGGGGCCGTCGGCATTCTGGGATCGCAGCATATCGCCCGGATGGTGGCGTTCTGCGCGATCACCTCGATGGGCACGCTGCTGATTGCGATTTCACAGTTCACACCGGGTGCCACGGCGGCGGCGCTTTACTACGTGTTTCACTCGACGCTGGCGACCGCGCTGCTGTTCCTTGTGGCTGATCTGGTCATGGAACGGCGCGGCGGCGTGATCGAGCCCACAAGACCCATGGCACAAAGCGGCCTTATCGCGGCCCTGTTCTTTGTCGGCGCAATCGCGATGGCCGGGATGCCGCCCCTGTCTGGCTTCATCGGCAAGCTGTTGGTTCTGGATGCGTCGCGGGGCGCGCCGGACGCCCATTGGGTCTGGGCCGTGATCCTGATCGGGTCCTTTGTCACAATCGTCGGACTGGCACGGGCTGGGTCACTGATCTTCTGGAAGAGCCACGCGGCTGAATACAGCGACGATACTGACGCGGAAGAAGCGCCCACCGCGCCAGAGCCCAAACCGGGCCTCGCCTTCAGCTCGGTCTTTGGTGTTGTGGCCGGTCTGATCCTGCTGACGCTGTTTGCGGGACCGGCGCTTGAATACACAAGCAACACAGCCGAACAATTGTTCACGCCCGATCAGTACATCTCGGCCGTTTTGGGAAGGGAAGAGTAATGAAGCTGCTGCACCGTATATTCCCGCATCCTCAACTGACGTTCCTGCTGACGCTGGTCTGGATGTTTCTGGCGAACAAACCGTCGCTCAACTCGCTGGTCTTCGGTCTGATACTGGGGATTATCATCCCCTTTGTCACACAGCCCTACTGGCCCGACCGGCCAAAGCTGCGCAACTGGCCAATGATCGCCGAATACATGCTGGTGGTGCTCTGGGATATCGTGATGGCCAACATAACCGTCGCCCGGATCATACTGTTCAAACGGAACGACGACCGGCACCCGAACTGGATCAGCATCCCGCTGGAACTGCGCACGCCCGAGGCGATCACGGTGCTGGCCGGCACCATCACGATGACGCCCGGTACGGTCAGTTGCGATCTGTCTGCGCAAGGTCACAACCTGCTTGTCCATTGCCTGGACGCGCCGAACCCGGACGAGGTGCGCGACCAGATCAAGCACCGCTATGAACGCCGCCTGAAGGAGATCTTCGAATGATGGAATACGCGATTTACTTTGCTTTTGCCTGTTTCGGGGCGGCAATCATGATGTGCCTGTGGCGGATCATCACGGCGGATGGCGTCGGCACCCGCGTTCTGGCTCTGGATACGATGGTGATCAACACGATCGCCCTGATGATCCTGTACGGCCTGTCGCAGAACACCGAGATATTCTTCGAGGCCGCCATGATCATCGCCATGCTGGGCTTTGTCTCAACCGTGGCCTACGCGCGCTTCATGCTGCGTGGCAACATCATCGAGTGAGGGCGGCATGACATTCATCTTCGAACTGCTGATCGCCTTATTCCTGATCGTCTCGGGCATCTTCGGCTTTGTCGGGTCGTTCGGTATGATCAAACTCAAGGACCCGATGTCGCGCCTGCACGCGCCGACCAAGGCGACGACGTTGGGCGTGGGTGGGGTGGTGCTGGCCTCGATCACCCATTCGGTTCTGATCGAGGGGTATCTGTCGCTGCATGAACTGCTGATCACCTTGTTCCTGTTCCTGACCGCCCCGATCACGGCGCTGTTTATTGCCAAATGGCACATTCACCGCCATGAAAAGCCCAGCGATCTGCCGGACGCGGGCGAGGACGAGTTGTGGGCCACCCACGCGGTCGAGCAGGTCGAAGACGTCCCTGATCACAGCACGAACTAGGTCCAATGCATAATCCTCCGCTGCCCCTGACCCGCGATCTGGTTCTGATAGGCGGAGGCCACACACATGCGCTGTTGCTGCGCAAATGGGGCATGAACCCGCTGCCCGGCGCGCGCGTCACGGTGATCAACCCCGGCCCCACCGCGCCTTATTCCGGCATGCTGCCCGGGTTTGTCGCAGGCCATTATGACCGGTGGGAGTTGGATATCGATCTGGTGCGGCTGGCAAGATTCGCCGGGGCCCGGGTCATTCTTGGCTCGGCCCAGGGGATCGACACGGACCGGCGAGAGGTCCACGTGCCCGGGCGCCCACCCGTTGCTTTCGATGTCGCCTCGATCAATGTCGGGATCACGTCCGACATGCCATCGATGCCCGGATTTGCCGAACACGCGGTTCCGGCCAAACCACTCGGGCCGCTTGCCGCGCGCTGGTCCGAGTATCTTGCGGGCAGCGGACCGGCCTCGGTCGTTGTGATTGGCGGAGGCGTCGCCGGGGTGGAACTGGTCATGGCGATGGCCCACGCGCTACGATCCAAAGGGCGGGCGGCGCAGGTGACTCTGATCGACAATGCGCAGGCCCTGACGGCGACGAAACCTAAGGCTGCGGCCACCATCCGGCAGGTGATGCACAACCTGGGCGTTGATGTCATCGAAGACGCCGCGATCACGCGGATTGCCGGTGATCACGTGGACCTATCGGACGGTCGCCAAATCCCTGCCGCCTTCGTGACCGGGGCCGCCGGGGCCCGCCCCTATGAGTGGGTCGCGCACACCGGTCTGGCGCTTCATGATGGGTTCGTGAAGGTGAACGGGCACTTGCAGACCAGCGATCCGGCGATATTTGCGGCTGGCGACTGCGCGCACCTAACGGAGAACCCGCGCCCGAAGGCGGGCGTTTACGCGGTGCGCGAGGCTCCGGTCCTCTACCAAAACCTGCGGGCGGCTTTGGGGGCCGGTCAGATGCGGGCCTATGTGCCGCAGAAGGACTACCTGAAACTGATCTCACTGGGCGGCAAATCCGCCTTGGCCGAGCGATTTGGAACGTCGCTCAGCGGTCCGTTGATGTGGAAATGGAAGAACCACATCGACCAGTCCTTCATGAACAGGTTTCGCGATTTGCCACAGATGAAGCCGCCGGCGCTGCCGCGCGATCATGCGGCGGGTCTGCGCGAAACGTTGGGCGACAAGCCCATGTGCGGCGGCTGCGGCGCGAAGGTTGGGCGCGGTGCCCTGCGAGAGGCATTGGACGGGCTGCCCGGCCCCACCCGACCCGACATTACGCCTCTGCCCGGCGATGACGCGGCCCTGCTGACCACCGGCGGCGCGAAACAGGTGATTACCTCTGACCACCTGCGCGCCTTCGTCACCGACCCTGCCATGATGTCCCGCATCGCTGCTGTACATGCGCTGGGGGATATCTGGGCGATGGGGGCCAACCCTCAGGCCGCGACGGTCACCATCATCCTGCCTCGTATGTCGCCCGCGCTGCAGCAGCGCACGATGGCCGAGATCATGGCGGTCGCCACCGAGGTCTTGCGCGAGGCCGGGGCCGAAATCGTCGGCGGGCACAGTTCGATGGGGGATGAGATGACCCTCGGCTTCACTCTGACCGGCCTGTGCGATGGGGAGCCGATCACCTTGTCCAACGGCAGGCCCGGAGACGCCCTGATCCTGACCAAACCCTTGGGCAGCGGCGTGATGATGGCGGCAGAAATGGCTGGTCAGGCAAACGGCGCAGACATTGCCGCCGCGCTGCGTCAGATGTGCCAGCCGCAAGGCAAGGCCGCACGCATTCTTGCGGAATCCCACGCGATGACAGACGTCACCGGATTTGGCCTTGCCGGTCATTTGCTTGGCCTCTGCGAAACCTCGGGCTGCGGCGCGACCCTGAATTTGGACGCCGTACCGGTTATGGATGGCGCGCTCGAACTGAGCACTCAGGGCGTCAGATCAACGATCTATGCAGACAACCGCTCCAACGCGCCGGAATTGCCAACAGGCGGTAAGGCCGATCTGCTGTTCGATCCGCAAACCGCCGGCGGTTTGCTGGCCGCTGTCGACCCGGAACGGGCCGATGCGCTATTGGGGGAATTGCAAAAGACAGGCTATCCAGCTGCGATCATTGGCCAATTGACAGAAGCGCCCGGCCTGCGCCTTCAAACCTGATCCAACAGGCTTTCGATCTGTGCCGCGGCAACCCTAAGCCCCGCGTCATCCAGCGTTTCGATGTCGATTTCCGCAAGAACATCAACGCGCTGAGAACGACGGGATTTCGCATAGGCCGGGTCATAGTGCTGCTCCATCAACGCCCGGGTCAACGCCCGCCTGTCGCCCGCCTCGATCAGCTTCAGCCAGCCATCAACAACCTCATGCCCACGATGGAACCGCAGGGGCGAGAGGCGGTCGCGCAGGCGCTCAGAATCTGAGAGAATGTCGTCATAGGCCTCAGCCAAATAGGTCGAACGCGCCTCAATCGAAGCCGCGATTTGCACCCGAGGCGCGGCGCACAGGGCGGCCCAAAGACTGGGCGGTAGGATCAGGTTGCCGATCTTGGACGACTCGGCTTCGACAACGACGGGACGCGTTGGATCAAGCCCGCACAGGGCGGCAGCCAGCGCGGATTCAAACGCCTTCTGGCTGGGTTGCCCGCCGGGCCGTTCCCCCAGCAACGAGCCGCGATGGTTGGCCAGCATCTCAAGGTCCAGCACCTGAACCCCGCGCGCGCCGAGGTGGTCCAAAAGCTCGGTTTTGGCCGTTCCCGTGTACCCATCCAGCGCCACCAACCGGTGCGGCAAGGCGTCCTTGTACAGATAGGCGTTCACCAGACGGCGATAGGTTCGGTACCCGCCTTCGACCACCTCGGCACGCCAGCCGATTTGTTGCAGCATCCAGGTGAACGACCCCGACCGCTGCCCCCCGCGCCAGCAATAGACCAAGGGTCGCCAGCCGCCCTCATGATGGCTCAGACTTTGTTCGATGTGATTGGCCGCATTGCGAAACATCAAAGCGGCGCCAAGCTTGCGCGCCAGAAACGGGCTGTCCTGCACGTAAACCGTGCCAACCCGCGCGCGTTCTTCGTTGTTGAGCACCGGCAGATTGATCGCGCCAGGCAGATGATCCTCGGCAAATTCCGCCGGGCTGCGCACGTCGATCACGCTGTCGAACGGGTGGGCATAAAGCTGGGGCAGATTGGTGAAAGACAGCGACATACCAAAGGTCTAGCCTGCCGGTCTGGGGAAAGAAAGGCCGGGTTCACTGCACCGCCTCGATCAGTTTCGGACCGCTGGCCTTGTTGGAGTTCACACCCGGGTCGACCCGGTGGAAGGTCAGAATATCCTCGGCCCCCGGTCGCATCAGGCGCGCGGCCCCCTTGCCGCCTTCTCCCAGCCAGAGCGGCCAGTCGGCGGGCTCAAGGATCAGCGGCATCCGGTGGTGGATCGCGCCAAGATTTTGGTTGGCCGCCGTAGTCACAATCGCGCAGGTTCCCATCCGGGCCTCTTCCGGGCCCCAATCCTGCCAGACCCCCGCAAAGGCAATGGCAGCCCCGTCCTGCCGGTGGATGTACCACGGCAGCCGGGTTCCGTGTTCCGTCTTGGTCCATTCATAGAACCCCGTCGCCACGATCAGACACCGCCTTTCCCGGCAGGCGGACCGAAAGGCGGGTTTGTCAGCCAGTGTCTCGGCGCGAGCATTGATCAACAGGGGACCTGCCGTTTCGGATTTGTACCAGTGTGGCAAAAACCCCCATCTCAGCGCGCTCAATCTACGCTCATGCCCATTGGATCGCACCATATGCACCTGATTTGTCGGGCAAACATTAAAGTGCGGCACATCCGGCATGAAATTCGCGGGCCGCGCCGAAAACAGGCGAGCCATCGCGTCGGAGGGAAGAGTTATTGCAAACCGTCCGCACATGGGTAATGAACCATCGACAAGCTTTTCATACAGGCACAGAATCTCACGGGGTCATATGGAAAATCAAACAACGAAATCCCTGAAGAGCAAGGCAGTTCAGCTTTTGGATGCCGGGAAACTGCCGCAGGCGCTGAAAAAGGCGCAGCTGGGTATCAAGAAATTCCCCAAGGATTCAGACTATCAGGCAATTGCCGGATTTGTTCTGACCGAAATGAAGCAATACAAACGGTCGATCCCGCATTTTGTCGAAGCGTCGCGGATGAAACCGGACGATCCGCAATTCGTCGAAAACCTGGCCAATGCGCTGATGCAGACAGGGCAGATTGACCGAGCCTTGACTTATGCGGAACAAAAGGCAGAGAAATTCCCAAACAACAAAGAACTGGCCCGCGTTATCGAGGAGATCAAACTCAAGGGGCAAAACTGGCGATCCATAATCGACTACGCGACCAAAAAACTGAAATCTGACCCGGACAACCCTGAGCTTCTGACCAAACGCGCCCGCGCTTATGCTCGTGTTGGCTTCGTTGTGGAAAATACACGCGATATTTCTAAAGCTTACGAGTTAGCCCCGACAGATCCAAAAGTGGCTTTCGCAAAAGCACTGAATCTACACCAAAGCGGCGACAAGCCAGGCAGCACGAAAATTCTGCAAGACGTTCTGGAGATTCAGCCCCACCATAGACAAGCGCTTTTTCAGATGTCTTCGATTGTGGACAAAGACAATGTTCCAGACCTGCTAAAGTCTGTCGAAGATGCAATTCAGGAAAATGAAAACGTCTTGTCCGACCTGGAATTCGCCAAGGCCCAGTTGATATCGAAAAGCGAAGGCTTGGATGCCGCCTTGCCGCAGTTTGCCCGCGCCAACGCGGCCCAGCACGAGACCAACCCGTATCGCTATTCCGATGAAGATAAGAAGTTTGAGCAGATTACCGGAATGTTTCCCGTCGGTGTCGACCTGCCAGCCTCTGATCTGGCAGAAGCGCCCCTGCCCATCTTCGTCATCGGGCAACCCAGATCCGGCACGACCCTGATGGAAATGATGCTGAGCTCTGCACCAGACATCACCGGGTGTGGAGAGCTCATGCTGGGCGCTGACCTTTCGGCTGAGTTCGTGCAGGACCGACGAACCTTCGACACGGACGCCGCAGAGAAATATGCTCGGGATTTCCGCGACCTGATGCCGCCGTTGCCCAGCGACGCCATCGCTTTCGTCGACAAGATGCCCCACAACTATCAGCGCGTCGGCTTCCTTATAAGTGCCTTCCCGAATGCCAAGATCATCAACATGATGCGTGACCCGCGCGATGTGGGATTGTCGAAATGGATCAGACGTTTCCCGGCGGGTGGGATGAACTATGCCTCAAATCTGGAGTCCATCGCGCATTCCGCCAACCTCTATCGCCGATACATGCGGCACTGGGACGAGGTGTTTGGCGACAGGATTCTGACGATCTCTTACGAACAACTGGTTTCCGATCCCGAAACCTACAGCAAGCAAGTCGCTGAATTCTGCGGAATCGAATGGCATGAGACGATGATGCATCCGGAAGAAAACACCAAACAGGTGCGCACGGCCAGTATTGATCAGGTCCGCAACAAAATCTCGACCAAATCCATTGGCGGCTGGCGCAAGGTGGCCGATCATATTCAACCGATGCTCGATGGGTTCGATCCCGAGCTTTGGCCGGAATATGATTTTAGCTGACCATTAAGAAAGGCCGCATCGGTTTGATGCGGCCTTTCTCAGCGTATTATTTCTGTTTGATACGACCGTCCAGATATGGCTGGTAGGGTGCGTTCTCGGCCAGGTATTCGGCTGTCACATCCGCCAAATCGGGGCCGAAGTCGTAGGCATTCTTGTCATCACCTTCGAACATTTTGTACCCGTCGCCGCCGTTGCGAACATAGTTGTTGGTCACGACAAGATATGTCGCAGAGGGATCAATCGGCACAAAACCATCGCCCTCGGCAACCATAACGTCGCTGATACGGCCTTCGTTTGGTGCGACTGACGGATCCCATGCAAAAGTCAGGCCCGCGACCTGCGGGAAACGTCCCTTGACCTCTTCTACCTGGCTCACTCCGTTCTCAAGCGCGTCAATCACGCCCTGACCGCTGATTTCAAAAGTGGACAGGGTGTTTTGGAACGGCAGAACCGTCAGCACTTCGCCCATTGTCACATCACCCGGATCAATGGACGCCCGCAAGCCGCCCGCGTTCGCTATGGCGATCTGTGCGCCCTGATCAGCAACCCGCGCCAGCATGGCGTCGGCGACCAGGTTGCCCATCTCGCATTCCTGCACCCGGCAGATATCGCGGTTCCCCTCGATTGCGGCAGCGGAGCTGGCTACGACGCGTTTTTTCATTTCCTCGATCGGTGCGCCCATTTCCGCCACGCGCGCTGCAATGTCCGCGTCAGGTGTGACCGAGGCGTCCAGCAAGATCGGTGCGCCCTTGGCCCCGATCAGATTGCCATCATCGTCGAAGGTCAGTGTGATCTCGCCCAGATATTTGGAATAGGCATAAGCCTGAACCACCGGCACATCGCCGACCATGGTCGGATATGATCCTGCCGCGTCTTCATCCGTGTTCGACAGCAGCGTGTGCGAGTGACCACCGACCACCAGATCCAGCCCCGGCACTTTCTCGGCGATCTCAAGATCTTTCGGAAGGCCAACATGGGTCAGTGCAATGACGATATTCACCCCTTCGTCGCGCAGGGCGGCAACGTCTGCCGTCAGGCTTTCAATCTCATCCTGAAAAACGACATCCTTACCCGGGCTTGAAGTATCCACCGTATCCGTCGCCAGCGCCGAGACGATGCCGACTTTCTGCCCGCCGACGTCCAGAACCACGTGGTTCTTCACCTTGTCCTTCAACTCGGCCGAAGAGGACAGGTCGAGGTTGCCCGAGATCACGGGGAAGCTCACCGCGTCAATGAAGGCAGCCAGACCTTCGGGGCCATCGTCGAATTCGTGGTTGCCGACGGCCATAACGTCATAGCCGATCGCCTCCATGAACTCGGCTTCGGCGGCCCCTTTGTATGTGGTGTAGAACAGCGAGCCCTGAAATGGATCGCCTGCATCCAGCAACAGAACGTTTTCACCCTGCATCGCCGCGCGTTTGGCGTCGACAGCCGATTTCAGACGCGCCACCCCGCCGAAGCATTTGCCTTCGGCTTCGTCCTCGGCATCGCAGGTGGAATCATATTTGTTGATGGATTCAATCCGGCTGTGAATGTCGTTTGTATGCAGAATGGTCAGCTTGTACTCAGCAGCCGCCATGCCTGCGGTCAGGCCCAGAACGGCCACGGATGTCAAGATTCGGGTTAACACGTTCAAACTCCCAGTTGTTGTTTTTCGAAATCGTGCGCCGGGGCGGTCGGAGAGTCAAAGGGGAATTCCGGCTTGATTCCCCCCGCGCCCCAAGGCATCAGGAGCACATGCTGATCTACAAGATTTTCCGCGCCGAGGAATGGACGGCGCTGCAGGCTCAGGGGGCCTCGGACGGTGCGCCGATTGATGTGGCGGACGGGTTTGTGCATTTCTCGACCGCCGAACAGGCCGCTGAAACCGCGGCTAAGCATTTCGCCGGCGTAGATGGCCTGACCCTGCTGGCCTGCGATGCGGATGCGATGGGTGATGATCTGAAATGGGAAGTGTCGCGCGGCGGCGCGCTGTTTCCGCATCTCTATCGCCAGATTCGCATGACGGATGTGATCTGGTCGCGCCCTTTGCCGTTTGACGGCGAAGAGCATCACTTCCCGCAGGAGATGGCATGACCGCCTATATCGACCCCGAGCGTGAGCAATTCGAGGCTTTCAAGGCGCTGGACCGCGATCAGCCCATCGCGATGCTCAATCTGGTGAAGTTCCGAGACAAAGCGGCGTATCCGTCAGATCATGAACTGGCGGAAGCGGGGCTGACCGGCGCGCAGGCCTATAGAAACTATGGCCGCGACACCGCGCCGATTATCGCTCGGATCGGCGCGTCGATCCTGTGGCGCGGTGCGTTCCAAACGGTCCTGATCGGACCGGCGGATGAAGTTTGGGATGAGGTGTTCCTTGCCCACTATCCTTCAGCCCATGCGTTTCTGGACATGGTGACCGACCCGATTTATCGCGCGGCTGTCGTGCACAGGCAGGCGGCTGTGGAAACATCCCGACTGATCCGCTGCGGATCGGCAGAAGGCGGAGCATCATTCGGATGAAACTGACCGAGAAACTGGGGCTGGCTGTCCTGCACCGTTTTGACCCCGAGACCGCGCATGGCCTGTCCATCATGGCCTTGAAAACCGGTCTGGTCCCCGCGCCCGGGCCGGTCACATCCCCGCGCCTGCGTACCCGGATCGCGGGCCTGGACCTACCGAACCCCGTGGGCCTTGCAGCCGGGTTCGACAAGAATGGCGAGGTTCTGACGCCTCTGTGCCGCGCCGGGTTCGGGTTCATCGAAGTGGGGGCCGTGACGCCTCGCCCGCAGCCGGGAAACCCCAAACCGCGCCTGTTCCGCCTGACCGAGCACAAGGCGGCGATCAACCGTTTCGGCTTCAACAACGAAGGCATGGAGGTGATGGCGCAGCGGTTAGCGCAGCGCCCCAAGGACGCGGTGATCGGACTGAATCTGGGGGCCAATAAGGACAGCGATGACCGGTCGGGTGATTTCGCCAAGGTGCTGGCCCATTGCGCAGCGCATCTGGATTTCGCCACTGTCAACGTATCATCCCCCAACACCGAAAAGCTGCGCGACCTGCAGGGCAAGGCCGCGTTGAGCGCGCTGTTGAACGGTGTCATCGAAACCCGCGATGCTCTGCCCCGACCCCTACCCATCGTCCTGAAAATCGCGCCGGACCTGACCGATGCCGAGTTGCAGGACATCGCCGAAGTCGCGCAAGAGACCAAGGTGGACGCGGTGATCGCAACCAATACCACTCTGTCCCGTGACGGGCTAAGCAGCGTGCATAAGGCCGAGGCCGGTGGTCTGTCGGGCGCGCCTTTGTTCGAAAAATCGACCCGTGTTCTGGCCCGTCTCAGCCAGTTGACCGGCGACAGCATTCCCCTGATCGGGGTTGGCGGGATCAGCACCGCCGAAGACGCCTATGCCAAGATTTGTGCTGGCGCATCGGCGGTGCAGTTCTACACCGCGATGGTCTATGGCGGCCTTTCGCTGGCCGCCGAAATCGCCGAAGGTCTGGACAAGCTGCTGGCCCGCGACGGGTTCGAGACCGTGGCGCAGGCGGTGGGCAGCAAACGAGAGGACTGGCTGTGATCGAATACTGGCACAATCCGCGTTGTTCGAAATCGCGCGCGGGTCTGGCGCTGCTCGAGGAGCGCGGGGCAGAGATAAAGCTGCGCAAGTACCTTGAAGATGCGCCGACCGAGGACGAACTGCGCGCGGCGCAGTCCCTGCTGGGCGTTCCCGCGGTTCAGATGATCCGCACCGGCGAGAAGCGGTTCAAAGAGCTTGGGTTGACGAAAACCTCACCGGACGCGGACCTGATCAGCGCAATGGCAGAGAATCCGATCCTGATCGAGCGCCCTCTGGCGATTGCGGACGGCAAGGCGGCCATCGGGCGGCCTCCGGAGACCCTGCTGGCGCTGCTTTAGGCGACCTGCGCCTCTAGCTTCGGATAGCGCCAGCCCATTGTCACGCCGCGCGCCGTGTTCAGAACCATCAGAGCAGCCCAAAGGCCATGGTTGCCGAAGGCGGGCACCAGAACGAACAGGGCGACGATGTAGATCGCAACCGATTGGATCATCGCGTTGCGCATGGCTCGGGTCCAGGTCGCACCGATATAGATGCCGTCGAACATCCAACTGGCAACGCCGATCACCGGCGCGATGGCGGCCCAGATCAGGAATTCACGCCCGGCTTCGCGCACCTCGGGCGAGGTGGACATAAGGTCGATCAACGCTGGCCCGGCAGCAAAGAAGATCACCGCCAGAAGAACCGCGCCGCCGATACCCCATTGCGAGGCCATGACCGAGGCGCGGCGCACCTGATACCGGTCCCGCGCCCCCACCGCGCCGCCCACCAACGCCTCAGCCGAAAAGGCGAACCCGTCCAGCGCGAAGGCGGTGATTTCGAGGAATTGTAGCAGCACCTGATTGGCCGCCAGATTGACGTCGCCAAGGTCAGAGCCAACGAACAGGAAGGTCGTGAACGATCCGGTCAGCAGCACCGAACGGATCATGATGTCCGCATTCACCTGCATCATCCGGCGCAACCGCGCGGCGTCAAAAATCTGCGCCCAATCGCGCCAGAGTCTGCCTTGGAACGCATCGCGGCAAAGCCACAGGCCCAGCGCCAGCCCCGTCCACTCGGCAATCAGGGTAGCGATGGCGACACCTTCGACGCCCCAGCCCAGTCCGAGCACAAACCACAGGTCCAGCAGGATGTTCAGGCCGTTCATCCAGATTTGCAGGACAAAAACACCGCGCGTGCGTTCGACCGCGATCAGCCAGCCCGTCACGGCGTATAATGCGATCGTCGCCGGTGCGCCCCAGATGCGAATCTCAAGATAGGCGCGGGTCAGCGCCTCAACCTCGGGGCTGGCCGGGGACAGGGCGAAGGCCCCGGCAAAGACCGCGACCTGTGCCACGATAAAGACCAGCCCGGCGGCACCGCCCAACAACAACCCCCGCATCAACAGGGCGCGTGTCTCGGTCAGGTTCCCCGCCCCACGCGCCTGCGCGGCCAAACCGGTCGTGCCCATCCGCAGAAAGCCGAAAATCCAATAGATCGCGGACAGGATCACCGCGCCAATGCCCACAGCCCCAATCGGAGCCGCTTGCCCCATCTGGCCAACAACACCAGTATCTACTGCGCCCAGAATCGGCACCGTGGCATTGGACAGCACAATCGGCACCGCGATTTTCAGCACCCGCCTGTGCGTGATGGGCGCCGAGGCGTCCTGCATGCTCAGCCCTTGTCTTTCGCCGGTTGCGGCATCAGGAAATGGCCGGTTGCCTGCGCGAATAGTCTGGCGTGGTTGTCCTGCCAGGCCTCGACCCGGACCGAGGCATAGCGCCGCCCGGCACGGTTGATAAACGCGCGCGCATAGGCGTCTCTTGGCAAGCCCGAGCGCAGATAATCGACCGTGAAGTCGATGGTCTTGGGAAAGCGGATGCTGTGATCGCTCAGGATAGCATCGGCGTCGATTTCTCCGTTTTCGATGCCGGGAAACATATGTTCCCAACTCAGGGTGATCACAGCCGTGACTTCCAGAAAGGCGGCTGTAACCCCGCCGTGGATGGCGGGCAGCAGAGGGTTGCCGATCAGCTTGTCGTCGAAATTCAGAACGCCGGTCAGCTCATCCCCGCGCCGGTCGAAACTGATGTTGAGAAACCGGATATAGGGCACACCATCGACCAAAGCGCGCAACGCCGCATCGCGCCGCTGTTTGACCACCTGCATGGGTTCGGGACGGGGACGACGGGCCATGTTACTTCCCCTCAACCGTGAAGGACCCGGTGGCAGTCGCCACGGGCCGGTCGTGATCGTCATCCATCGCCGTGGCCCGCACAAAGGCCACGTTGCGGGTGATGTGATAGCAGCTTGCCCGCGCGGTGATCGCCTGACCCGGCGTTGCGGCGCGCATATAGTCGATGCGCAGGTCAATCGTTGCCGTCCCACCGGGGGCCGACGGGTGGCTCATGACCGCCGCGCCACAGCACGTATCCAGAATGGTCGAGACCGCCCCACCATGAATAACCCCAGTGCGCGGGTCGCCGATCAGATCTTCGTTGTAAGGCATCGAGATGACGGCCTCGCCTTCACCAATCTGCTTCAGCGTCAGGCCAAGCGCCCGGGCGTGCGGGATGGCCTCGATGAATTGACGGGCCAGGGCTGTCTTGTCGACCATAGTGATGCATCCTGTTGTGTTTCCCCTTTATGAGCCGCAGTTTCCGCAAAGGGCAAGACCGCCTGTTGCGCTTACCGCCACGACATCCTACGCTGCCGCCAAGGAGAACAGGAATGTCCGACAATCGTTTGTCATTCAAAGAGATGTGCGCCGAGTTCGACGTAACACCACGCACCCTGCGCTACTACGAATATATTGAACTTCTGCAGCCCGATCGCGAAGGCCGCTCGCGGTTTTACGGCCCCCGCGAATGCGCTCGTATGAAGCTGATCATGCGGGGCAGGAAGTTCGGCTTTCCGCTGGAAGAGATTCGCCAATGGCTGCTGATCTACGAAGATCAGGGCAACAAGGCGCAGATGGCGACCTTTGTTGAAATGGCCGACCGGCAGATGGAAGAGCTGCGCCAACAGCGCAAACAGTTGGATGAAGCAATGGATGAGCTAAAACGTCTGCGCGATCAGACCGAGAAATCGCTGTCCTGATCGCCCTGCCCCTTTTCGGAATATCGTGATCGTATCGACGCCCCCGGCGTGGCGTGTTTCAGGCCTTTCAATGCCCGCACCGACACCTGACGTTGGGGAAAGAAAATTGCGCCAATCGTTGCTGACGCATTCGGAAGTTACGTCAACTTTGAAGTGACGCAGCGTCTAGATTACGTAAACGTCATTCTCATGTTGTAAAGCGCATATCGACTGCGCAACTCATAGCTCATGACGCCAGCGACGAGAGTTTGACGAATGACCGAAGATGTAATGACCATCCGAGAGATGTGCGAGACCTATGACGTCACGCCCCGTACCTTGCGGTTCTACGAGGCCAAGGAACTGTTGTTTCCAATCCGCGAGGGTCAGAAACGCCTGTTCACCAAACGCGACCGGGCGCGGCTCAAGCTGATCCTGCGCGGTAAGCGCTTTGGTTTCAGCCTGGAGGAAATCCGCCAGCTTCTGGATCTCTACCATGTGGGCGACCAGCAGGTGACCCAGATGTCCCGCACGTATGAGATCGCGTGCGAACGTCTGGCCGACATGGAATCGCGCCGCGAGGAACTGACACAGGCCATCGACGAATTGAAAGAGCAGTTGCGCTGGGGCGAGAAGGTTATCGCCTCGATGAAACAGGAAAAGAAGGCGGCTGAATAAACCCGCCTCCGGACATATGAATTAAGGGAGCTTCACATGCCCGTCTACAACGCGCCAACCAAAGACACGCAGTTCATCCTGCATGACGTTCTGAAAATTTCGGAGTCCGATATTCCTGGATATTCCGAGCTTGAGGCCGATTTCACCGCTGCGGTTCTTGAAGAAGCTGGCAAGGTGGCAGCGAACGTGCTGCACCCCCTGAACGTGGTCGGCGACACTGAAGGGTGCCGGTTGGAAAACGGTATTGTGTATACCCCGACGGGTTTCAAAGAGGCCTTCGAGCAGATGAAGGAAGGCGGCTGGCCCGGTCTGGACATGCCCGAGGAATATGGCGGCCAGAACATGCCCTATGTCATCGGGACTGCAGTGGGCGAGATGTTCTCGGGCGCAAACCAGGCATTTGTGATGTATCAGGGCCTGACCCACGGCGCGGCCTCGGCCATTCTGGCGCATGGCACCGACGCGCAGAAGAACACCTACCTGCCCAACATGGTCAGCTGTGAATGGACCGGCACCATGAACTTGACCGAGCCACATTGCGGCACCGATCTGGGCCTGATGCGCACCAAGGCGGAACCGCAGGGCGACGGCAGCTATAAGGTCTCGGGCCAGAAGATTTTCATCTCGTCCGGCGATCACGACATGGCCGACAACATCATCCATCTGGTGCTGGCGAAAATCCCCGGCGGCCCTGAAGGCATCAAAGGTGTCTCGCTGTTCATCGTGCCGAAGTTCATCGTGAACGAAGACGGCTCGCTGGGCGAACGCAACGGCGTGTCGGTCGGCAAGATCGAAGAGAAGATGGGCATCCACGGCAATTCGACCTGCGTCATGAACTATGACGAGGCGACCGGCTGGCTGCTGGGCGAGGAACACAAGGGCATGCGCGCCATGTTCACGATGATGAACGAGGCGCGTCTGGGTGTGGGCATGCAGGGCCTGTCTCAGGCCGAGGCCGCGTTCCAGAACGCCCTGGAATACGCCAAGGACCGACTGCAGGGCCGCGATGTGACAGGCGTGAAGAACCCTGACGGGCCTGCCGATCCGCTGATCGTTCACCCGGACATTCGCCGCAACCTGATGGATCAGAAAAGCTTCACCGAGGGTGCGCGCGCGTTCATCCTGTGGGGCGCGACCATGATCGACAAGGCGCATCGCTCGGGTGACGCGGATGCGGACGGGCTGATCTCGCTGCTGACCCCTGTGATCAAGGGCTTCCTGACCGATCAGGGCTACGACATGACCGTTCAGGCGCAGCAGGTCTATGGCGGCCATGGCTACATCGAAGAATGGGGTATGTCGCAGTATACCCGCGACGCCCGGATCGCTATGATCTACGAAGGCGCAAACGGCGTTCAGGCGCTGGACCTCGTGGGCCGCAAGCTGGCTCAGGATGGTGGCAAGCACGTCATGGCCTTCTTCGAGATGGTCAAAACCTTCTGCAAAGAGAATGGCGGCAAGGATGAGAGCTATGACAGGGCCTTCATCGAACCACTAAAAGCTGCGTCCAAAGATCTGCAGGCTGCGAGTATGTATTTCATGCAGGAAGGCATGAAAAACCCGAATAACGCGCTGTCAGGGTCCTATGACTTTATGCATATGTTCGGCCATGTCTGCCTGGGCCTGATGTGGGCGCAGATGGCAAAGGCCGCTCAGGACGCGCTGGACGGCGGTGCCTCGGACACAGAGTTCTACGAGACCAAGATCAATACCGGCCGCTTCTACATGGCCCGCCGCCTGCCCGCGACTGCAATGCACCTGACCCGCATTCAATCGGGCGGAGACACGGTCATGGCACTGGACGCGGCGAACTTCTGATCTCAGTCTGGGTTCGGGCTAACCGCCCGAGCCCGTCCCGGAGGAGACATAATGCCAAAACGCTTTCGACTGACCCGCCGCTTTCCGGTCGCCATGACCGAGGACGGCTACCGTCGCCTCAAAGGCTTTGCTCGCGAGGCCGGGTTGGACGAAGGCGAGGCGCTGTCTTTTCTGTTCGAAAATTTCACCAGCGTGATTGATGAGGACAACCTGACTCACCGGCTGCGTATTTTCAATTCCGAGCTTGAGGCGCGCAAACGGTGAATCCGCGCAACGAACAAAATCTGAGCATGCTCCATCCGCTCTGTCCGCCTCCGGCGGCCGTATTTGGGACAAGAAGAAGATATGGACGCACGTCCACCCCGCCATCCGGGAACTGATCTCACTAAGTGGCACTCAGCCGGGACGGCGGGGCTTCTCCTCGTACGGTCATCGGCTCCGCAGCCTGTACCGCATAAAGGATGAAACAGCATCAACCTTAAGAAATCGTTACGAGAAAAAGCGAAACCCGTCCTTCTTCTCGTTAAAAATACGGAAATTCGGACATAACCACACACGCCACGGGAGGGGCGTTCGCATGACCATCAAACTGCATTGCTTCGGAGAAAGCGGAAACTCCTATAAGGCCGCGCTAGCGTTAGAGATGTCGGGGCTGGACTGGGAGCCGGTCTTTGTCGATTTCTTCAACGGTGCAACCCGCACCCCCGAATACCGCGCCGAAGTCAATGCAATGGGCGAGGCCCCCGTCATGATCGATGGCGATTTCCGCACCAGTCAATCCGGTGCGATTCAGGCGTATGTGACCGAGAAGTCGGGAAAATTCGGTGGCAAGGATCGTGATGAGAACTATGATATTTTCCGCTGGGTTCTGTGGGACAATCACAAACTCAGCTCGGGCGCCGGGATGACGCGCTTCCTGTGCAATTTCCTGCCCGAAGAACACCGCAACGCGGATATCATTGCGTTCAACCAGGGTCGCCTGAAAGCCGCCTATGCAGTTCTGGATTCCCATCTGGATGGTCGTGACTGGATCGTTGGAGATGGCGTGACAAATGCCGATCTTAGCTGCTGCGGTTACCTCTATTACCCCGAACCGTTCGGCTTTGACCGCGCCGACTGGCCCAACATCGACACCTGGTTGACGCGCCTGAGCGAACAGCCGGGCTGGAAACCCCCATACGACCTGATGCCCGGCAATCCGTCGGATCGAGCTTGAGGAGAAGACCCATGACCGAAGCCTATATCTATGACGCCCTGCGCACGCCGCGCGGCAAGGGCCGCAAGGATGGCAGCCTGCACGAGGTGACCTCGGTACGCCTGTCTGCCCTGACCCTGAACGCCATGAAAGAGCGCAACAATCTGGAAGGCCACGCCGTTGAGGATGTGATCTGGGGCAACGTCACGCAGGTGATGGAGCAAGGTGGCTGTCTGGCGCGCTCGGCGGTTCTGGCCTCGGATCTGGATCAGTCGATCCCCGGTCTGGCGATCAACCGCTTCTGCGCAAGCGGAATGGAGGCCGTGAACCTTGCGGCCAATCAGGTCAAAGGTGGTGCGGGCGAGGCCTATATCGCGGGCGGTGTCGAGATGATGGGTCGCGTCGCCATGGGCAGCGACGGTGCCGCGATTGCCGTGGACCCGACGCTGGCGATGGAGACCTATTTCGTGCCGCAGGGTATCTCGGCCGACATCATTGCAACCGAATACGGGTTCAGCCGCGATGATGCTGACGCGCTGGCCGTTGAGTCTCAGAAACGCGCGGCAGCTGCATGGGAAGACAACCGGTTCGAGAAATCGGTGATCTCGATCAAGGATCAGAACGGGCTGACCATTCTGGACCGCGATGAGTACATGCGCCCCGGCACCGACATGCAGTCGCTGGGTGCTTTGAACCCGTCCTTTGCGATGATGGGCGAACAGATGCCCGGTTTCGACAAGGTCGCGATGATGAAATACCCGCATCTTGAGCGAATCAACCACATCCACCATGCGGGCAACAGTTCGGGCATCGTGGATGGGGCCGCAGCGGTTCTGATCGGCAACAAGGAATTTGGTGAGAAATACGGCCTGAAACCACGCGCGCGCATCAAGGCGACCGCGAAGATCGGCACCGATCCGACGATCATGCTCACCGGCCCGGTGCCCGTGACCGAGAAGATCCTTGCCGACAATGGCATGAAGATCAGCGATCTGGATTTGTTCGAAGTGAACGAAGCCTTCGCCTCGGTCGTGCTGCGCTTCCAGCAGGCGTTCGACGTCGATCCGGCGCTGGTCAACGTCAACGGCGGCTCGATCGCGATGGGTCACCCGCTGGGCGCGACCGGCGCGATGATCATCGGCACCCTGCTGGATGAGTTGGAGCGTCAGGACAAGGAAACCGGTCTGGCAACCCTCTGCATCGCGTCCGGCATGGGCGCGGCTACGATTATCGAGCGTGTCTGATGCCTAAAATCGATCTTTCCAAAATCCCGTTTCGGAACGGGTCCGGCTATCCCGGCAAACTGGCGCGCGCGGGTGACGACCGATACGTGCAGCCCTTGGGCGACGCGAACGGCCTGACGCAATTCGGAGTCAACATCGTGCGGCTGGAGCCAAACGGCCTGTCCTCGCTGCGTCATTATCATATGGAGCAGGACGAGTTCGCCATCATGCTCAGCGGTGAATGCACTCTGATCGACGATGATGGTGAGCACCAGATGCTGCCCGGCGACTGCGCCGCATGGCCCGCGGGTGAGGCCAACGGCCATCACCTTGTGAACAAAACCGATGCGCCCGCGACATTCCTCGTGGTGGGCACCCGGACCCCGACCGAGACCGGCTATTACAGCGATATAGACATGATGGTGAAGTTCGACCCCGAGGGTTTTGCGTTCACCCGCAAGGATGGCAGCCCGCTGACGGCTGACCAGATTGGAGATGACAATGACTGATTTCACCCTCAGCAAAGACGCGGACGGCGTCGCCTTCATCACTTGGGACGCACAGGGCAAATCCATGAACGTCCTGACCCGCGAGGCCTTCCAACTGGTCAGCCAATTGATCGACCAGGCGTTGGAGGATGACGAGGTCAAAGGCATCGTGATCACCAGCGGCAAGGAAGGTTCGTTTGCGGGCGGTATGGACCTGAACACACTGGCGACGATCCGTCAGGAAGCAGGCGATGAACCGGCGCAGGCGCTGTTCGACTTCGTCATGGGCGGCCACCATATCCTACGCAAGCTGGAACTGGCGGGGATGGACCCCAAGACCAAGAAGGGCGGCAAACCCATGGCCTGCGCCATCAACGGCACCTGCGCGGGGATCGGGACCGAGATCGCCTTGGCCTGTCATCACCGCGTCATGACCACCAATCCGAAATCCAAGATCGGCCTGCCAGAAATCATGGTCGGCATCTTCCCCGGCGGCGGCGGCACCATGCGATACAGCCGTATGGTGGGCGCGATGGCGGCGGCTCCGGTGCTGCTCGAAGGAAAGATGATGGACCCGAAGAAGGCCAAAGGCGCGCAGTTGATCGACGCAGTGGCGGATGATCCGGTTGCGGCGGCGAAGGAATGGGTTCTGAACGCCAAGGATGCCGATCTGGTCAAACCGTGGGACGCCAAGGGCTACAAAATGCCCGGTGGCGCGCCTTACCATCCGGCGGGTTTCATGACCTTCGTGGGTGCCAGCGCGATGGTGAACGGCAAAACTCAAGGCGCGTTCCCGGCGGCCAAGGCGCTGCTGAGCGCGATCTACGAAGGCGCGCTGGTCGATTTCGACACCGCCCTGCGGATTGAGGCGCGGTGGTTCACCAATGTCCTGATGAACCCGTCCTCGTCTGCCATGATCCGCTCCTTGTTCCTGAACAAGGAAGCGTTGGAGAAAGGCGCAGTGCGGCCCAAGGATGTGCCTGATCAGCGGGTTAAGAAGGTCGGCGTTCTGGGCGCGGGCATGATGGGGGCCGGAATTGCGCTGGTCTCGGCGCAGGCCGGGATGGAGGTTGTTCTGATCGACCGCGATCAAGAAGCCGCCGACAAGGGCAAAGCCTATTCCGAGACCTACATGGACAAGGGCATCAAGCGCGGCAAAGCCACGGCTGAGAAGAAAGAGGCCCTGCTGGCGCAGATCACCGCCACCCCTGACCTAGAGCACCTGAAAGGCTGTGACCTGATCATCGAGGCCGTGTTCGAAGACCCGGGCGTCAAGGCCGAGATGACCAGACGCGTCGAAGCGATCATCCCCGAGGATTGCATCTTTGCCTCGAATACCTCGACCCTGCCGATCAGCGATCTGGCCAAGGCCAGCGTGCGGCCTGAACAGTTCATCGGCATCCACTTCTTCTCACCGGTTGAGAAGATGTTCCTGGTCGAAATCATCAAGGGCAAGGAAACCGGCGATCGCGCCGTCGCCAAGGCGCTGGACTATGTGCGCCAGATCCGCAAGACGCCGATCGTGGTCAACGATGCACGCTTCTTCTACGCCAACCGCTGCATTATTCCGTACATCAACGAGGGTCTGCGGATGATCACCGAGGGCGTCAGCCCGGTGTTGATCGACAATGCTGCGCGTCAGTTGGGCTTCCCTGTCGGACCGATCCAGTTGAACGACGAGACCTCGATTGATCTGGGGGCCAAAATTGCCCGCGCGACTAAGGCTGCAATGGGCAATGCGTATCCGGAAAGTCCGGGCGATGACCTGATCTTTTGGATGGAGGCCGAGGGGCGTCTGGGCCGTAAAGCCAATGCGGGCTTTTTCAATTACGACGAAAAAGGCAAGCGCGTCGAATACTGGAAAGGTCTGCAGGACAAGTACCCGCTGGCCGAGGATCAGCCCGACCTGATCGAGGTGCAGGAACGCCTGATGTTCGCACAGGTTCTGGAAGCGGTGCGCGCGCTGGAAGAAGGTGTTCTGGAAGACATCCGCGAAGGCGACGTGGGCGCCATTCTGGGCTGGGGCTTTGCACCGTGGTCCGGTGGCCCGCTGTCATGGCTGGACATCGTCGGCACGCCTTACGCTGCCGAGCGTTGCGACCAGCTTGCCGCTGCCTATGGCGAGCGCTTCACCTGCCCACCCCTGCTGCGCGAGATGGCCGAAAAAGACCAAAGCTTCTATGGCCGTTTCAACCCCGAAGCCAGGGCCGCGTAACAAACCGAAACCGGCGCGGGATGGCCCGCGCCGGTCAATCTTTTACTGGTGGGTCAACATCATCCACTCTGGCTTCAGAAACAAGGTCGGCTGCGGTGGCCGTCCGGGCCGTCCGGGCCTGCGGCATCCCCTCATCGGGCGCAGCGGAATGACCGGGTTGTCTGATACCGGCGCGGGCAGCGCCCCCAGCGGGTTCGCCAAAGCCGTCATGTCTCCCCGCCGCGCAATCGAATCCACCAGAGCGCTGGCAGCATCGTCGTCGGCCACCTGAAAGCGGTTCAGGTTTGCCGTCCGACGCATGCTGAACCGGCCCGACGGGCAAAAGGCTTGCAGGCCGCCTTCGACAAAGATCACTTCGTCTTCGTCGAAGAAAAGGCTGGTCACATCGAAAGACGCCTCGGGTGCCTTTGATTTCAACCGTCCCAGACCGCTTAGCATCCGGGCTGGTATCACCGGACAGCCGTCTGCTACCACGTCGACCTTACCGGCATCCAGCGCCACGCCCTGTTCCGGCATCAGCCACACAGGCCGTCCGTTATACGCGGTACGCGCCGGAACGTAGACCGGCAGATACTCCGCCCGCCTCTCGCCCCTTGGGATTGTCACTGAACTGGTGGAAATCCGGCGCACCTCTTTGAATCCGTGATCCAGAGTGCGGACCAGATCGCCAACGGCAATCCTTTCGATCCGTTTCCAACCGCTGGTCGTGGCAACTTTGGTGCCTTGCAGGAATCCCCCGCGTCGCGCGGTGACCGCTTCGCGTGTATTTACATGTTCAACATTCTCGGAAAAATCCGAGATACTCACTACTTCCAACACGTGCCTAGCCCCCCTTGGCACTGATTTATGATCCTGAAGTTCTAGCACTGAACCGCAGGCCACGGCTTATTTTTGACATATTTGCGCCTGATTTGCGCCATTTGGGGCGCTTTTGGACCCTTTGGCGGGAACAAAGCGGGGTGCGAGCCGTGCATTGGTTTAGTACAGGAAACCGATAGCTTAATGAGGCCGCCGAATCTGGGGCTCAATCCCGCACGAAGGACCTAGGCGTTTTGCTCTGCAGACGCCCGGGCGCGCCAGCCCAGCAGACCACCGGCAGTCGCAATCAGCCCAATACCGGCGATCTGCAGCGCGCCAAGCGACTGGCCGAAAGCGACCCATGCGAAAAGCGGGCCGAAGATCATCACCGAGTATTCGAACACCGCCACATAGGATGGTTCCCCCACCTGATAGGCTTTGATCAGCATGAAAACAGCGATTGTCGATCCGACCGCCTGCAGAATGATCCAGGGTGCCGCCGGTTGCATCTCCCAGATCAAGCCACGGGTTACGAACCCTTCTGGCCCGTCGGGCACGGCGACGGGAAAGGCCGTAAAGATCGCCAGCCCAATGCCGCCTGCCAGCCCCAATGTGATGACCATCGCCGCCAGCAGCGCCACCGTGCTTTCACCCGCGCAATGGGTGCGGGTGATGATCGCGCTCAGCGCGTAGCAAAACCCTCCTGCGACGGGCAACAAGGTGCGGCTATCGAAATCGGCCGGGTTGGGCTGCAGGACCAGCAGAATGCCCGCGAAGCCAAGCAGGACGGCCAGAATGCGCCACGGGCCAACGGGTTGCCTTAACGCCACCGCCGAAATCAAAAGCACGAAGATCGGCGAACAAAACAGCCCCGCCAGCGCCTGCGCAATTGGCATCAGGGCCAGCGATGAGAAATAGAACAGCATGGCCAAGGTGATCAGAACACTGCGCAACGCGACGGGTCCTGGACGTTTGGGCCGCAACCCCCCAAGCCCAAGCAAGGACAGCCCGACGATTAGCGGCAACATCAACAGCGCGCGGCTCAGGTGGAACTGCCACAGACCGATATGTTCCGCCAGCAGGACCACGACATTGTCGATCACCCCGATGATCGCCATCGCCGCGATCATCAGCATCGAGGCCAGAACCGGCGATGTTGGTGTGTCTGGCTGCATGTGGGCCTCGATCCGTTGCGCCGTGCTATCCAGCACATTTCCAAAACCCTGCGCAACAAGTTTGCGCCCTGCGATTTCACCATGCTAAGCTGTGGCAAAACGAAAACGAGCAGACCTCAACCAGATGACGGCCCTGAAACAGTACCAGCGGATCGAAGCCACCGGTCTGTGGCGCCCCTCGCCCGATGAACAGCGGCGCGAGGTGGTGGTGTCGATTGGTGAGGCGACGCTGACGATTTCCGATTTCAACGACCGGGCGCTGACCCATTGGTCGCTGGCGGCCCTGGAACGGCAAAACCCGGGCGCGCACCCGGCCATCTTCAACCCCGATGGGGACCCGGATGAAACGCTGGAACTGGCCGAATCCGAAACCACGATGCTTGAGGCCATCGACCGGTTGCAACGCGCCATTGACCGCTCGCGCCCGCACCCGGGACGGCTGCGCTGGCTCAGCGTTGGGGGCGTTGCCGCGGCGGTGCTGGCTGTTCTGCTGCTGTGGTTGCCGGGGGCGCTGCAAAGCCATGTCGTCTCGGTCGTGCCCGAGGTCAAGCGGCAGGAAATCGGCGAAACGATCCTACATCGGATTGAACGTGTGTCCGGGCGCGCCTGCTCATCCGCGGACGCGAAGGTTTCGCTGGATCGGCTGGCCAAACGCACCGGGGTGCGCCAGATCATCATCCTGCCTGCGGGTGTAAAAGACAGCCTCAGCCTGCCGGGCGGGACGGTTCTGCTAAGCCGCGCGCTGGTCGAAGATCACGAGGACCCGGCCGTCGCCGCCGGTTACATCATCGCCGAGCGCGCGCGGGCCGAACATCAGGACCCGCTGGACGACCTGCTGGACCGGACCGGCGCTTCATCGGCATTTCGGCTGCTCACGACCGGAGGGCTGACGGCGGATATTGTCGATACCTACACCGAACAGGTTCTGACAGAGCCCCGGCCTTCTCTCAGCGATGAAGAGCTGCTGGCCGTGTTTGCGCAAGCCGCACTGCCCTCGACCCCTTACGCATATGCCCGCGATATCACAGGTGAGACTGTTCTGGGCCTGATCGAGGCCGACCCGATGGCGGGTCGGACGCTGGAACAGGTTCTGCCTGACCGCGATTGGGTCCGGCTGCAGAATATCTGCGGAGAGTAACCGGATTACTTGGTGCCGAACATCCGGTCGCCCGCGTCTCCCAGCCCTGGCATGATGTAGCCCTTCGAATTCAACTCGCGATCCAGAGAGGCGGTGACGATATGCACATCCGGGTGCGCCTCTTTCATGCGGGCGACGCCTTCGGGCGCGGCCAGCAGGCAGAGGAAACGGATATCGGTCGCTCCGGCTTCTTTCAACAGATCAATCGCTGCGGCCGAGCTGTTGCCGGTGGCCAGCATCGGATCGACGGCGATAACCAGACGGTCCTTCAACCCCTCAGGGGCCTTGAAGTAATACTGCACGGGCTTCAGCGTTTCCTCGTCACGGTAAAGGCCGACAAACCCGACACGGGCCGAGGGTATCAGTTCCAGCACCCCGTCCAGCATCCCGTTGCCTGCCCGCAGGATCGACACCAGCGCCAGTTTCTTGCCGGCCAAAATGGGGGCGTCCATCTCCTCCATCGGGGTTTCGATATGGCGGGTCGTCAGTTTCAGTTCGCGCGTGACCTCATAGGCCAGAAGCAACGTGATCTCGCGCAGCAACTGCCGGAACACGGCGGTCGAGGTGCCCTTGTCCCGCATGAGCGTCAGCTTGTGTTGCACCAACGGGTGATCGACGACGGTCAGATGTTCGCTCATGATGTCTCCAGTCTTTTCTTGACCCGCGCGCGGGTGTCTTCATCGCAAAAAGCGGCGTTCAGGGCCATTTCGTTCAGGGCCGCGAAATCTTCAGCCTCCCAGCCAAAGGCCGCGTTCAACATCTCATATTCCTGCCGCAGGGTCGTGTGGAAAAACGGCGGATCATCGGTGGAGACCGTGACCTTTACGCCCGCATCGCGCAACCGCGCAATCGGATGTGCGGCGAAATCGGGAAACAAGCCCAGAACCACGTTCGAGCCTGGGCAAACCTCAAGCGTGATACCGCGGTCAACCAGTTCGCGGACCAGATCGGGGTCTTCTATGGCGCGCACACCGTGACCGACCCGTTCAACGCCCAGATCGCGAACGGCGTCGCGCACGCTGTCAGGGCCGCCGAATTCTCCGGCATGGGTGGTCAGTCGCAGGCCCGCCTCGCGCGCGCAGTCAAATGCCCATTTGTAGTCGCCCTGCGTGCCAATGGACTCGTTGCCGCCCATGCCGAACCCTGTGACCCAGTCCCCGGCGGTTTCCGCCGCGCAAAAAGCGCTGCGTTTGGCCTGTTCCGGGCCGAAATGGCGGACGCAGGTAACAACGCCGCGCAATGTGATGTCGTATTTCCGTTCGGCTTCGTCGGCGGCGTCCTGAATGGCGGTCAGGTAGTCGCGCCAAGCGTGCAGGTCCCCGCCGCCGCAGAAGTCGGGGCTGAGGAAGGTTTCGGAATAGACCACCCCGTTCGCGGCGCTTTCTTCGAGAATCGCCAGAGTCAGACGGCGGAAATCCTCGGGCGATTTCAGAACCTCGCAAGCGGCTTCGTAGACGCTGAGGAAATGAGCGAAATCGCGAAAGTCGTAGCTGCCGTCTGGCTTGAAAATACCGCTCAGGTCGATGCGTTTTTCATGGGCCAACTGGCGGATAAAGGCAGGCGGGGCCGCGCCTTCATGGTGCAGGTGCAATTCAATCTTGGGCAGGTCGGCGACGGTCATAGAAAGCTCTTTCCCGGCCCCTGAGCCGGAATGTTCAGATGGTGCGCGATGCTGGCAGCGATGTCGGCGAAATCGATCTGCCCGATTTGACCCGCACCCTGCCCTGCGACCAGAACCGGGACCTGTTCGCGGGTATGATCAGTGCCCGTCCAGCTTGGATCGTTGCCGTGATCGGCGGTCAGCAGCATCAGGTCGCCGGTTCGAAGACGCGACAGGATCACGCCGATTTCGCGGTCGAACCACTCCAGCGCGCGGGCGTAGCCGCTGATGTCGCGGCGGTGGCCGTAGAGGCTATCGAACTCGACGAAGTTGGCGAAGGTCAGGCTGCCCTCTTCGGCCTCATCGACCAGATCGGACAGGTGGCGCATCAGATCAGCGTCCGAGCCTTTGCGCAGCGTGTCGATCCCCTGCATCGAGAAGATGTCGCCAATCTTGCCCACCGCATGCACACGCCGCCCGGCATCCTGCGCCCAGTTGGTCAGCACCGGCGCGGGGGGCAGGATGGCGAAATCCTTACGGTTGGTGGTGCGGGTGAAGCCCTGTTCGGGTGTTCCCACGAAGGGCCGCGCGATGACCCGGCCCACCTTCATCTCATGCAGGCGCGGGGCCAGCGCACGGCACATCTCCAGCAGGCGGTCTAAACCAAAGCTTTCCTCATGCGCCGCGATCTGGAACACGCTGTCGGCTGAAGTGTAGCAGATCGGCCAACCCGTCCGCATGTGCTCGGCCCCCAGATCGGCGATGATCGCGGTGCCCGAGGCATGGCAGTCGCCCAGAATGCCCTCGGTCCCTGCAGCTTCGGCAGCGGCGCGGCTGAGGTCGGCGGGAAAGGCAGGCTGCGTGTCCGGGAAATAGTGCCAATCCCACGGAACCGGTAATCCGGCCAGTTCCCAATGGCCCGAGGGCGTGTCCTTGCCCGGCGAATGTTCCCGCGCGCAGCCCCAAAGCCCGTTGGATTCTGCGGTCAGCCCCGGTGTGTCCGCGCCGGAGGCCAGACGGGCCGCCGCGCCCAGGCCCAACGCATCCAGATCTGGCAAATGCAGCGGGCCAGAGCGCCCATCTTGTGCCCGACCATCAGCGCAGGCCTGCGCGATATGGGCCAACGTGTTGGCACCGGTGTCAGGGGTATCGCCGTTGAAGAACTGGTCTGCATCCGGCGCGCCGCCGATCCCGACCGAGTCCATGACGACCAAAAAGGCGCGGGTCATGCCCTGATCCTTTCGTGCACAAGGTCCGGCACCTCTGGCGGGGCATCCTCGACCCGGATGGCGGCCAGCACGGCGTTTGCTGCAAGGCGCGCGGCGTCTTCCCGGGCCGCGTGGACAACGGCCAGCGGGGTGCCCTTGGCCACCCAATCGCCCAACCGAACGATATCCGACAGACCCACGGCAGGGTCGATCTGGTCACTTTCAACCTGACGCCCGCCGCCCAGCGCGACGACGGCGAGGCCCAGAGCCTCACCATCAATGGCGGTCACATAGCCATCCTTTGGGGCAGGAACCTCCTGAATGACATTGGCCTCTGGCAGGAAGCGCGCCCAGGTCTCGACAAATTGCACCGGGCCGCCGACAGCGGCCATCATCCGGCCGAACCGTTCTGCCGCACGGCCATCGCGGATCACCTCGGCGATTCTGGCGCGACCCTCTTCCACCGTGTCGCACATCCCGGCATCGGCCAGCAGGACACCGCCCAACTCGGCGGAGATTACCGGCAGCGGGGAGTCATACGCACCCGTCAGAACCTTCATCACCTCGGCCACTTCCAGCGCGTTGCCCAAGGCCGGCGCCAAAGGCTGGTTCATGTCGGTGATCACCGCCGAGGTCCGGCAGCCTGCGGCATTTGCCGTCTCGGTCAGGGCCGTGGCCAGCTTGCGCGCGTCATCGAAGGTTTTCATGAAGGCCCCGCTGCCGACCTTGACGTCCAGCACCAGCGCGTCCGGGCTGGCGGCCAGTTTCTTGGACAGGATCGAGGCCGTGATCAGGTCCAGGCTTTCAACCGTCGCCGTCACATCCCGCACCGCGTAAAGCCGCTTGTCCGCAGGCGCGATCTGACCCGTTGCGCCAACGATGGCTGCGCCGTGGTCGCGCATGATCTGCGCCAGCCGGTCCTGCCCGATCTGGGTGCTGACGCCGGGGATGGCCTCGAGCTTGTCCAGCGTACCGCCGGTATGCCCCAGCCCCCGGCCCGAGATCATCGGCACATAGGCACCGCATTCCGCCAATGCCGGAGCCAACACAAGGCTGACGCAGTCGCCCACCCCCCCGGTCGAGTGCTTGTCGATTACCGGGCCATCCACGTCCCAGTTCAGCACATCGCCACTGTCGCGCATGGCCACCGTCAAATCCGCGCGCCCCTGAGCGCCCAGCCCACCCATGCAAACGGCCATGGCAAAAGCCCCGGCCTGCGCGTCGCTGATGCTGCTATCGGCCAGACCTTGCGCGAACCAGATCAATTCGTCGCTGGTTGGCACCTCATTCCGCCGCAGCTTGGCAATGATTGAACGGGCGTCCATGGGTCAGGCATCCTTCATGTGCGAGGCGTCAAACGCACCGGGCAGCAGTTGGCCGATGGTCGTTTCCAACTCGGCCCCGTCGACGGTGGCCAGCGTTACCTTGACGTCTCGCCCGCCGAATTCGGCCAGCTTCTGGCGGCAGCCACCGCAGGGCGGCACCGGTTGCGGGCTTTGGGCGACGACATAGACCTCGGACAGTTCCGTTTCGCCTGCGGCGACCATGGCGGCAATCGCACCGGCCTCGGCACAGGTGCCTTCGGGGTACGCCACGTTTTCAACGTTGCATCCGATGTAGATCGTTCCGGACCCAGACCGGATCGCAGCGCCAACCTTAAAGTTGGAATACGGCGCATGGGCGTTTTCGCGGACCTTCAAGGCAGCATCTTTGAGCGACATGGCGATTCCCCGATTTTTGATCGTCTGGTCAGAAAAACTCACCTTACCGGAAACCGAAGGGAGAGTTGAAGCCCCCGCGCCGGTGTTTTTGCCTAACCGATAGTGGTGTTGAACGTGCCGGGCAACGTCACCTCGAGCAGTTCAACATCGTCCGATGGATCAGCCAGACGGGTGCGCATGCCCGGCGGGATCACGAACGCATCCCCCTGCTCGAGCCGGTACGGCTCGCGACCTTCGCCCTCAAGCGTGACCGCGCCGTCCATGACGAAGGTAAAGTGGATATCGGTGTCGTGACTGGCCCAGACCGGATCGCCCTGCCCCCGGCGCACGACCTGCACCCCGGCGACGCCTTTGGTGTTTTCGGCAATCGTTGTATCGCGGCAGACATAGCCCGGCAAACGGAACGGTCCCCAGTTGGCATCTTTTGCCTGATTATAGACGAACCGTTGCCCCTGCCATTCCCGGTCCGGGCGATAGTCGGGCGTGGGCAGGTCCATCTCATGATCAATCTCGGTGACATGCTCGGCAGGCACACCGATTTCGATCACCTGCACATTGTCCGAGGCCTCAAGCACGCGGTGGCGGATTTCCGGCGGCTGGATAAAACAATCGCCTGCGGTCAGGCGCATCTTGTCGCCCTGATCCTCGTAGACCACATCGACCCAGCCGTGGATGCAGAAGATCAACTGAAACCCGACCTTGTGGAAATGCACCATGTCGGGCACCGGGCCCCCATCGGGAATGCGGATATGGCTGGCAATGATCGAGCCGCCCAACCTGTCGGGGACCAGATCGCGGTAGTGCATCCCCGCCCGCCCGATGATCCATGGGGCCTGATCCTTGAGCCTGCGCACCACAAAAGAGTGCACCGTCTCGGGCATCACTAGCGGCGGATCACGTTCCTCAATCTCGATCCGGGTGCCGTTTGGGGCCACGAGAACACGTTTACCATCCGCAAATTCATCCGGGTTATCTGTCAGAATTCGCAGGGTCCCCGGCGTTTCAGGCGCGTCTTTTTCGATGCGCAGCCGCAAACCATGGCCGGAAAACACGCCGACCCGGGGATCATCCGCCGGATAGATCATGTCCATCTTCATCCCCAGCACACGGGTATAAAACGGGATATCTTCGCGGAGTTCCTGCGTGGGTAGGCGAATTTCAGCGCGTGTCTGCTGTGTCTGGCTCATGAATTGTCTCATCGATCTGCGATTTCGGCCATCCGATCAGAACCGAGGCCAAAATGCCAATCGAAAAGAGCATCTCGAGCGTTTCTTCCAGAACGAACAGCCGCGTCGCCATCGTCGTCGATAGATCCGTGTCGTAGAAACCGGAAACTTCTTCCAGCACTTGCGCGATCACGGCCGCCACTCCGGCAATCACGAAAACCTTGAGGAACGGGGCCCTTAGCTTAAACGCACGCCAGCCATTGGGAACCCCGTGCCACAGAAACCCGCCAACAACCAGCAACGCCAGGACTATGCGCACGACAGTCATATCCAGAAGATTGTCCAAACCATTGAGCACAAGGAACGGCAGGCTGTCGGTGGCATAAATTTCTGCCTCCAACTCTCGCTCCGCCAGCAACAGACAGACAAGCCCGATATACAAACGGTTCAGCCCCCGAAACCGACAAAGCGCCACCACACCCGCTATCAACAACCCGGCGGCTGACAATGTCTCAATCAGCCCGCCTTCTTGGTTGAGTGCCGAGGCTTGTATGGGCCACAGGATCACAGCCCCCAGAAGGAGTGCAATCAGCAAGACCGCCGCCCAGACGGCATAACGTTGCCCGGTTGATCCACGCGCCGTTTCGCGCAGACCGTTCGCGGTCTGAATTTCAGAATTGTTCGCCATGCTGGTTCTTGTCGCTGCTACGCGGTCCAGATTTTCAGGAAGCTGGCAATGTAAAAATTTTGCGACAAAAAGCAACCACGGGCTGCTGCGATCCGTCCGGGTGGTCAAAAGTGACGCAACGTAGCCAAATCGTGAAAAACACTTTAGCACTAACCCAAATTCATAATGGAGCAGAATCGCCGATGTCTGACACCCCAAACCTGCGACAGGCCGCGCTTGACTATCATGCCTATCCAAAGCCCGGAAAGCTTGAAGTCAGGGCGACCAAACCGATGGCCAACGGCCGCGATCTGGCCCGCGCCTATTCCCCGGGCGTGGCCGAGGCAAGTTTGGAAATCAAGGCCGACGCGTCGAACGCCGAACGCTACACCGCGCGTGGCAATCTGGTCGCGGTGGTGTCCAACGGAACGGCGGTTCTGGGTCTTGGCAATATCGGCGCGCTGGCCTCGAAACCAGTGATGGAAGGCAAGGCCGTCCTGTTCAAGAAATTCGCCGGGATCGATTGTTTCGATATCGAGGTCGATCAGCCTGACCCCGAAAAGCTGGCCGATATCGTGTGTTCGCTGGAACCCACCTTTGGTGCGATCAACCTTGAAGACATCAAGGCGCCCGATTGTTTTGTCGTCGAAAAGCTCTGCCGCGAGCGCATGAACATACCCGTGTTCCACGATGATCAGCACGGCACTGCCATCGTAGTGGGCGCAGCCGCCAAGAACGCGCTGCACGTTGCGGGCAAGAGATTCGAAGACATCAAGATCGTCTCGACCGGTGGCGGCGCTGCCGGGATCGCCTGCCTGAGCATGCTGGTCAAGCTGGGCGTTAAGCGCGAGAATATCTGGCTGTGCGACATCCACGGGCTGGTCTACGAAGGCCGGGAAGAGGACATGAACCCGCACAAGGACCAGTTCGCGCAGAAATCCGACCTGCGCACACTGGATGACGTGATCGGCGATGCCGACCTGTTCCTGGGCCTCAGCGGTCCGAACGTTTTGAAGCCTGAGATGGTCGCCAAAATGGCCAGCCGCCCGATCATCTTCGCGCTTGCCAACCCGACGCCGGAAATCCTGCCCGATGCAGCGCGCGAGGTGGCCCCGGATGCGATCATCGCCACCGGGCGCAGCGATTTTCCCAATCAGGTCAACAACGTCCTGTGCTTTCCCTTTATCTTCCGGGGTGCGCTGGACGTCGGCGCGACCGAGATCAATGACGAGATGCAGATCGCCTGTGTGCACGGCATCGCCGAAATGGCCCGCGCCACAACCAGCGCCGAAGCTGCGGCGGCCTACAAAGGTGAACAGTTGACCTTTGGTCCGGACTATCTGATCCCGAAACCCTTCGATCCTCGGTTGGTTGGCGTGGTGTCCTCGGCCGTCGCTAAGGCTGCCATGGACAGTGGCGTCGCGAAACGACCGATCAACGACCTAGAGGTCTATAAGGAAAAGCTGAACCAGACCGTCTTCAAATCCGCGCTGCTGATGCGTCCGGTTTTCGAAGCGGCAGCCGTCGCCTCGCGCCGGATCGTGTTTGCCGAGGGCGAGGACGAGCGGGTCCTGCGGGCCGCGCAGGCCGTTCTGGAAGAAACCACCGAAACGCCGATCCTTATCGGGCGACCCGAGGTTATCGAGGCCCGCTGCGAGAGGTTGGGTCTGACCATCCGGCCCGGCACTGATTGTCAGATCGTGAACCCGGAAAACGATCCTCGGTACTACGACTACTGGAACTCGTATCACCAGATCATGCAGCGTCGCGGCGTGACGCCCGATCTGGCCAAGGCGATCATGCGCACAAACACGACGGCCATTGGCGCGATCATGGTACAGCGGGGCGAGGCTGACAGCTTGATTTGCGGTACTTTCGGCGAATACCGCTGGCATCTGAATTACGTGGAACAAGTGTTAGCCGACGGTGATGTGCGCCCTCATGGGGCCTTGTCGCTGATGATTCTGGAAGACGGCCCCCTGTTCATCGCCGACACCCATGTCAGGCAGCTTCCGACGCCCGAAGAACTGGCCGAATCCACAATCGGTGCAGCACGCCACGTGCGCCGGTTCGGACTGGAACCCAAGATCGCATTCTGTTCGCAATCGCAATTCGGCAATCAGGCAGAAGGGTCCGGTAAGCGGCTGCGCGCAGCGCTGGAGATTCTGGATCAGAAACCGCGCGACTTTGTCTACGAAGGGGAAATGAACCTCGATGCAGCGCTGGACCCTGAGCTGCGGGATCGCATCTTTCCGGCATCCCGCCTGACCGGCGCGGCGAATGTGCTGATCTTTGCCCACGCGGATGCCGCCAGCGGGGTGCGCAATGTTCTGAAAATGAAGGCCGACGGAATCGAGGTCGGCCCGATTTTGATGGGCATGGGCAACAAGGCGCACATCGTGACGCCGTCGATCACCGCACGTGGCTTGCTCAACATGGCGGCCATTGCCGGAACCCCGGTCGCGCATTACGGTTAAGGCGGGCGGCCCCTTCATCCGGCCGCCCTAGGGGGAGGTCCGCATGAAGGGGCACTGTCACTGCAAGGCGATACGCTGGGAAAGCGATGGCGATGTGGCCTGGAGCTGCTATTGCCATTGCGCCGATTGCCGCCGTAATTGTGCGTCACCGGTGACCACCTTTTTTGGCCTGCCGCACGAAACGGTCAAATGGCAGGGCGATCTGCCGCAAATCTACCGGTCCTCTGATCATGTCGAGCGGCTGTACTGCGGCACCTGCGGGACGCAGATGGCGTACCGCAATGCCCGCGACACAGTTAATATCCACCTCTACACGGCAACGCTGGAAGAGCCCGACAGTCTTCCGCCCCGCTTTCACGTTTTTCACTCGGACCATTTGCGCTGGCTTACCATCCGGGACGATCTTCCCCGCTTTGCCAAAACTGCCCACTGAGCCGATTCCCAGGCTGCCCAATATTTTTGCGCCAAGGAGTTTGCAACTTTGCAAATCAGACCATCAAATAACGAAAAACTCCATTCCAAAAAGAGTTTTGCAAAAATTTGCAAGCCGGAATTGGCCGATCTGCAAAGGATTCGCGATAAACTGACGCGCCGTCACTCGCGCCGCTTGTGACCGGGGGTCAGTATGCCTAACAACAAGCCCGAGGAGTTTCGGAGGAGAAAATGATGGCATATCAGGACGTGTACGACAGCTGGAAATCCGACCCCGAGGCGTACTGGATGAACGCCGCCAAAGGGATCGATTGGGTCAAAGCCCCCAGCAAGGCCCTGTTTGACGACAATGCCCCATTGTACGAATGGTTCAGCGACGCGCAGGTCAACACGTGCTGGAATGCTGTCGATCGCCACGTGGAAAACGGGCGCGGCGAACAGACCGCCATCATCTATGACAGCCCGATCACCCACACGAAACGCGAAATCTCTTATGTCGAATTGCGCAACCGTGTCGCCAACCTTGCCGGTGCGCTGCGCGCCAAAGGCGTAGAAAAAGGTGACCGTGTCATCATCTATATGCCGATGATTCCCGAGGCGCTTGAGGCGATGCTGGCCTGCGCCCGTCTGGGGGCCGTACACTCGGTCGTGTTTGGCGGCTTTGCGAGCAACGAACTGGCGGTGCGCATCGACGACGCCAAACCCAAGGCAATCATCGCCGCCTCGTGCGGGATGGAGCCGGGCCGCGTAGTGCACTACAAACCGCTGTTGGACGGCGCGATTGAGCTTGCTGCCCACAAGCCTGAATTCTGCGTGATCTTCCAGCGCGAACAGGAAGTGGCGCAACTGGTTGAGGGGCGCGATGTGAACTGGCACGGGTTCCAGTACGGAACCGAACCGGCAGAATGTGTGCCCGTCAACGGCAATGATCCGGCCTATATCCTTTATACCTCGGGTACCACGGGCGCGCCCAAAGGGGTCGTTCGCCCGACAGCGGGTCATCTGGTTGCGCTGAACTGGACTATGAAGAACATTTACAATGTTGATCCCGGCGACGTGTTCTGGGCCGCCTCGGATGTCGGTTGGGTCGTGGGGCATTCCTACATCTGCTACGCGCCGCTGATCCACGGCAACACCACCATCGTGTTCGAGGGCAAACCGGTGGGCACCCCCGATGCGGGCACCTTCTGGCGCGTGATTGCCGAGCACAAGGTCAAAAGCTTCTTCACAGCACCCACCGCCATCCGCGCCGTCAAGCGCGAGGACCCCAATGCCGAGATGATGGCGAAATATGACCTGTCCTGCCTGAAGGCTCTGTTCCTTGCAGGCGAGCGCGCCGACCCCGACACGATCACCTGGGCACAGAAGGCGTTGCAGGTTCCGGTCATTGACCACTGGTGGCAAACCGAAACCGGCTGGGCAATCGCAGGAAACCCGCTGGGGATCGAGGAATTGCCGATCAAGCTGGGCTCGCCCGCCAAGCCCATGCCCGGATATGACGTTCAGATTCTGGACGAAGGTGGCCATCCGGTGAAGCCGGGCGAACTGGGCGCAATCGCGGTCAAACTGCCGCTGCCGCCGGGGACTCTGCCAACATTGTGGAACGCAGAGGAACGGTTCAGGAAATCCTATCTGAACCACTTCCCCGGCTACTATGAGACAGGCGATGCGGGCATGATCGATGAGGACGGATACCTTTATATCATGGCCCGCACCGATGACGTGATCAACGTCGCGGGCCACCGCCTGTCCACCGGCGGTATGGAAGAGGTTCTGGCCGCCCACCCGGACGTGGCCGAATGTGCCGTGATCGGCGTCTCGGATCAGCTGAAAGGCCAGATGCCTGTTGGTTTCCTGTGCCTGAATGCCGGTGCCGCCCGCGATCATGGCGAGGTGGTGCAGGAAGTCGTGAAAATGGTGCGCGAAAAAATCGGCCCGGTCGCGGCGTTTAAGCTGGCGGTTGTGGTGGATCGCCTGCCCAAAACCCGCTCGGGCAAAATCCTTCGCGGCACGATGGTTTCGATTGCGGATGGGCAGGACTACAAGATGCCCGCTACAATTGATGACCCCGCCATTCTGGGTGAAATCACCACGGCGCTGCAATCCATCGGTTACGCGCAGTAAAAATCCCCGGGCGGTCTTTGACCGCCCAAACCCCGCTTTTGCTTGCAACCTGAAACAGCCCCCCTACTGTCACCGTAAGACAGTGAGGGTACATGGCAGATAGCGAAATCTGGCGCCTTGGCGCCACCGACCTGACAGCGTTGACGCGCAGTGGCGAGTTAAATGCCGAAGACGCCGTACAAAGCGCGATCGCTCGGATGCATCAGGTGAACCCAACCCTGAACGCGGTGGTCGAGGACCTGAGCGCCGAGGCGCTGGATCGCGCGCGCGCTCTGGACGCGACCCGCGCCAAGGGCGCACAAATCGGCCCGCTGCACGGCGTTCCCGTCACGATCAAGGTCAATGTGGACCAAAAGGGCCACGCGACCACCAACGGCGTGGTCGCCCTGAAGGATGTGATCGCCCCGGATGACGCGCCCGTGGTGTCCAGCCTTCATAAAGCCGGGGCCATTGTGATCGGGCGCACCAACACGCCCGAGTTTTCGTTCAGGGCCGATACCGACAATCCGCTCTATGGCCGCACGCATAACCCGTGGGGGCGGCATATCTCGGCCGGGGGGTCCTCGGGCGGGGCCGGTGCCGCGGTGATGGCAGGCATCGGGGCGCTGGCGCATGGCAACGATATCGGCGGTAGCCTGCGGTTTCCGGCGGCTGCGAACGGAGCTGTGACCATCAAGCCGGGCTTAGGCCGTGTTCCCGCCTGGAACCCGAGCCAGACCGCAGAACGCGGAATGCTGGCGCAGTCCATGTCGGTGCAGGGCCTGCTCAGCCGCTCCGCCGCCGATCTGCATCTCTCCATGCCCAGCCTGATCGCGCCCGACCCGCGCGACCCGTTTCACGTGCCGCTGCCTTGGCGGGGTGAGGCCCCGGACGGCCCGATCAAAGTGGCCTTTACCAAAAACACATTCGGTTACGCCCTGCACCCCGAGGTCGAAAAGGCGCTGGATACGGCCCGAGATGCGCTGGTTGATGCGGGTTATCTGGTCGAACAGATCGACCCGCCGGATGTATTCGAATGCGGGCGCAACGGCTATCGCGCGCTGATGGGAGAGGTTCTGACCCTGATGCAAGGCGATATCGAGGCTGCCGGATCGCAGACCATTCAAGACATCTTTGGCGTCTATTTTCAGGAATTCCCGCCCATCGTGGAAAAAGAACTGGTGCAGATGCTGGCGAAGCGCAGCCACTACGCGCGCGAGTGGTCACTGTTTATGCAAAACCACCCTCTGGTCCTGTCACCCTTCCTGCCACAACCCTTCTTCAAGCCCGACCGGGACACAGAAGGGGCCGAAGGCGTGCATGAGGTTCTGGGCTGTGCGGTCTATTCCTACGCGATGAACTTCCTCGGCCTGCCCGCTGCCTGTGTCCCTGCCCGGCTGGCCGATCTACCGGGTGGCCCACAGCCCATAAACGTGCAGATCGCATCAAGGCGTTGGCGCGAGGATCTGGCCGTGGATGCCGCCGCTGCGATCGAGTCGCGCGTGGGGCGGATGTGCGACCCCCTATGGGATCAGATCGAGACTCAGACGTCCCCAAAATAAATAGACCCCGGGGTAACTTGCCCGGGGCCCAGCTACTAAAATATTCCCGGATTTCTGATGACGAGCGTAGCACCACCCACCCTCGCCAGCGCGAAAACTGCGCAATCATTCGAAAACACCGTTGGTGGCCACTCACTCCCACCTTGGCGTGTTCTCCGGGCAAGTTCAGACTACCTCAAGGCTGATCAGTTTCGTGTGAACTGGTTCACATAAGCAAGAATATTTCGCCAAATTACTGAAAATTATGTGAATTGTTCGGAGATCAAACGCTCTTCCAACCCGTGTCCGGGGTCAAAAAGTATCCTGTGCGTGATCGCAGGCTCGGATTTGATTTCCACCCAATCGACATCAGGGAAGGCAACTGAATCGGCAGCCACGATGACCGGGCGCTTGTCCGCGTCCAGCACATCAAACCGTACCTTGGCGATCTTGGGCAACAATGCGCCGCGCCAGCGACGCGGGCGAAAGGCGGCAATCGGCGTCAGCGCCAGAACGTCCGAACCAATCGGCAGAATAGGGCCATGGGCCGAGTAATTATATGCCGTCGAGCCCGCCGCCGTGGACAGCAACGCCCCGTCGCAGACCAGTTCCCCCATCCGCTCGCGGCCATCCACGCTTATCTTCAGCCGCGCGGCCTGCGGCCCTGCGCGCAGCAAGGACACCTCGTTGATGGCCAGCGCCTCGTGCAGGGTGCCTGACTGATCAATCGCGCGCATGGCCAGCGGGTTGATGACCTCTTCCTCGGCATCGGCCAGACGGTCCATCAGGTCTTCTTCGTGATATTCGTTCATCAGAAACCCGATGGTGCCCCGGTTCATACCGTAAACCGGCGTGTCGAGATGATGCATACTGTGCATCGTGTGCAGCATGAACCCGTCGCCGCCCAAAGCGACCACAACATCCGCGTCCCGCGGGGCGGCGTTGCCATATCTGGCGACCAGGTTGTCGCGGGCCGATTGCGCCACCTTGGCATCGCTCGCAAGAAAGGCGATTCTCTTGATCATGTTTTCCGGTTTCCGGTCCTGCACATTTGGTTCCGAAACAAACATACCTTTCCGCAATAGGCCAGTCTTGACGCCGCAGCGGGCCATTTCGTCGCTTTAGGGCTGTTACCCAGGGTATGTTTCCGATAGGAAATCCGCCAGATAAACCCCAGTTCTGTGGAGCCACTATGAACGCCAACCTTCGTGATACCGGTTTCTTCACCCAGTCCCTCGCAGATCGTGACCCCGAGCTGTTTGGCTCGATCACATCCGAGCTGGGTCGTCAGCGCGACGAGATCGAACTGATCGCGTCCGAGAACATCGTCTCTGCCGCCGTGATGGAGGCGCAGGGCTCGGTTATGACCAACAAATACGCCGAGGGCTATCCGGGTCGCCGCTACTATGGCGGTTGCCAGTTCGTCGATATCGCCGAGAATCTGGCCATCGACCGCGCGAAAGAGCTGTTTGGCTGTGGCTTTGCCAACGTTCAGCCGCATTCCGGATCTCAGGCCAACCAAGGCGTGTTCCAGGCGCTGATCCAACCCGGCGATACCATTCTGGGCATGAGCCTAGACGCGGGCGGTCACCTGACCCACGGCGCGCGTCCGAACCAGTCGGGCAAGTGGTTCAACGCGGTGCAATATGGCGTCCGCAAGCAGGACAACATGCTGGACTACGATCAGGTCGAGGCGCTGGCGAAAGAGCATCAGCCCAAGCTGATCATCGCAGGTGGTTCCGCGATCCCGCGCCAGATCGACTTTGCCCGCATGCGCGAAATCGCTGACATGGTTGGTGCCTACCTGCATGTGGACATGGCGCATTTCGCCGGTCTGGTTGCGGCAGGCGAGCATCCCAGCCCCTTCCCACACGCGCATGTGGCCACCACCACCACGCACAAGACCCTGCGCGGCCCGCGCGGCGGCATGATCCTGACGAATGACGAGGATATCGCCAAGAAAGTGAACTCGGCCATCTTCCCCGGCATTCAGGGCGGCCCGCTGATGCATGTGATCGCTGGTAAGGCCGTGGCCTTTGGCGAGGCGCTGCAGCCCGCGTTCAAGGACTATATCAAGCAGGTCGTTGTGAATGCACAGGCGCTGTCGGATCAACTGATCAAGGGCGGCCTGGACACCGTGACCCACGGCACCGACACCCATGTGGTTCTGGTCGACCTGCGCCCCAAAGGCGTCAAGGGCAACGCGACCGAAAAGGCCTTGGGCCGCGCCCATATCACCTGCAACAAGAACGGCGTGCCGTTTGACCCCGAGAAGCCGACCATCACCAGCGGCATCCGTCTGGGCTCGCCCGCCGGAACCACCCGTGGCTTTGGCGAGACCGAGTTCCGTCAGATTGCGGATTGGATCATCGAAGTTGTGGACGGTCTGGCCGCCAACGGCGAAGACGGCAACGCCGAGGTCGAGGCTAAAGTGAAGGCCGAAGTCGCCGAGCTGTGCGCGCGCTTCCCGATCTATCCGAACCTATAAACGATTTGAAACAAACGAGAACGGCGCCCATGTGGCGCCGTTTTTTTTGTGGCCTCTACGCGGCTGGTCAAATGAAACCGCGCCACAAAAGAACGACCAGAAACAGCACCGCTAGGGCCAACAGATTGAACGCCAGCCCGCCCAGCAGCCCCAGAAACCAGCCCCATCTGCGATCCGCCAGATTGATCGCGGTAAGATGCGCCTGAACCTCTTCCGAGGCTTGGATCAGTTTCGGGTTATCCAGAACAAGCCTCAACTTGGGATGGGCAGCCATCTGCTCGGCCTGCGCCAGAACCATCGCTTTCTTGTAGATCCGGCGCGGCAGACGCCGTTTTGCATGCCGGACCGAGGCCGTCAGGGTCTTGTCCCGCACGCCCAGCTTCGCGCGCAGCAGCGCGATCGTTTCGGCAATCCGGTACTGGATATCTGTGTCCTGCGACATTGGCCCCTCCTGAACGGGTAATCTACCTGTCACCGGGGCTGTGAACAATGGGGCTGGTCGTTTTCGATCGCGCCGGGTATCACCCGATCATGCTGCACACGATCGTACATGGTGAACCAACCGAAAATCCCCCTTTGGTCATCGCGCATGGCCTTTACGGCTCGGCCCGGAACTGGGGGGTGATTGCGAAACGGCTGTCGGATGAACGGCAAGTGATCGCCGTGGGCATGCGTAATCACACGCTCAGCATCTGGACCGATCAGCATACCTATCCGCAAATGGCTGAGGATCTGGCCGAGGTAATCCAGCATTTCGGCGGAACGGCGGATGTGCTGGGCCATTCGATGGGCGGCAAGGCCGCAATGACGCTGGCCCTGCAGCACGGCGATCTGCTGCGCAAGCTGGTTGTCGCGGATATCGCGCCGGTGGCCTACAGCCACAGCCAGATTCAGTTTATCGAGGCGATGAAGGCCGTGGACTTCTCAAGCGTCTCGCGTCGGTCGGATGTGGAACAACAACTGGCCGGGCTGGGCGTTGAACCGGCGCTGCAAAGCTTTTTCACCCAGTCGCTGGATATCCCCGGCAAGCGGTGGTTGCTGAACCTGGATGTGCTGGCCGCCGAAATGCCCAAAATCATGGGCTTCCCCGACATCCAAGGCGCATGGGGCGGGCCCACATTGTTCTTGTCCGGCGCAAGCTCAGATTACGTGCTGCCGGAACACCGCGCCAAAATCCGCGCCCTGTTTCCAAGCGCGCGTTTCGCCAAAATCCCCGGCGCGGGGCATTGGCTGCATGCCGAGAAACCGCGTGAGTTCGAGGCCGCCGTCAGAACCTTCCTGAACGCTTGATCACGCGCCCTGATACAGGCGCTTGGCAACCAGCCACGACGCGGGGGCGGCAACAATGGCCCCCACCGCCGCAGCCGAGACAATGGCCGCGACCGAGACCATCCCCATGGACAACACCGCAATTACAGCCGACCCGGCCAAAGCGGTTGCGATCAGAGAATAAAGCGTGGCGGCAAGGCGTATCATGGCCGGTCATCCTGTTGATTGGAATTCTTCCACCATATTATGCAATTCGAATGTGAGTAGCCTTGATATGGGTCAGATCACACAGCCATTGTTGGAGGGCCTAGTGCTCGCGGAACGCGCGGGACATGCTGTCTGTCACCGGCTTGGCGATATAGGCGGCGAAGGTGCGTTCCTCGGTCTGGATCATGATCTCAGCCGGCATGCCCGGCGTGGGGATGAACCCGCGCACACGTTCCAACTCGTCCGGAGTCAGCGAGATGCGGGCCAGATAGACCTCTTGCGGTACGCCTGTCGTATCCTCAAGCAGCGCGTCTGCCGAGATATAGAACACCTCACCCTGCAGAACCGGCGTGGTCCGTTGGTTGAGTGCGACCAGTCGCACCGTGGCCTCCTGCCCTGTTGCGACGCTGTCGATTTCGGTGCGGGGGATCTGCGCCTCGATAATCAGCGGGGCGTCGGCGGGCAGGATTTCCGCGATGGGCTCACCGGTTTCGATCACGCCGCCGGGTGTGTGGTAGTGCAACCGAACGACCGTGCCGGTGACCGGCGCGCGCACAACGGCGCGGGCCAGAACGCTGCGGGCCTGCCGCGATTTCTCGCGGACACTTTCCAGATCGGCCTCGATCACGCCCAACTCATCCAGCGCGGCCTCGCGATAAGCGGCCTTGGTACGCGCGATCTGTTCTTCGTATTTCAGAAGCATCTGGTTGATTTCTGCCGTTTCAGCCTGCAACCGGGCATGCTGGCCTTCGGCCTCGGCCTGAACGCGGCGGATGGTGTTAAGGTCGCCCTTGCGCACCAGTCCCTTGTCGAACAGAGACTTTTTCGTATCGTACTCTTCCTGCAGGATTTCCGCACGCCGCACCATGCTGGCCAGTTGCGCCTCGAACCCGCTGGCGCGGATTTTCAGGGCCTCCATATTGCGTTCCAGCAGCGCCACGTCATTCAGAAGGGTCTTGCGCGACAGCTCAAAGCTGAGTTTTTGCCCATCGAGGATGGTCATCACCTCAACGTCCTTGGAGGCTTCGATCAGGTTGGCCGAGAAGTTCAGTTTGTCCTGCTCGCGATATTCGGCCAGAAGGCGTTCGGTCATGGCTTGCAGACGCGCCTGGCGGATGAACAGCTCGCGCTCATTCGCCTCGGCCGAGGTCTGGTCCAGCGTCATCAGCACTTCGCCAGCGGTCACGGTCTGCCCTTCCATGACTTTGATTTCTTCGATAATGCCGCCTTCCAGATGCTGCACAATCTTGTTGCGCCCGGTCGCAACAAAGCTACCCTGCGCGATCACAGCCGCCGCAAGCGGCGCGCTGAACGACCAGACGCCGAAGCCGCCGAAACAGACCACCAGCATCACCATGCCGATCACAATCAGCCGGTTGATCGAGCGCGGAACCTCGGCATACCAAACGGTGGGGTCCTTGGGAGAGTCGTCTACGGGTACAAGATCGTTCATGGTCAGACCCCCTATTGGCCTTCAATTCCGGGCTGTTTGCGCGATGCAGCCAACTGCTGCAGAACCTGCTCACGCTGTCCGAACAGCGCCACGCGTCCGTCGGTCAGCAGCATGATCTTGTCCACCACGCTCAGCAACGTCGGTTTCTGCGTGATCACCACGACGGTGATCTTGCTTTCCCGCGCCTGTTCAATGGCACGGGCCAGCGCCTTGTCCCCCGCCACATCGAGGTTCGAGTTCGGCTCGTCCAGCACCACCATCCGCGGGTTCCCGAAGAAGGCGCGCGCCAGCGCGATGCGCTGTTTCTGACCGCCCGACAGGGGCGAGCCATCGGCGGCCACCACCGTCTCGTACCCCTGCGGCAGGGTTGCGATCATGTTGTGCACGTCCGCCAGCACGGCGGCGTCATGGATTTGCTCATCCGTTGCGTCCGCGCGCATGCGTCCGATGTTGTCTTTGATGGTGCCGGGAAACAGTTGCACGTCCTGCGGCAGGTAGCCGATGCTTTCACCGAACTGGCGCGGGTCCCAGTTGCGGATGTCCATCAGGTCCAGACGCACGCTGCCCGAGGTGGGCAGGATCGAGCCCACCAGCGTCTTGCCCAGCGTGGTTTTGCCCGCGCCGGAATTGCCGATGATGGCCAGTGTCTCGCCCGGATTAAGCGAGAAGCTGATGCCGTTCAGCACAACGCGCTTGGTGCCGCCGGGCACATAGAGCAGTCGCTCGACATCCACCCGGCCCTCGGGGCGTGGCAGGCGCAGTTTTTCGAACTGCAGGGCCGAACTCGACAGCAGTGCGTTGATCCGGCTGTAGGCCCCGCGTGTCATCAGGAAGCTGTTCCACCCCTCGATGGAGCCTTCGATCGGCGCAAAGGCCCGCCCGGCAATGATCGACGCGGCGATCACCATACCACCGGTGATCTCTCCCTGCAGCGCCAGAAACGCGCCCCAGCCCAGAATGCCGATCTGGGTCAGCAGGCGTATCGCGCGTGAGATGGCGGCAAAGACAACGTTACGGTCCTGCGCCCGTACCTGCCAGGTCAGGGACTGCGCGGTGTCGCGGCCCCAAATCCGCACAGCTTCGGGGATCATGGCCAACGCGTTGATGATCTGACTGTTGCGCGCCATCGAATCCAGATGCTGGTTCGCCATGGATTGCGCCCGGTTCGCCTCGGAGAAGGGCTTGGCGGTCATCTTCTGGTTAATCAGTGCAATGGTCATCAGCAGCAAAGCGGTGACCACAACGATCATGCCCAATTGCGGGTGCACCAGAAAGATCATCAGGATGAACATCGGTGCAAATGGGACGTCCAGAAACGAAATCAGCGTACCCGACACCAGAAAACCGCGCACCTGCTGCAGATCGCCCAGCGTCTGATACTCGCGCCCGCTTCCGTGAAGTGAGGCATGGGCGGCGGCGCTCAGCACGGGTGCCCCAAGGCGGGCTGCAATCTCGACCCCGGTCCGCATCAGCATAAACCGCCGGATCGCGTCAAAGGCGGATTGAAAGATCACCGCCCCGGCGACGATAGCCGTCAGCATGATCAGCGTATCCAGTGAACGGCTGGTCAGCACCCGGTCACTGATCTGGAACAGGTAGATCGGGATCGCCAGGATCAGGATATTGGTCGCACAGGTCAGCACCAACACAAACGCCAGATTGCGCCAGATCGCCCGCATCGAGGTTTTCAGCGTTTGCTGAAAATCCTCGGGCGGGGTGCGCTTGTGGAAAGTTTGGGGTGGCCCATTCCCACCACCGCCGCCGGACTTGGCCCGCATCAGTGGCTCGTTTGCTTTGGCCTCAATCGTGGTGCCTATGCGATCGCCGCCGGATGCGGGCGCTGAGGGGGTCGTGCGCGCTGTGGCATCCTTGGCGGTTTCGGGACCGAAGCCATCGCCATCGGCCACCCCTGCGCCACCGCCCGCAGGGTCTTGATCTTGCGCGGGCTGCGGCTGTTCGCGCCGTTGGGGAGGAACGGCACGCGTTGTTTGCTGATCTGCTGGGTCTTCCGGGTTCTGTGGCCGGGCAGTATCCTCCATTGAACGCGCGGACGGTTCCGGTTCCGCTGCCACCTTCGCCGCCTGCCTTTCATCCGCTTCAAGCACGCGCATCTCCTCGGTCAGACTCAGGCGCGCTGCGCCTTTGGTGCCCGACTTCGGGCGCGCCAGCCTGTCGCCTGCGTCAGGCTTCAGCGGGCCAGTGCCACCGTGCCGATCCAGAGGGCTGGCATATAAGGTACGGCGCGACGAAAACATAATCGACATCTACTAACCTTCTGGTCACTCGTAAAAACATGGGAAACTCAGGCCAGCATGGACTGCAGGCCGTCTTCGGTACTGAACTCTTCTGTTGGCGTCAGTTGCGGTGCTGTTCCGGCCTCCATCTGTCCGCCAGAGGCTTCTTCCATGATCATGGCAATCGCCTCATTAGTCAGTTCCGCGATCTCTTCATTGTCCGGCATATCAATGAGGCTGGCCTGATGAATCAGCAGGTCGGAATACTCGCCCTCACCGGTCATGACGACGGAATCGACGCCTAACTTGGTGACGTCAGCGGCATTCAGAATGGCATTGCTGCCGGCGACCACGTCGGTTTCCGGGGCGTTCGGCCCCGAAAGATGCACATCGTCCTGATCCAGCATCATCGTGACCTGTTCCATAATGTTGACCTGCATCAGGTCACCATCGATCTTCAGGACCCGCATCTGCTCCATCCCGGCAAACATCGGGTCATTCAGCAACGCCTGTTCCAGCGCCTCCATGTCCATCTCTTGCAGCGCCATCGCGTTCGAGATGTTGTCGCCGATATCCTCGTGCGTGTCTTCGCCCATCGTGGTGATCGAGGCGTCGTTCATCACCAGGTTTTCGTCGTCGCCGTCTTCGTGAGTGGCGGGGATTACCCCTGTAACGATGTCGTCATCCATCAGAGCGATGCTCTGGTGCAGCACATCGACCGAAATCATATCCCCACCGATCATGACCAGGTCGTAATAGCTGCCAAGCTGAATGATGTCGGTCACGTTGACCATCTCGTTATCGCCCAGCGCGTACAGCGTGGACGAGGCCGAGATTTCGGTTTGAATGTGGTCGATATCCGTCGCGTCGATCAGTTGGCTGATGAAGTTCGCAACCACCATATCGCCGTGAACCCAATCGACCGTGATGAAAGCGGGTTGTTCCGTGCCGCCGTCCAGCCACGAGGCTTCGTTGGCCTCGACCACAATCTCGGTGGACTGGATGACATTGGTGCCACTTTCGGTGCCCGGTAGCCCCTGGTCCCAATCCGAAACGGCTGCCACTTGGCTGATCATTGTCAGGTTGATCGACTGACCGCCCACGGCGATGAATGGCGCATCGACCCACGCAACGGTGGTGGATATCGCATTGATCGCCAGATTTCCGCCAGCGATTACCGTATGCCCTTCATCGAAATCAGGGTCTTTCGATTGATCCCATTCGTCTGGGAACTGCGCTTCGTACTCGGCCTCGGCTTCCTCGTCCTCATCGGGTTGATGATACTCGGGCAGCAAATCGTTCCAGACCGGTGCTTCGTCCACATACTCACCGTTCACAATGATGCCCAGCGCATCTTCGCCGTGGAATTGGTGAATGGTGACGCCCTCGACCTCGGAGTTCAACGGGTTCTGCATCTGCTCGGCCAGCTCTTTCACGGCGTCGACGGATGCATAATCCGCAAGGCTGAAAGACGGCGCGGCAAAGGCGTGCAGGGACAGGGCGGTATCCAGAAACGCTTCGCCCTCGGCAATCAGATCCTCAGTGTCGCGAAAGTCGCCCTCGCCCACCGTATCGTTGTCGCGCAGGAACAGCTTTTGCAGCGTGAAGGTTACTGCCGAACCCAAGGGTTCAATTTCCGGACGAATGAACAGCACTTCAAAGTTTACATCAGGACCCCCGAAAAATGACTCGGGAACGAACCGTTCGGCCAGCGGGACGCCATCCAGATAGATCGCGGCCTCTTGAATGGGGCCAAACGGGGCCGGTGGCAGAGGCAGGTCTGCGGGCGGCGCGTCGAATTTGAAAGGAAGGGGTTTGTAGTCGCCCGGATCAAGTTCGAGCTTGGCTTTGACATTGATTTTGATGGGGTCTTCCAGTTCATCAAGCTCGGCTTTGCGCCGCATGGCCGTGAACTCTTCGTACTGATCCCGCAACCGGGCCTGTTCGGTGGTTAGCTCAAAAGTTCCAATAAAATGGGCAATCTTTTCGGTAATACTGTCAAGGGCCATATCGGTCATCCTTTACACCCGCACCGGCTACAATTTCCGCCTTGGGTTCAGCTTGACCGAGGCCGCAGATTACGGCCCCGGCGTTATCGTTAAAATCACGGGGCCCGAGAATGCGGACCCCGTTTTACTGTTTACGCGTCGGTGTCGTCGCTTGCGTAGGACGACGTCATCGAACCGCCAACCATGGTCGTATCGACCGAGTTACCAAGCACGTTGGCACCCATGACGATCGACTGGTTGAACGCCGATGTATCGACAACGGCTGCTGCCGAAGCGTAGGACTCGCCAGTCACGATACCATCGCCACTGTTGTTCGAACCCCATGCGCCGCCGTTACCGCCAGCACCGCCGTCGCCCGAGTAGGCACCAGCCGCGCTACCACCGGTGATCGTGCCACCCATGGTGTCGCCGGACATCGCCGTACCGGTTGCCGCGCCGCTGGTTCCGCCGGTTGCAGCAGATGCACCACCGGCACCGCTTGCGCCCGAACTTGCCGCGCCGGTCGCGCTGCCGGACCCGGTCGAGGTCGCATCGTTGTCCGAGCTACCCGCACCGCCGTAACCGGCAATCGCTTCTGCCAAGGCGTCTGCCGAACCTTCGTTGTCGGAGTCGCCCATAACATCAGCAGCACCGCCGGCACCGGCCGTATTGGCCGCATCGGCAGATCCCGCACCGCTACCGGTCGAGGTCGCTGTCGGCGTGGTCGTACCACCGGCACCACCGTCACCGTCGGCTGCTGCCGTACCGGTGCCAGTACCGTTTGCCGCACCGTCGGCATCGTTCGTGCCGCCGTCGCCGCCGCTACCATCGGTCGCTTGCGAGTTGTCGGCCGATCCGTTCACGTCACCCGAGGTCTGGTCGATGTCAGGTCCGCTTGCGGACTGATCGCCAACCGCCTGCGAATCGGCATCCGAGTCGGCCGTACCGCCGGAACCGTCACCGCCGGAACCATCGCCGCCGTCGCCGTCACCGCCAGAACCGTCGCCGCCGTTTCCGTCGCCACCATTGCCGTCGCCGCCTTCACCGGCTTCAGCATCAACCATGCCAAGCTCTTCCTGCAGGGCCATGATTGCCGCTTCGACCAATGCCGCGAAACCGCCTTCGCCGTCACCACCGGTGCCGTCACCGCCAGTTCCGTCGCCGCCGTCTCCGTCACCGCCGGTTCCATCACCGCCGTCTCCGTCGCCGCCGTCGCCGTCGGCCGAGCTGTCAGCAGCACTGGACGCAGTACCATCAGCATCATTGCTGCCCGCGGTCGCGTCATTGGCTTCGGTGTCCGCGTCGCCGGAGTTCGATGCCGAGTTATCCGAGGTGGCGTCGCCGTCACCGCCGTCCGCACCATCGGCACTCGTATCGTTCGTCGCGTTGCCATTGCCGTTGCCGTTGGAGTCAGAGTCGCTGTCGCCGCCATCAGCGTCGCCATACGCGCCTGCACCAGACAGACCAAGGCCAAGGCCCAGACCGAATGAATCCGCGCTACCGCCAGCACCGCCGGTGCCCTGACCGTTGGCGTCTGAAGAACCGGAATTGCTGGCCGAAGACGAGTTATCCGCGTCGCCGCCATTGCCGCCGGAGCTGTCGCCGTCAGATGCGGCATCCGAGGTGCCTACACCCATGCTGGCATTATGTGCGTCACCGGTCGAACCGCCGTCACCGCCGGTCGAGGCCGCATCTGCGCTGCCAGTATGGCCACCCAGAGCATGTGCATGACCACCACTGGTCGCCGAGCTTGCATCACCGCCGTAGCTGGTGCCGCCATAACCGGAGTCACCGCCATTGGCGTTTGAACCGATGCCCTCTTCGGCATGGGCAGTACCGCCATGCGCATCGCCTTCCTGGTGGAACATGCCGTCATTCGACACGGACGCTGACTCGAGCGAGTCGTTGTCATCCAGTGTGTTCACCTGGTTGTTGACCGATGACATCGCGGTCCCGGCACCATCCATTGAGATGTCCAGGTTCATGTCGTCGCCGGGATCGTAGTCAAGATCACCACCAGCGCTGATCACATCGCCAACCGATGCGTCATCGCCGAGGTCCAGATCGACCTGATCGTCATCGCGCGGAATCCACTCGCCGCCGCCAAAGTCGATGTTGATGGCGTTGTTGTTCGAGTTGTCGTTGCTGTCGTCACCAGCATCCAGCGTCTGAGACTGGTCCTGATCCTGACCTTGGTCCTGACCTTGGTCCTGGCCCTGATCTTGACCCTGATCCTGACCTTGCTCTTGGCCCTGATCCTGTCCCTGATCCTGCGCTTGGTCGTTCGAGGATTCGACGTTCTGATCTTGCTGCTGCTGCTGAGCAGTCAGGTCCGCATCAATCGTCGCTTCTGCAATATCCACGTCTGCATCGAGATCGGCAGAGAGATTTTCGACATTAATTTCGTCGACGGTCGTAACATTGGTGTTATTTACATTGCGTCTCATAACAATAATCCATCACTGATACGCCAGACCGCCATTCATCTACAAAGCGGTATTCGGCGTGTTGGAAACAAAAAACTCCACATACAGCCGCTGAATTGCGCTGAATGTGGTCGTCAAGCATGTGTCGTGCCCACCTCCCTTCTCGGCCAAGCCGAATTCGCGACCGCTTTTTAGTGCGCCACAATAGGCAGTGCGCGGTCACGCAAGGATATTGAAGCTTCCTGAATTGAAGCCCTCTCATCGTTGCAGGGGTACCTGCGAACGCCTAGCTGCCTGAAAGTACTAAAGAGATTAAAACTTTGTTTTTGCTGTATTTTAAGTGCTCAAAAACTCATCTTGGGAAAAAGCGCACTGATTTTTTCACCGAGCCCGGAAGGCACAAAGAAATCCAATTGTTTCCGCAATTTAGGCACAAAATTGCCTCAAATACCTAAACGAAAGTTCTATGTGAAGCTTCGATTTTCTTTTGCCTTATTGCTGAAAATTCTACTTTCAGGTATAGTCCCCTTACTATTTAATTGAATACACTACCCTTTCACCGCCCTAAACTTCAGCTTAATTAACGAAACAATTATTATCTCAATTTTTACCGGAGAGAATAATAATGAGTGAAACCGTAATGAGTAATTCCGATACCCAAAGCACCGGTTACGAGGACTTCTCGATCAATTTTATTGGCAAAGAATTATTCTATTCGAATCAAACCCTAAGAAGCGTTCACAATGAATTTGGCGTTCAAGCCCTGCGCCACGAAACGCTTGATGCTCTGGCAGGGACCGCCGCAGCGGCTGGCAGTGTCATGGTTGTCGATCAACTCTTGCTGGATGACCTTCTGGCCCGCCCAAAGGACTATATCCGCAATGCCGCGTCCAGCTGCCTGGCCTTCGCCTATCGTAAAGAAGAATCGGCCCGCGTCCTTTTTGAGAACTGGGATCGAGAGCAATTCGGCGATATCGGCTATCTGCCCATGAACGTCGCGCCGGATGTTTGGCGGGCAATACTTAGGCTGCTGATGCATGAGGAACTGTATCTGCCCTGCTTCCTCGCCAACGCCGTTTCCAAACCGAGCCCTCGTCCAAACGGACCCGCCCCCGCATCGCCCCGCGCAGACAGCCCGAAACTTCAAAGCCTCTACGCCAAACTGACACGCCGGGAAAAACAGGTCCTGCGTCTGGTTTCTCAGGGGGAAAGCAACAAGGTTATAGCCTCCCGGCTGGGCATTACCGAGCACACGGTCAAGCTGCACATGCATAACGTGGTGGGCAAGATCGGGGTCAGCAACCGCACCGCCGCCGCTCATTTCTATTTCGAGGTCGCGCCAAACGACGCGCAGATTTCAATTGACTGATCCTTTCGAGGCCCGCTTCGACCGCCTGATCCTTCTGGTCGGCAAGCTGAATTACATGTGGACCAACACCGAAAGCCTGCTAATCCACCTGATCGCTGGCCTGAGCGGGACCTCAAAGGACGTCGCCGTAATCATCTTCCTGACTTTGAACACCACCAGAGCCCGGATAGATCTGGTCGAACGTCTGGCCAAAATGGATGGTCGCTCGGCTGAGATACGTGATCCGATTCTGAAGCACACCCATCGCCTCAGCAAACTGTCGGGCATCCGAAACAAGTTCAATCACTGCATATACTCTTTCGACAAGGAAAGTGGGAACCCAAAGACCATTCTGATGCGCATCTCGGACCGCAAAACCGACATCAAACTGGGCCGGGAAGACACGGTAGATGACGAGGCGATACACGAGATCGAGGACGTGGTCGAACAACTGTCAGCCGCAAACCGCGACATCTGGCGCCTGATCACGGAACTGGGTTATCCGGTCTAGTTGTTTCCCCGCGGCGTGGCGCTTGGAGTTAGCACCTTAGCGTCTAATTCCAACAATGCGCCTAAAAACTTGGTACCCGCGGCCGGACTCGAACCGGCACGGCGTTTCCGCCTGGAGATTTTAAGTCTCCTGTGTCTACCATTCCACCACGCGGGCAAAGCGCTTTGACCCGCCGTCGGGCCTGAGAAACCCCTAAAGCGACAAGGTAATGAAGACAATGCGTTTCAGCAGAGAAGAGACGGTTAATTTGAGGTACCTCACAAGCGGGTTTGCCGCCGCACGAGATCGATCATTGTTCAATCAAACGCCTCCGCTTTGGAGTCGCAATGGTTGCGCCTGCCTCGGAGCGCTTCACTGTATTTGCTGAAAAATGGTGCCCCCACACGGCATCTAATCCTTGTTTCAGGATGCTTCACCATGTCCCAAGAATTTGCTGAATGATTTATTTACAGTGATTTAACTGTGCCACTGTGTTCCACTATGCCCCAGCGTATACTATATATTGAGGGTGGATAGAGAGGTGGTTGAGTGTCACGCCCTTTGAACAAGCTCAGTGCAGCTACGCTGAAGGCTTCCGCTCCCGGAAAGTATTCTGACGGTGGCGGGTTGTGGTTCCACCGTCGCGAGGATGGCGGGGCACAATGGTTCTTGCGTGTCACTGTCCACGGTCGTAGGCGTGAAATGGGTCTGGGGCCTTATCCCGAGGTATCGCTCAAGGAAGTCCGTCAGGTGGCAGAGAACTGGCGGGCTGTTGCTCGGAAAGGCATTGACCCAATCAAAGAACGCGAACGTCTCAAGCGTGAGGAAGCCAGTAAGCTGCATCTGTTGAAGGACGTTGCCCTGGATGCGTTCGAGAGCCGAAAGGCCGAGTTGAAAGGTGATGGTAAAGCAGGCCGGTGGTATTCACCGCTAGAACTGCATGTGCTGCCCAAGCTTGGGAAAGTGCCGGTCGTGGAACTGGACCAAAAGGATATCCGGGATACGCTTGCCCCTATCTGGCACACAAAGGCGGATACAGCCCGGAAAGCTATGAACCGGCTATCAATCGTGATGCGCCACGCTGCGGCCCTCGGCTTGGATGTGGATTTGCAAGCCACTGACAAAGCAAAGGCGTTGTTAGGAAAACAGCGCCACAAGGCCAAGAACATTCCCGCAATGCCGTGGCAGGACGTTCCAGCCTTCTATCAAAGCTTGGACGGCGGAACGACAACCGAGCTTGCGCTGCGTTTGCTTATACTTACAGCAGTGCGGTCTTACCCTTTGCGAAACCTGCGCCTGGATCAGATTGACGGTGACGTATGGACCATACCGGCAGAAGCGATGAAGGGACGCAGAGACGCGACCCAAGATTTCCGGGTGCCACTATCCACTGAAGCCCTTTCTGTAGTCGAGAGAGCCAAGCCCATGGCTCGGGACGGCTACCTTTTCCCAAGCGTCCGCCGTGGTGTGATTTCTGACATGACAATGAGCGCGTATATGAAGCGCCGTGGTCTGGTTGAACGCCCGCACGGTTTCCGGTCTTCGTTCCGAGATTGGGTGGCGGAGACGCAGAACGTGCCGTTCGAAGTTGCTGAAACCTGCTTGGGTCACGTTGTTGGTGGGTCTGTTGAACGCGCCTATAAGCGTACCGATTTCTTGGAGCAACGTGGCCGACTGATGAGAAAATGGTCATTGTTATTGTCGGGTTCAAAAAAATTAGGAACACGTGATGAGGGCGCATCATGAATAAGAATGATGTTGATTGGGGCGTCCCGGATTGGACCGACGAAAGAGCTTATGAAATCAGCGACGGATGGGATTTAGAACAATGGCGTTGGGAGTTTCGGCGGCGCAGCCAGCCAGTTAGGTTCTGCTTCTCTGACCTCGCAATCCGTGACTGGCGAAAATCTGGTAAACCTGTTCCAAGAAACGTGATTAATCATCCGCGATACAGAGATCATTTCTTTCGGCTGGTTCCAGCACGGGCGGCTGGTATTGGTTACTCGCACCTGCCAAACCCTGCCTATTCGAATAGCTACGCTTTGCTTAAGTCAGAGCTGGGCGGAAAGCTCCATTTTTTGGAGTCGCGAAAGCTTCTCCCGTTTCATCTTGAAGCTCAAAAGCTTGGTTCATGGGACACAGCAAGCTGCATAGGGCCGGGTCAGGTAGCAATTGTGTTCGATTGCGACAAACCGCTTGATCCTCAACTAGACGGCTTAAAAGACTATTTAGAAATGCACAGAAACCACGCCACAAAGGGCCTCGAAAGAACTCATAAATCCAAATGGAAGAGGTACTTACGAGTTTTGGACGCTAAGGCGCAAGGAGCATCGTACGCAGATATAGCAAGTGTTCTGTTAGGTGGCGTCACGGCAGCGACTCAGCAGACAGCTAGAGACAATGTCCAACAGGCCGAAGTTACCCGTGATAGAGTGTGATTTAAGGGTTTAGTTTCTTTCGCAATATTCTAATTCGCCTGTATGAATGACTCTAGGTGCACCACGAAGCAACGCGGTGCACAGTCATGAAGCTACTTTCCTTCCAAGACCTGCAAGCCAAGTTGGGCGGTCGCAGTCGCTCCAGCGTTTACCGCGACGTCGAACTGGGTCGTATTCCTGAGCCTATCAAGTTCGGTTCTCGTCTTTATTGGAACGAGGCCGATATCGATGCTGCAATCGAGAAACAGGTTGCGGCCTAAAAGAAACCCCCACCCGAGGCACGGGCGGAGGCGAATTCTTTTAGGTGGTACTGAGAGAATAGCCGAAAGCCTGATGTCTTTCAACAAAAGAAGGACAATAAATGGTTACTTTCGAGCAAAACCAAACAATCAAAACCGAACTTCCACCTTCAAACGCACTGCGCGTGTATCGCTGGGCAGACCTTCCCAACTTGACGGCCCCAGCGCTGTATCGGGTCACCGATCCGGGTAAGGAGCCGCGCGAAATCCACGCATCCAAGCACAAGCGCCAAGTCCTTGAAGGGCTGATGCGGTCTCCACTCTACGCGGCCAGCTACTGCCGCCTCTCGGATCAAGTGCTGCCCCTGCGGCGCGATGACGGCGTGAACATCGAGTGCAAGATGTATCGGGGTGATGCAGATACCGGACGCCAGAAGTTCGGCATCTATTTCCTCGTCAGCAAAGTTGAGCTGATCCAGGCGAACGAGGTGGCGGCATGAGAACCCGGGACCTCCAAATTCACGCCCTTCGTCGCAAGCACGGCCTGTCAGAGGCCGCCGCACGGCTAATTGCCGCCCTCTACTACGGGGAGCGTCGGTCATGATGGTTGTGGTCCCATGCAACGGGCGCGAGGAAATCCGCATATCTCGCGCCCCTGTAGACGCAAAACCCCATCCGGGATTGGACATCGTAGATTTCCGAGTCTGGTCCAAAACGAAAGCAGGTCTGCGCCGTACCAATCGCGGCGTCATGTTCGAGGCCTCGTTACTGCCATATGTTCTGAGGGCTTTGTTGGATGCGTCCAACAGAGCAACGGTCGAATAAATGGGGCGTGACAAGCGTAACGAGAAGCGCGGCGAGCACTTCGCAAAGCTTCCCCGAAACATGATGGAGGAGCCCGCTTGGCGGGCTCTCTCACCCGTCGCACAGGCGCTGTATCCGTGGCTCAAGCTGGAATGGAAAGGCCCGGACAGCAACAATAACGGCAGGATCAGTTTAAGTGTCCGGCAGGCGGCAGAGCGTCTAGGTGTGACACGTAACACTGTCGCCAATGGCTTCCGCGAATTGCAGGCCAAGGGCTTCATCGCAGTAACCACGCCACCCAAACTTGGTGACAGTGGTGTAGCTACTTCCCCGCTGTTTGAACTCACTGAGTTATCCCTACCCGCCGCACACGGGAACAGCGGACGAAGACTGTACAAGCAATGGTCCGAAGGCGCGGATTTCCCTGTCGTCAAAGCCCCGATTCACAACCCCAATGGGACCAACGGAAAAGAAAAATCCCGTCATCAAAATCATGACAGCACCGTCTTAAAATTTGTGCCGGGGACAGCAGAGGCGGCACAAAAATGATGACAGGGCGGCTCAAAATTTGTGCCGGAAACGCCCCATTTCGGCAGGGCTCCCGGCTCAATATTGATGACATCCTTAATCTACCAGGGTGTCTGGGGGAAACGGACACCTTCTGCACCAACAATCCAATAAGCGAGGCATGAGCAATGACGGATGAATCCGAACGAAAAAACGTGGGCAATACGTACACTGACGAAAGCGGTAAGTTTGCCCAGGGCAACCCCGGCAAGCCCCGAGGAACCCGGCACAGGGTCACACGGGCGGTTGAAAGATTGCTTGAGGGCCAGTGTGAGCAAATCACGCAGAAAGCGGTCGAGATGGCGCTTGAAGGCGACAGCACTGCCCTGCGTCTCTGCTTGGAGCGGATAGCGCCCACGAGGAAGGACGCGCCGGTTAGTTTTGACCTTCCACCTATCCAAAGCGCTCAGGACGCCTCAGAGGCCGCACAGGCGGTCCTACAGGCCGTGTCTCAGGGTGAGGTGACCCCGTTGGAGGGCGCAACGGTCATGGGGCTGGTGGAGCAGTACAGGCGGGTCCTGGAAACCACGGAACTGGAACGCCGGATCACAGCATTGGAGGCAGGAAAATGAACATCAGAAATCGACTGGCAGCTTTGGAAAGCAGGAAAGCTGTATGCGCCGTATCGAAGTCGGGCGCATCGGATCAGTTGACCAAGCAACTGCTAAGCACTGCCGAACGGATGCGGTATACCCCACTGAACCAACTGACCGCTAAGGCATCACCCGTAGAGGTTGCCGCCCTCATATTGGATGGCCGGGTGGATGAGGAAGTAGCCCGGAAATGTATCGAGCTTTCTAAGCAATCAGCCCCGAACGCGAAACTGTTCCAATGCTTCTTGGACGCAGCCGGTTGCAACCAAGCAAGCCTGACGGAGGAAGGTTGATATGAGCATCAAAAATCGCTTGAAGAAACTGGAAGCAAAATCGCCGGTCACTCAGGATCATCTCATCGTGTTCTATCAGATTTACGGGATCAAAAAGGGCACCGAGGAAACCACCCGGATTGTCGAGTACAGGCCTGGACCTGCAAGAATCTGCGGCCTTGGTGTTGGTCGTATTCATCCAAAAGACGGCGAAAGCAAAACCGAGTTTGAGCGGCGCGTGTATGCCATCAGGGCTGGCGGCAAGCTCATTGAAGACATGACCGAAGAAGAACGTGTAGCGGCATTCGCTGCTGCGGACCTGGAAATGGAAGGAAGCAACCATAACGATAAGTAAACGCGTCAGCAAATTGGAACAGGCTGCAAATGGGGATTCTGTCCTCTACTTCGTGGAAACGCTAGCCGTCTAAGAAGAAACTGACCTGATTATCCAAAGCGCCGCAGTGAGTGGGACGGTGATGGAGCGCCAGCCCAAGGAGATTCAAGAGGATTTCAAGGAGCGGGCCAACCCATACGGTCGGCGACACGCCTACCTTGAGCAAGATGGCGAAAACCTCTGAGAGGAGCAGAGTAAATGAACATGAAAAGCAGAATAACCCGGCTAGAAGCACGGTATGCGAAGTCGAGAGACGCAGGAGATGAGAAAAGATATCAACGAGCATGTGCGTCTGGCTCGCGCTTTGGAGCGGCTTGTCGATAGCGAGTTGTAGCAGTGTACTTGATGCGTGTTTGGCCAAATCTCAGCACAAGACTATCGACACGGCGCGGCTAAAACCATGACCCATGTACGGCCCGTCGCCTCGTACAGCGCAAACTCCTTAGCTTTCGGTGACAGTAAGTTGGCTCTGTGTCCAGGCGATTGCGCCCAAGCCAACATAACGGCGTCTAGACCGTTCTGCCCTTGGGCGATGTTTTCAGCCACAAAACACCATTCGTAGCCCGCGTCGCGTACTCGTTCGCCCACATCAGACCCGTTGGAGCCGTTATGCGAAAAGAAACCCTTCTTCACCATGTCTTCAGCATGAGATTTGGCGGCTTTCTCCAGTCTTTGATTGTAGCTTACCTCTGCAAGGCCTTGGCTATTGCGAAATGTGTTGAGTTCGTCCTCTGCCAAGGGATTTGCCGCGAGGGGAGCGGGCAGCAGGAGCGCCAATGCAGTCAACAAACGTACCATCTCTCTCTTTCTCAATTTAAAGCTCATTGGCGAGCACGCAGCGAGTTTAGAACACTTGAAACAGCTCACCTGGGAACAGGCAAGAGACCAACGTGGTTTGCAGAAATGGGGTAGCTTTCAGACATACTCTTTAGCCAATCTGACATCGGCGGCAAAAATAACAAATAATTTGGCAAAGTTTCACAATCCCAATTTACCCTGCGCCATCACAATCCGCGCAGGAGAAGCTGCATGCCCGGACCGAAAAAACCTAAAGGATATTGGAACAAGAAGCGGTGCCACGCAGTTGCCCTCATGTACACCACCAGAGCAGAGTTCGCGCGAGGTGACAAAACGGCATACAACGTAGCAGCAGACGCGAGTTGGTTGGATGAAATCTGTTCGCACATGCCTAAAAACGTCAAAACCAGCGGAAACGTTAGCCAAGGAAACTAGGTGTTTGAGATGAAGCCAAAAATGGCTGACTCTTGGCAGACCGGGGTACGACGCGCCAAAATCATACCCCCTCTTGGAAATCGTTAACCCCCTCAAGACGCGCCGCACCGCTTTGGTACCAGAGCAGAATGTTGGAATTGTGTCTGGGACAAGAAAATAGAGGGTCTAAGGGAAACCCCCAATTTCGGAAACATGAACCAGAGAGTAGGGTTTTATCAACGGACCACTTAACCCAATCCGTAACACCCCCACAATATGAGGGGCTGGCCAAGACCCCCTCATCCAGCCCCTCACACCACCCATCACTTTCTATTCATTTGTGACAGGCAGTTGTGGTTGTCCCTGGCGGCGTGGAGCAAGTGCATCCTGTTAGCCGCTCCGCGTACATTCACTATTTTGGGGGAAGAGGAGATAAGCTGGCAAATTAATTGCCTAGGTGACGTAAAGTAACGCTGTCATTTCTGCTCCGGCCACGCAGGAAGCTGTTCTGGCGCAGCTACGTAGTGCCGCTCAAGCCATTCCTTGAAGACAGACCAATAGTCCTGCGGCTTTGCTGTGTATCGGCGTGAATGCAGGTCTGCGATTGTGATTTCCAACTGCCGCCACCACTGCAGTTTGAGCCTGAGCCCATGCGCTTTTGCCCACGCGCGCAATGCGGCTTCCCAATCGTCCACACGACGGGATTCAAGTTCGATATGAAGGTCGAAGGGGATTCGGTTGGGCCAGTTCTGCATAGGGAACAGGTAGCGAACATCGACCGCTTGTCCAAATGAAAAATCGCACTTACCGTATTTCACATGTGCAACCTTTACTCCAACACGATCCCCGCCGAAGCGATGCGCCAACTGTTCGACGTTGCGGTTGAACGCGACAGGCTTGGAAACGCAGAGCCCCTACCGGCGATTTATCCAAAGCATATGGCTCCGGTGGTCAGAATTACCGAAGATGGCGAGCGAGAATTGCTGCCGCTTAGTTGGGGGTTTCGGACAACGAAGAAATCCAAGAAGACTGGGGCAATTATCCAGCCGAATGCCTGGAACAATGCCCGAGACGACAAGGTACGTTCGAGCGGGCTTTGGAGGGGCAGTTTCGAGCATCGTCGTTGCCTCGTGCCTGCCAGTTCCTTTTGCGAGGCCAAGGGGCGCAACCCGGCCACTTATCACTGGTTCGCCCTGAAAGGCGATGAGGACCGCCCGCCGTTCGCTTTTGCCGGGATGTGGCAAGAGTCGCGCTATGCGGGCAAAGAAGGCCCCGACGCCGTCGAGACGTACACTGTGGTTACTACAACAGCAAATGAGATTGTGAAGCCGATCCACCATCAGAGAATGCCGGTGATCCTCAAGCCAGACGACTATGAACAGTGGATGAGCGGCGGCCCTGACGAAGCTTTTGAGCTTCTGCAACCTTATGACGCCGACGGCATGCAAGTCGTTCTTAGCGGTGAGGGTGAGAAATCGGACAAGTTAATTTGACTGTTTTGGCACTATTTTTCAATCAGTATGGCCGTCTATTTCGCTAAGAGTTCTTTTTAATCGATTTCGGATTTGTTGGATTTCTGTCAGTCTAGATTCGTATTGATCCTGTGTGAGGCTTTGACCTTCAAGTTGACTTCGCAGTGCTTTCAACTCTTTGTCTTGGTTCGCATTTGTGTCGCTCAAATTTGCTTCACTCTTTATTGTACTCTTTGCAGTTGCCCGCTGCTTCGAGGCCAGTTCCCTTTTCCATTCTAAGACCATTGCGTCAGTGACTTGCCGACGCAATTCGGCAACAAAAGCATGGTCAATTCTTCCGTTACCGGTAAGGCCGTAAGCAACTGAAAACTCACCAGCGGCACCGACAGTTCGATTACCTAAGATACCATCCACTTGGCCTGGACTGTAACCACCTGCGTTCAGGCGTTCCTGTATTTCGTGAACCAGTTCTTTCGTCATTAAGAAAGGTACTTCGTCAAGTTTCTGAGTATCCGATGCTGAGGTTTCTTCATCTTTGGACAAGCTGGGTACTTGACTATCGAGTTTTGCCAAACGGCGTTCCGCTATCGAACGGAACTTGCCTTCCGGGAACTGTGAAAGGTAATCGCGATAATCCGCGTCCGTTCCGCCTCGTTCGGTCGCCTGCCAAAAGGCAAGCTCCAACGCCTCAGAGGACGAGCTTTGAATTCTGTCGTCTTCGCTCTTTGGCTGAATGGGTTTTTGGTTTAAGAACACTTGCCGCGAAGACAACGTGCCGTAGAAGAAAGGTTCCTGCACGTGACTTGTCGCTTCCAGAACGTCATCCCGGACGCGCCGGACAAGCTGCCCAACCTCGAGGTTCGGCTCATTGAGTGCTGCCAACAAAGCTCTGGCAAATGGGCTATTGCGTCCGACACCATCATTGGCCACAGTGCCATGGCGAGCGGCATAGAAGATAAGGCTGCTTCCCGAAGGCTCAATGTCAGCCAGTCCTCTACCGATTGACCGACTTGTGCCGTTCGAGAATGCCATCGTATTCAAAAACGGATTATCGCGGCAAGCGTCCAGCAAAATCAGTTGGAGCTCTGTTGCACCTTGAACCGAGCGCTCCAGCAAGCTCAAAGGGACAGTTTCGAATTCAATATCGAGGTCCGATTTCAGAGATGCGTCGGTTGGAATAAGGTAGTTTTTGCGCTCAATCTCAACACCGTGCCCCGCAAAGTAGATTATGGCGTGTTTGGCACCAGCGCTCTCGTTTCGAAACTCTCGTAGCGCCTGCTCCATCGCATGTTTTTCCAAGTCGACATGTCGAGTTACAGCATATCCCAGACTGGATAGAGTCGATGCGATATCACTGGCGTCGTTCAGTGGGTTGTTAAGGTCACTGAAGTCTCCGTAGCTAGCATTGCCAATGACCAAGGCAAACCTATCTGATGCTGCGGCAGAAAATGGCAGGGATAATGCCAAAATAATCCAAGAAATAGTCTTAAACAAATACGCCAAAAGTCCACTCCCGTGGTTTGCTGCTAGAGTATCTCACAAAGCTCTTGCCGGTCAAATTCCCACAGAAAAAAGTAATCTTTTTACAGTAGCTTCAAGAATTCCATAATCCTAATCGCAAAACAAATGTGCATTAACTCCGACTGTAGCACCCAGTCTGTTTGAGCCGGAACTTTGTCTCTGGGAAATCCAAACCCTGTATCGATCCTTCGGGAATATCACTTCTTGGGACGTGAACCGGAACGCAATTTGCGTATGGCAAGCGAGGCGTCTTTGTTCAGAGCCTTCTCATCTTGATCCAACAGCTTGATGTATTTTTTGGCGAGCGCTTGTGCTTCTCGGCGCGCTCCATCCGTGAGCTTGGGGCTTTTTAGCAATGCTGGTAGTTCTGTATTCACAAAGATTTTCAGCGCATTGAGGTTTTTGAAATTCTTGTCCTTAGGGTCTGGCATTATGCCTTCCATGACATGTATTTCGCCCTCGGCCCCCTTGGCATACCAATGGCTCATGGTTTTCCAAACAATGTCCTTTTTCAGTTGCTTTTCAGGAAATAGCGCATTCGTCTTCTTAGAGACGGCATTTGCGTAGTCCAGCAAGGATTTAAACTTCAGCGGCTTTCCGAGTTGCTTCCCCAGGGTTCCGACCACTCCCGGATGCTTACCGATTTCACGCACAACATCGTTCAGAATTTGAATCTTTGTCAGGCCCAAAGATGCCCGAATTTTGTTTCTTTCTTCCAGCACCTTATAGGCTCGCTTCATCAGCGCACCGAACTTCTTTTCGAAGCCATCTTCCAAGTCTTTCTTGTCGGCCTTGATCCCTTTTGAGTTGGTAACCCATCCACCCGCATAAAACCCGGCGGCGTTGGGTTCTGGTCGAATGTTCGGCCCGTACTTATTCATGAACTTTCCGAAGCTCCGAAAATTCTCGAGCTGGATGGTTTCGATATCGTCAAACTTTGCCATGAAAAAACCTCACTATACCCTTTAGAGCTAACACCCCCGGATCAGCACGCAAACAAATTCATGATTGGACTCTTCCCCGGAAGGCCAAACCTCGTCTGAAACATTGAGGATTTTCGGGACGCAAGATGTAGTGGATTAGTTCTTCGCTAAGAACCGCTGTTTGCGCGGTGCATCTACGCCTCAAATCGGTCGAATGTTCACGCCCTGTTCTTGCTTTGAGGGAGGTAATATGTTACCGTACACCAAACAAGAATGGCAGGCAGTGGCGAACCAAATGAGCGTAGAAATCCGGGAAATGATGGCCGCCGTACGAAAGGCGGAAGATGAAACCAGAGAGGTCTATCGGTGGCTAAACAGCGACCGCTCAAAGCCTCTATCACCCGAACTGAAAGCCAGACTTGTAAGCATGGCGTCTGACAAACTTGGGGTAGCGCTTGCCGCCAAAGCCATGGACGAAATAGCAACGCAAAAAATGCCCGAGGTAATGCAATGAGCAGAATGGATGCATCGATAATTTTGGCTGGCCGCCAGCCAAATTTCATCAACGCACTGGCCCAAGGACAAGAGGCCCGCGCACGGGCTGACCAATACCAAAGCCAGAACGCACTGCGTGAGATGTACCAGACACACGGCCCGCAAATCATGGCCGGTGATCCGGCTGCGATGAATGTACTAGCCCGGCATGATCCCGGCGCAGCGGTCCAAATTCAAGGTCAGCACCAGATTCAAGCGCAGCGCCGCCAAGTGCAGGCCCGCCTGACAGCAGAGGAACGTCGGAGTGCAGAGGCGCATGTCGCCAAGATGGACGCAGCAGAGCGCGCAGCTACTGCGGAACGGATACAGACGGGCCTCAAGGCTGCATTTGGCGCACAGACCCCGGAACAGTGGGACGCGATGGTAACACAGTTTGGCGCTCAGGAACTCGTGGGCGAGTTTGAAAACAAGGAAGCCCATGTTCGCCGTCACATGGAATTTGCGCAGATTTTGCAAGCGGAACAGCCGGACAAACCGGCAGACGAATATCAACGGTATGTTGCGGAGGAAACAGCGGCGGGTCGCACACCTCTGAGCCGGATTGAATACGCGCAGGCCAAGAAGGGGCAAGGCTTCAACGTCACTACATCTGACGGCACCGTTGTCTCTTACGGCGGCGGGCAAC